>JAILFJ010000115.1 GCA_024697625.1 Oscillospiraceae bacterium
GCCTCATACAGGGTATAATCTACCTGCTTTTTGTTATGATTCACAACCTAATATTAAGCCGACAGCCGCCCCTTTTTCAAGGGACGGCTGCCGTTATTTTACTCTTTTTTTCCGAGGCTGCCTTTTGAGACAGCCCCTTTTTCTTTGTTCCAACCCTGTCAGACAGATACCCAAATCTGTTTTCTTCAAAACTGTCTTATGAGCCCCGCTGTCATGCGGGACGGTTTTTTCTCGGGCTGCGGCCGCGGCCACGGCGGCGTGTCTGGGAGAGCTTGGAGCGGTAGAAGTCCTGGGTCTCGTCGTCTGCGTCATAGAGCAGAAGGCTCGCGGACCAGAGCTCGTTGTCGGGATCCTTCTTCAGCCGGATCCGGGAGAGAAACGCGCCGTGCTCGGCGCAGGAGAAGAGATTCATATACCGGCCGTCGCTCTGGCTGATCCACTTGCTGCCCTCCTGAGGGCTGCCGCAGACCGGACAGACCAGACCGTGCTGCTTGGCGTCGGCAAAGGCGTCGGCTTTGGATTCGAAAGCGGGGAGAATATCATGCAGGAGCGCCTCCTGCTGCGGAGCGACATCGGAAGGGGGCTTGTAGTTCGGCATGCGCCGGGCCAGAATCTCCTCCGCCTCAGGATAGAGACGCATGCCCTCCTCCATGTCGAGATGGGTGGTGACAAGAGCAGTGTTGTAAGCGTCGCCGAGCGCGTCGTGGGCGACGCGGGTCTGCTCGATCCCGAAGTGCTCCATGGCACTGGCGAGGGACTTCTGGTTCTTGTCTCCGCCGGTCTGAAGGTTGTAGATCATCTGCAGGTTGACCCAGCCGGCGACCCAGTCCCAGTCCAGGTCATGGATGATGATGTTCTGTTCAAAGATCCCCTGGTCGTCCCAGCCCCAAGTGAGAAAGGTCACATCGTCTCCGCACCAGCTGCGGAACTTCTCCACTGCGTCCGGAAAGCTGAGCCCGTGGGCCAGACGGTCCCGGTCAAAGCCGGTGATCTTCCGGACCTTGTGGTGCATGCGCCGGAACCAGACCGGCCTGACGTCAACGGTAAACTCGTCTCCGACCGAGAGATCGGGGTTGAGCTTCACTGCGCCGATCTCGATGATCTCGCCCCGGAGATGGATCGGCAGATGATTGAAAACCTCGGACTTGGAGCTCATGGCCTGGTTCCACTCCAGGTCCAGTACAACAAAATTCATAAAAACCGCCTTCGGAGGTATTGCGCAAATCGTAAGCGCGGGAGACAGTATAACACAGCTGAGGGAAGAATGCACGAATTATTTTCATCTGTGCACGCGAAAAAGGAGACCGCTCCCGCGGTCTCCCGAAAACATATGTGAGGCGGAGAACTTACACGATGCCCTGGGCCATCATGGCCTCGGCAACCTTCAGGAATCCGGCGACGTTGGCGCCGACCATCAGGTCGCCCGGCTTGCCGCACTCGACGGAGGCGTCATAGCAGGCCTTGTAGATGTTCTTCATGATGCCCTGCAGCTTCTCGTCGACTTCCTCAAAGCTCCAGCTCATGCGGATGGAGTTCTGGCTCATCTCGAGACCGGAGGTGGCAACGCCGCCGGCGTTGGAGGCCTTGCCCGGGCTGTAGAGGAGACCGTTGGACTGTACGACCGCGATGGCCTCGGGGGTCAGAGGCATGTTGGCGCCCTCGAAGACCGCCATGCAGCCGTTGTCGACCAGCGCCTGCGCACCCTTTTCGTCCATCTCGTTCTGGGAGGCGCAGGGGTGGGCAATGTCGCATTTGACATTCCAGATGTCGCGGCAGCCGGCATGATACTCGGAGCCGGGAACCTCGTCGGCGTAGACGCTGATGCGGGCGCGGCGCTTCTGCTTGATCTCGAAGAGCTTCGGCAGGTCGATGCCCTTGGGATCGTAGACATAGCCCTGCGAATCACTCATGGCGACGACCTTGCCGCCAAGCTGGGTGACCTTCTCGGCACAGTACTGCGCGACGTTGCCGGAACCGGAGACGATGACGGTCTTGCCCTCATAGCTGTCGTTCTTCAGGTGCTTCAGCGCTTCGGCCGAGAAGTAGCAGAGCCCGTAGCCGGTGGCCTGGGTCCGGGCGAGAGAACCGCCGAAGGTCAGGCCCTTGCCGGTGATGACGCCGCCTTCGAAGCGGTCCACGATCCGCTTGTACTGGCCGTACATGTAGGCAACCTCACGAGCACCGACGCCGATGTCTCCGGCAGGCGTATCGGTGAACTGGCCGATGTGCCGGTAGAGCTCTGTCATGAAGCTCTGGCAGAAGCGCATGACCTCGGCATCGCTCTTGCCCTTCGGGTCAAAGTCGGAGCCGCCCTTGCCGCCGCCCATGGGAAGGGTGGTGAGGCTGTTCTTCAGGATCTGCTCGAAGCCGAGGAACTTGATGACCGAGAGATTCACGCTGGGATGGAAACGAAGACCGCCCTTGTAAGGACCGATGGCGCTGTTGTACTGGACGCGATAGCCGCGGTTGACGTGCACGTCGCCGTTGTCGTCTACCCAGGGGACGCGGAACTCAATCACGCGCTCCGGCTCGACAAAGCGCTCGATCAGTGCTGCTTTTTCCCACTCGGGATGCTTGTCGATCACGAGCTCGAGAGACTCGAAAACCTCCAGAACCGCCTGGAGAAATTCCGGCTCGTGAGAGTCGCGCTTTTCGACTTCGGCATAGACCCGCTTCAGATACTCGTTTGTAAGCATAGATGCCTCCTTGTGAATAATGAATAAACTGTTGTGTTGACGTACCGGACGTCTTTATACAAGTATAACATATTTCGCTGAAAGTGCAAGAGAGAAAGCGCCTCCGACCATAAAAAACTCGGAGAAAGCCTGCGGATACGGAATGCAAAGAGGTCTGCACCGCCGGAAACGGCAGTGCAGACCCGATCCTGTGCGGCAGATCAGACGGTGACGGACTCCAGATCCTGCAGGAACAGGGTGCTCTCCGCGTCGGAGGGGATCAGAAAACCGTCGCGGGGAGAGACGCTGAAGGTCTCGACCGCGGGACCGTCCATCAGGCAGCTGCGTTTGAACTGCTGGCTGAAGAGGCGTCTGCAGTAGCTGGTGAGCCAGCGGACGAGCTCCTCGTCAGTGAACTCACCCGCATAGGCCAGCTTCGCGAGCCGGAAGGTCTTGGAGGGGGTGAAGCCGCAGATCAGCATCTTGTGCGTGAAGAAGTCCTGCAGGCTGTAGGAGCCGACCGCCTCCTCGCTCTTCTGCTCGATCTGGTCGTCATGGATGGGCAGAAGCTCCGGTGTCACGGGGCACTCCAGCACGTCATAGAGGGCGGCCTTCAGAACGCGGTCCTCCGTGGTGTCCGCGACATAACGGACATTGGCCCGGACCTGCGTTTTGGTGAGGCCCATGTTCACGTCATACATGCTGGTGTGGTCGCCGTTGTAGGTGCACCAGCCGTCGATGAACTCGCTGAGATCCTCCGTGCCGACGTCGAGGCCGTTGCACTTGTTGGCGATGTCCATCAGCACCTGGGTGCGCTCGCGCGCCTGGGCGTTCTCGTAGGCGATGGAATAGTCGTCGTGCGCGTGGCCGATATCGTCAAAGTGCTGATATACGGCTTTGCCGATGTCGATGACACGGACCTCCGCACCAAGCTGCTCGGCGACGACAATGGCGTTGGACTTCGTACGGGAGGAGGTGCCGAAGCAGGGAAGCGTGCAGGCGACGACGTTTGAGGCGGGGAGCCCCATGCGCCGGACGGCCATGGCGCTGACCATCACCGCAAGGGTGGAATCCACACCGCCGGAGATGCCGACGACGCAGTGGTCCAGACCTGCGTATTCCATACGGCGGACCAGACCGGAGACCTGGATGTCCAGCATGCGCCGGCAGCAGCCGGGCAGCTCCTCCGCGGTCTCGGGAAGATGCGGATGCATGAGATATCTGCGGCTGAGCGCTGTCTCGCTGAGACGGTCGCCCCAGCTGACAGCCATGTAATCAGAGGAGAGGTCAAAGCAGCCGGTCGCCCGTCGAAGCGTGGTCATATGCTCGACGTCGATCTCGGAGAGTACTATGACGGTGCCGTCCTCCGCGGCTTCCGCAGCGCTGTCGGCAGCCTGTGCAGCCTCCTCGCTGGTTCTGCTCTTGACGGCCTCTGTGAGGTCGGCAATGCCTTCTTCTGCGGCGAGGAGCTTCCCGTCCTCGGCGATCAGGCAGAGCCCGGACCAGGCCCGGTCCGTCGTGCTCTCGCCCCGACCGGGGGCGGCGAGCAGCATGCCGCAGCGGAACTGACGGGATTCGTAACGGGCGTTAAGCTCTGCTTCGTCCCGGGAGCAGACAGTCTCGGGAAAGGCGGCCATCTGGGCGATTACGGTCGCGCCGGCCTCGGCATGGCGGGCGGCGGGACTCAGGAATCGGTCGAGGCCAGCGCCGACCTCGACGGCGACGCGCAGATCGCGCAGCGCCCCGTGGCAGAAGAGCAGGTCGGAGGAGAGCGTCACCAGACCGTAGCCATCCAGCTCAACCTCGCAGGCCTCGCCGGACTCGGGAGCGGAGAAGCGCGGATCCGACGGCGCTTCGTTGGGGACAAGACCGAGGATCTCTCCGTCATACAGCGCGGCGCCGACACTGAAGACCCTGGCGCCGTGGGCGAGAGGCAGCCCGACAAAGACCAGCATGTCGGTCCCCCGAGTGGCCTCCGCAACCTTCAGAAGCGCCTTCTCCGCGCCCTCGAGGAGAACGCGGTGGGTGAAAAGATCGCGGCAGCTTACGCCGGTCAGAGTCAGCTCCGGGAAAACCAGAACCCGGACCCCGCCGGCCTCGGCACAGCGGATTGCCTCGATCACGCGTTCAGCGTTATACGAAGTGTCTGCCAGACGGATGACGGGCGAGACGGCGGCAGCCTTGACAAAACCGTTTTTCATTGTCTGGACTCCCAATCAGAGCCGGATGCGCTCGGCGATATACTGCTTCACTTCGCCGATGGGGATACGGACCTGCTGCATGCTGTCGCGCTCGCGGACCGTGACGCAGTGGTCGGCGGGGTCGGTGTCGGTACCGACGGTGTTGAAGTCGAAGGTGATGCAGAACGGGGTTCCGATCTCATCTTCGCGGCGATACCGCTTGCCGATGGAGCCGGTCTCGTCGTAGTCGCACATGAAGTCCTTCGAGAGTTCCTGATAGAGCTCCATGGCGGGGCCGGTGAGAACGTCCTTCTTGGACAGGGGGAGAATCGCGCACTTGAAGGGTGCGAGAGCGGGATGCAGACGCAGAACGGTGCGTACGTCGTCCTTGCCCTTCTTGTCCTGGCCGACAACCTCCTCGTCGTAGGCGTCGACAAGGACCGAGAGAACGGTGCGCTCGACGCCGAGGGAGGGCTCGATGACGTAGGGAATATAATGCTCGTTCTTCTCCTGGTCATAGTAGGTCAGGTCCTGACCGGAGGTCTCCTGATGGCGGGAGAGGTCATAGTTCGTGCGGTCGGCGACGCCCCAGAGTTCACCCCAGCCGAAGGGGAAGAGGAACTCAAAGTCCGTCGTGGCCTTGGAATAGAAGGCCAGCTCCGCGGGATCGTGATCACGCAGGCGAAGGTTCTCCTCCTTCAGACCGATGGTGAGGAGGAAGCTGCGGCAGAAGCTGCGCCAGTAATCAAACCATTCGAGGTCCGTATCCGGCTCGCAGAAGAACTCCAGCTCCATCTGCTCGAACTCGCGGACGCGGAAGATGAAGTTGCCCGGCGTGATCTCATTGCGGAAGCTCTTGCCGATCTGGGCGATACCGAAGGGCAGCTTGCGGCGGGTGGTACGCTGGACATTCACAAAGTTGGTGAAGATGCCCTGGGCGGTCTCCGGACGGAGATAGACCGTGTTCTTGGCGTCCTCGGTGACGCCCTGGAAGGTCTTGAACATCAGGTTGAACTGACGGATATCGGTGAAGTTGTGCTTGCCGCAGCTGGGGCAGGGGATGCTGTGCTCCTCGACGAAGGCCTTCATCTCCGCCTGAGAGAAGGCGTCGATGGGCTTCGGCAGCTCAAAGCCGGTCTGTCCGCACCAGTCCTCAATGACCTTGTCGGCGCGGAAGCGCTCGTGGCACTCGCGGCAGTCCATCAGAGGGTCCGAAAAGCCGCCCAGATGCCCGGAGGCGACCCAGGTCTGCGGATTCATCAGAATCGCGGCATCCAGACCGACGTTATAGCGGTTTTCACGGACAAACTTCTGCCACCAGGCCTGCTTGACGTTGTTCTTCAGCTCCACGCCCAGAGGGCCGTAGTCCCAGGTGTTGGCAAGGCCGCCGTAGATTTCGCTTCCCGCGAAGATAAAGCCGCGGTTCTTGCACAGGGCGACGATTTTGTCCATGGTTTTCTCAGTGTTCTTCATGAAAGTCCTTTCCCGCGGCTGGCTGCCGCGTAAAACAATAATAATTTTGACCGGCACACTATAGCACAAATCCGCCGCTGCCGCAACACCTGAAAGAAAAGCTTGAAAGAAATCGCCGGAAAGAAAACGGGCGGCAGTCTCCGCATGCCGGTCTGGGCCGAAAAGTCACTGATTTTTTTCCTTTTTTATCTGGTAAAGGACCGGTTGCTGTGCTATAATATTCTTGCAATATTATAAGCATATCTGACAGGAGGACAGTGACGATGAAGAAAAACAGACTGCTTTCGCTGCTGCTGTGTGCGGCGATGTGTTTTTCTCTGTTTCCGGCCGCGGTTTTCGCGGAGGAGCCTGAGGAGGCAGTGCCGGAGCAGGAGTACATGGCGGAAGAAACCATGACGGAGGAACCCGATCCGGCCGAACCGGAGGAGGATCCGGAACTTGCGGAGGAAGCGCCCGAAGAGGGCTCAATGGAGGAACCCGCGGAGGATACGCTCGAAGAAGCTCCCGTGGAAGAGGCCCCTGCAGAGGAGCCCCCCGCCGAGGAGCCTCCTGAGGAAGTACCCGCGGAGGAGCCGCCCGGGGAAACTCCGGCGGAAGATCCCGCAGAAGAGCCGTCCGAAGAGGACCCCGCGGAGGAAATCTTCGAGGAGGAAAAGGAAGACGGAGAAGAAACGGAAGAGAGTGACGAGGAGAACGACGAGGATGAAGCTCCCGTCGCAGCTGCTTCGGCTTACAACGATCTGCTCGACGCGATTGATCAGGGCAGGGATTACGAGCTGTCCGAGGATCTCACTGTCCCTGCGGGTCAGACCGTGGATGCAAGGGACATTACCATCAGCATTCCCGCCGGGATCACGCTCACTGTTGCGGGCAGGCTCATCATTGGCGGACTGAACATCGAGCAGAAACCTGACTGGGACGAAAGCGCACACCTGACGATCCCTGAGGGCGGAAACCTGCATGTCACAAGGTGGCTCGACCTGGGCAATATGTACTGGACAGAGTGGAGAAGTGCAGGAAGCCTCAGCAGGCTGTCGTTCGAGGACGGCAATGCCGGATTTACGCTGAAGCGCGGCGGAATAGGAACCTGGGATGACCTCCAGATCGCATTCGAGAACGCCAAAACCTGCATCGCCGAGGGCGCGGGACACGTACGCTTCGACGCCATCATCCCGGAGATGGCAGATATCAATGCGGAAAACAATGCAATTACGATTTCGGCCGGTGTTACGCTGAGTGTACAGGGCAGGCTCTGGACAAATGACATCATGCTTGTTGAAGCGGGCGGAATGCTCCTTGTCTCCGGAGACGGCAATGTGCATATCGAACAGGCGGCCACAGTCAACGGCGAAGTTGTACTGTCAGACAACGCCAATCTTCCCGCTGCGATTTTCTCTGGCAGCGGCAAAATCCACCTGTATGATAACAGCGGCGCCTGCATGCATGGCGGCAAGTGGGCACTTGAAAACACTGCCATTAACAGCGGCATCTTCGAGATCAACGACAACACCCGGGTGGAAGCGATCGTTGACGCAGATGCGGGGAGCTTTGACGGCATGCTGGCTACCTTCCGGGGACTTCCGGATCACATCTGCGGACGGCTTCGCATTCACTACGCCATGACCGTGAGCAGCGACCTGAACCTTGTATCGCCGAAGAATGTCGGACTTGAGGTTCGGGGCGACCGCAACAGCGCAGGCAGCCTCACGGTGAATACCGGCGCCACGCTTTCCGCGAGCTTTCTTGATTTACACAGCTCGAATATGAATGTGAACGGCAGGCTGATCACCACGCAGGAGTTCGTGATTCAGGGCGAAGAGCAATGGCCGATCGGCAAGGCCACCTTCGCGGGGGACGCCTGCCTGGAGAATCAGGGCGGCTGGATTTCCGTCCGCGGCGTCGAGAATCAGGAAGACGCAGAAGCTGCGTTCGTCGGCCTCAGGATGGAACGCTTCAATGTCACGCCGCGCAGAGACGGATTCAAGTTCGTTGACACCGGCGCCACCGATTTTGCCTCAAGCGCCGAACTGAAGGCGGCGGCTGAAAAGGGCGAAGACTTCACGGTGACGAAGAACATCCTCATCGCCGCGGATGAGACGATCGACGCATCCGGGATCAGGATTTCGATCGACAAGGACACCACGCTGATGGTGAAGGGCAAGCTGATCCTCGGCGACTTTTACTCAGAGTTCTATGGTCCCAGTCCGGCTGACTGGGTCAGGAGCGGCCGCCTTGTCGTTTCCGGCGGAGGCGAGGTGCATGTGACAAAGCGGCTGGAAATCCAGAACGCGACCTGGACGGTCTGGGAGCAGGACGGCAGCGTCAACGGGTTTACCTACGAGGACGACGCGGGCTTCATTCTGCACCACGGTGTCACGGAAGAAACCGGGTTCCAGAGAGCGCTCGGCGACGCGGAAAAACATGTCTTCGGGAACGAGCATCTGTTTTTCGTCGTGCATGTTCCGGAAGGAGTCAGCATCGAGCTGACAGAGGGAAGCCCGGCTGTTCAGCGCGGAATCACCGTGATGGTCGAAGGCACGCTCACTGTCGGGAGAAATGCCAATCTCGTTGTTGAAGACGGCGCGTACCTGACTGCTGCCAAAGGCGGTACCGTCGTCGTCAAGGGCAACGTCTGGAGCAACGGCGTCACGACCGTTGCCGAGGGCGGAACCTTCAGCATGGTCGACAGCCTGGTGAACGACAGATGGGTGGCAGGCATGGGTGTCGGCCGGACCGGATGCTTCGTCGTCAACGGCACGCTGAATTATACGGAATACTCGATGGTTTCCGTCGAGCGTCCGGACAGCATTGCGCAGGCGCTGGCGATGACGCCCGGCGTGCCTCAGGGCCTGCTCGACATCGATGCGGGCTCCAATACTGCTTCGGGTTACAACGCTCTGTGGGATGAGGGCGTGATGTATCCCGAGATCGGCACGATCAATCTGAGCATGGACAATCTCTCCATGCAGCTTACCCGCAATGTTCCCGTAAACTTCTGTCTGATCATCAACGCAGGCAGCAGCCTGACGGTCGCGGAGGGCACGACGGCGGATGTGGAAGGCGTCCTGGTCATGGAAGGCAACGGAACGGAGGGCGGCATCTTTACAAACAACGGTACGCTGAACATCCTCAGCAACGGCGGCGTGAACTTCCAGCGGAGTGCGGCAGTATTCGTGAACAGCGGCACCCTGAACCTTTACGGCGGCATCGGTGTGCACAGCTTCCACGGAGACACCACAGCCACCCTGACAAACAACGGCACCCTGTACATCCTTGACCAGGGTTATATCGAGGATTCGGTCACCGTGACAGGAAACGCTCCGAAGAGCGGCAGCGTTCACGTCCACAGCTTCACGCTGAGCGGATGGACCTGGACAAAGACCGACGGCGGCTACAGGGCGGAGGCCACCTTCACCTGTCTGAACTGCACGGATCCGGACAATACCGAGAATCCCCCTGTCAGGACAGTCGAGGCCAAGGTGGAATCCAGGACGGATGCGGATACCGGCATGGTCACCTACACCGCGACCCTTACGGGCCCGGACGGCGAGACGTATACGGATGAGAAGGTCGTGGGCTTTGTAATCAGCGGTGTGGAGGACGTGGACTATACCGGCGCGGCTATCACCTTTGATGCGCTCAGGGTTACCTATGATGATGTGATACTCGTCTCCGGAACGGATTACACCGTCAAGTACGCAAATAACAAGACCGTCGGCACAGCGACGGTCACGGTAACCGGCAAGGGCAACTATGCGGGCAGCGCTGCGGCGAGCTTCGCCATCCGGCCGATCAGCCTTGCAGGTGAGGATGTCACTGCGGACGATCTCTACAGCGTATATACCGGAAAAGCGCAGGCTGTGAAGCCGGTTGTGAAGTGGGGGAAAACGCTGCTGAAGGTGGGCACGGACTACACCGTCTCTCCCGCGAACTGCAAGGAGGAGGGCGACCATGTCATCACCCTGACCGGCAAGGGCAACTTCAGGGATACCCGTACGATCACCTTCTCCATCCGGCAGGCCCAGGCCATGAGCAAAGCCACGGTAGCCCTGGCCAAAGCTGACACCTCGAAGGCCTGGACGGGAATGCCGATCACACCGGAACCGGTCGTGTCAGCGAAGGTCGGAAAGGAAACCGTCGTCCTGGTAAAAGATACAGACTACACCGTCAGCTACAGGAACAACGTTGCGGTAGGCACCGCGACCGTGACCGTGACAGCGCTTCCGCCCAGCGGCTATATCGGAACCAAAAGCGTGACCTTTAAGATCACCGGCACTCCGTTTACCAAAGCGACCGTGGGCGGGATCAGCAAAGCCTATGACTTTGTGAACGGGAGCGTTACGCCGGAGCCGACGGTCACACTGAACGGAAAGGTGCTGACCAGAGACACCGACTACAGGGTGGAGTATCAGAAGAACAACGCACCCGGAACCGCCACCGTCCTGATCACGGGCATCGGCGCCTATGACAGCGGTTCAAAGAAAGTCACCTTCAAGATCAACAAGTATGACCTCAGCAAAAACCTGATCAGGGTGGAAGTTCCCGACTCTGCTTCGTTCTTAAAGGGCGGCGCGAAGCCGGTTCCCACGGTGATCTTCGGAAACGATGAGACCGGGTACACGGTGCTCCGGGAGGGCGCGGACTTCACCTGCGCCTACAAAAACAACAAAGCGGTCGGCAGCGGTGCGACGGTAACCGTCACCGGAAAAGGAAACTACAGCGGTTCGAGGACGGTTTCGTTCCGTATTTCCCCCAAGGCCCTCAACAGCGGAGAGGTAGTCCTGTCGGCCACGGACCTCGCGGTTGCACCCACGAATGTGAAGATGTCCGCGGCCATGAAGGCGCCTGCCCTGACGGATGCGGACGGCGCCAGACTCGCGGCCGGCAAGGATTATGAGAAAACAGCCGTGTTCACCTACGGGGAGGCTGTCACCCTGATCGACCCGAAGACCAAGGCAGAAACCCCCAAAGCGGCCGGAACTGAGGTCACGAAGAATGACGTGCTCAAGTCGGTGCCTGACGGAGGATTAAAGATCATCGTCACCGTCAAAGCCGTCGGCGCAGACTACACCGGTGAACTGAGCGGCAGTTTCCGTCTGATTCCGAAAGCAAAAGTCCAGAGCATCGCCAAGGCGACGGTGAAGATCGCGAATCAGCCCTATACCGGCAATCCTGTGACGCTGAGCGCGAAGGACTTCAACGTGACACTGAACGGGAAAGCGCTGACGCTTGGAACGGACTTCGTCATCGTCAGCTATTCCAGCAACGTGAAGCCAGGCACAGCGAAGGTCACTCTGCGCGGCATCGGGAACTGCAGCATGAGCAAGATGGCGACCTTCAGGATCGACAAAAAGGCGCTCGCCTGAGCATCTGCAGCGGGGAAACAAGCGGTTCCAAAAAGAAAAAAAGACCTGAAACCAGGGACATCCGGAGGGTTTGAACAACGCTCCGGATGTCTTTTTGAAAACAATGGAACCGTATCGGAAAAACAGTTCCACAGAGCCGGAAAAACCCATGAAAGCGCTTGCATATCGGGAAGGATTGCTATATACTGTGAATCAGTCATTTTTTTACAACAATATATGGAAGAGGAGCTGAGACCATGTCGAAGGATGACAGAAAGATAAAGGAAAAAGAGAGTCCGGACCTGACGGCGGATTCCGGCGCACAGGAGGAGACAGCCGGTACGGTGCTGGAAGCCGCAGCGGCTGAGACGAAAGCAGAGAAGCCGGAAAAAAAGAAAAAGTCAGACAAAGACAGAAAAGCCGGAAAGAATAAAAAATCAGACCGGTCCGGCAAATCCGAAGACGAAGCCCTGAAAGCGGAGATCAAGGCGCTGAGGGAACGGCTGATCGCCCAGCAGCAGCTTGTCCGGGACCAGAAGCTGCCGGTCATCGTGCTGGTCGAGGGCTGGGCGGCTGCAGGGAAAGGCAGCCTGATCAACGAACTGATCTGCGAGATCGACCCGCGTTTCTACAACGTCTTCTCGCCGGTGCTCAAACCGGAATCGGAGGAGCGCTATCCCTTCCTTTACGAGTATGCGAAGGCGATCCCTGAGAACGGCAAAATCATGTTCTATGATTCCGGCTGGATGGAGGCCGCGGTACGGAAGTATCTTCGGCGCGAGATCACAAAGAAGACCTACAAGGACCGCATCCGCGCGGTGAATGAGTTTGAACGTCAGCTTCGGGACGGAGGATACCTTGTCCTCAAGATCTTCCTGGACATCGGGAGGAAGGAGCAGGAGAAACGGCTCAGCGCCCTGAAGGAGAACTTTGAGACCGAATGGCGCGTGACAGAGGACGATCTGTGGCAGCACCGCGAGTACAAACTCTTCCGTGAGACCTGCGAGGACTTCATGGAAAAGACCGGGAAGCTGCTGCCCTGGCACGTGCTGAACGGAGAAAAGAAGCGGGAGGCCACCCGCGACGCACTGAAGCTGATGGCGGATCTGATCGACGAGGGGCTGGAGAAGGGGCGCTATGTCGGAAAGCCCTTCAAGGAGAGCTTCCCGCTGCTGAAGATGCCGAAGCTCAGCGAGGTCGACCTGTCTCCGTCACTGACGGACGAGGAGTACCGGAAGGAACTGAAAAAGCTGCAGAAGCGCCTCGGCGAACTGCACAACACGGTCTATCGGAAGAGGATCCCTGTCATCCTCTGCTATGAGGGCTGGGACGCCGCCGGCAAGGGCGGAAATATCCGCAGGATCGCACGGCCTCTGGATCCGAGAGGCTTCGACGTGATGCCCATCGCCTCACCGGAGCCCCATGAGCTGAACCGGCAGTATCTCTGGCGCTTCTGGACAAGACTCCCGCGCAGCGGCCACTTCTGCATCTTCGACCGGACCTGGTACGGCCGCGTCATGGTCGAGCGCCTCGAGGGCTTCTGCACCGAGGACGACTGGAAGCGGGCCTATAACGAGATCAACGAGTTTGAACGTCAGCTCACCGACTGGGGCGCGGTGGTGCTGAAGTTCTGGATCCACATCGACCAGGATACCCAGCTCCAGCGCTTCAACGACCGCCAGAACACGCCGGAAAAGCAGTGGAAGCTGACAGATGAGGACTGGAGAAACCGCGAGAAGTGGCCCCAGTATGAGGAAGCCATCGACGAGATGATCGAAAAGACCAGCACGGAGAACGCACCCTGGTTTGTGATCGAATCCAACGACAAGAAGTATGCCCGGATCAAGACGCTGCGGCTTACCATCGCGGCGCTGGAGAAGGCAGTGAGCCGGCCCCTTGCAGAGGGCTGAGAGAACCCGTCCTTATCTGCGCGGTGTCGTATTACGGTGATTCATAGAACCGACGGCTGTGACTGAAAAAACAGACAGAACACCCGGAAAACAGAAAACCGGGATGAGGAAGAAGCCGAGATGAAGATGAGGTCAAGATGAATCAGAGCATCTATATCAACCGCGAGCTGAGCTGGCTCGCCTTCAACGAACGCGTCCTTCTGGAAGCGGCGGACAGCTCCGTGCCGCTTCTGGAGCGCCTGAAGTTTCTGACGATCTACCAGTCAAATCTGGAGGAATTCTACCGGGTGCGGATCGGCATCCTGCTGCACAGGATCCTGCTGACCCCGGACAAGGCGGATCCCCTCTCCGGCATGCTGCCGGAGGAACAGATGCAGGAGGTCCTGAGGATCACCCGCGAGCAGCAGAGCCTGATGGAGAGTGTCTGGAAGTCGATCCGTGCGGAGCTGAAGACCGAGAATGTCGACGTGCTGGACTTCAAGAAGATCAGCAAGGTGGACGAACTGATGAGCAAGAAGCTCTTCGGGGACATCCGGGGCCAGCTCAGCCCGACGGTCCTGGATCCGGACCGGCCGCTGCCCTTCCTCTGGGGGCAGCAGAGCTATATCATCGCCTTCCTGGGCAGCAAGAAGCTGGCGGTGATTCCGCTGGACCGGGTGCCGCCGTATCTGAGCTTTGAGATCGACGGCTGCCAGAAGATCGTCCTGACCGCGATGCTGGTCCGGCGCTTTCTGCCGCTGCTGCTGAAAAAGGAGACCATCCTCCAGTCGGCGGTGGTCAAGGTGACGCGCAATGCGGACGTCCTGCTGAGCGAACTGGAGGGCAGGGGCAACGAGGCCATGCGCCAGAAGGTCTCGACCATGCTGACCAAACGCCGCAGGGAGGCTCCGGTGCGTGCCCAGGTCTACGGCAAGCTGCAGGATGCCAACCGCGCACTGCTTGTGAAGAAGCTGCGGGTGCAGGAGCGCTGTGTGTTCTATCCCTCCGTGCCCTTCGATCTGTCCTTCCGCTCCGCCATCGGCGGACGGGACGGGCTCCGCTATGCCGAGCGCAGGCCGGTGCGGGACATCGGGCTGAAGAAGGGAGAATACTTCCGCTATATCGACAAGCATGACCTGCTGATGAGTTTCCCCTTCCAGAGTATGGTGCCTTTCGTCGACCTCATCTATGAGGCAGCGGACAATCCGGAGGTCCTCTCCATCAAAATCACCCTCTACCGCATGTCCGCCAGCAGCAAGGTAGCCGCGGCACTGGCCTATGCGGCGGACAAGGGCAAGGATGTGATGTGCCTGCTGGAGCTCCGGGCCCGCTTTGACGAGCAGAATAACATCGACTACTCGGAGATGCTGGAGGACGCAGGCTGCCGCGTGGTCTACGGACTGCCGGACCAGAAGGTCCACAGCAAGCTCTGTCTGATCACCCGGCAGCACGAGGGCAACCTCTCCTACATCACACAGGTCGGTACCGGCAACTATAACGAGATCACGGGCGAGCAGTACACCGACCTCTCCCTGATCACCTCGGACCCGGTGTCGGGGAAGGACGCCGAGGCGGTATTCGCTGCGCTGATGCATGGCGAGGTGCCGCCGGAGACGGAGCGCCTCTGGATTGCCCCGCGCTGCTTCAAGAGCCGGGTCCTGGAGATGATGGATCGGGAAATCGCGAAAGGGAGCGAGGGACGGATCGCCATCAAAGCCAATGCGCTGAACAACGAAGAGGTGATGGAGAAGCTGGTCGCCTGCTCCAAAGCGGGCGTGAAGACGGAGCTCTTCATCCGCGGGATCTGCTGCCTCAGGCCCGGTATTCCCGGCGAGACCGAGAACATCACCGTTAAGAGCGTCGTCGGACGCTGGCTGGAGCACTCGCGGATCTACAGCTTCGGCGAAGGGGAGGACGAGCGCATCTTTGTGGGCTCCGGAGACCTGCTGAACCGGAACCTGGAGCGGCGCGTCGAAGCCTTTGCGGAGGTACGGACACCGGAGACCAGAGCCCAGATCCGGACAATACTGGATGCACTGAGGAAGGACCGGGAGAAGTCCCGCACCATGCAGCCGGACGGAAGCTATACCCGCGAGACCGGCGGAGAGGGAAGCTCCTCACAGGAAGCGCTGTATCAGTACTTCAGCAGCCTGCGCTATTCTCTGGACGAGGAGACAGCAGAGCCGCAGTCCGCCTGGCAGAGGCTGAAAAAGCTGTTTCAGTGACCGGCTGACAGAGCGGGACCGTGCAGCAGAATGACGGCACAGGCCGAAATAAAATACAGAGTTTAGGAGGATCGTTTCACAATGGCAAAGTATAACATCTGCTTGGACGTCGGCGGAACCAAGGTTCTCGGCGCGATCTTCAATGAGAAGCGGGAGATAGTGTACCGCCTGAAGAAGCGTTCAAAGAGCGACGACACGCAGAACATCGAGAAGATCATTACATCCGTGGTGGAAGAGATGATCACGGAGTCCGGGATCAAAAAGTCGGAAATCAACGCAATCGCCTCCTGTGCGCCCGGCGTCATCGACCAGGGGCGGGGGATTGTGCTGATCACACCGAACCTGCCGATGCGCAACTATGACATGAAATCCGCCATGGAGAAGAGATTCGGCGTGCCCTTCTACGTCGGAAACGACGTCAACCTCGGCGTGCTGGGTGAGTATAAATACGGAGCCGCCCGCGGCTACCGGAATGTAGTCGGATTCTTTGTGGGGACCGGCATGGGCGGAGGACTGATCCTGAACGGAGAGCTCTTCACTGGAAACGGATTCAAGGCGGCGGAATACGGTCATATGGTTCTCGACCCGGAGGGCCCGCTCTGCAACTGCGGCCAGCGCGGCTGCCTGGAGGCTTTCTCGAGCAAGCAGGGCATGAGCTCCTACATCCGCCAGCAGGTCTCGCGCGGACGGGAGAGCCTGATGGCCGAAGCCGTGCAGGACGGCGTCTTCCGCAGCAAGAAACTGAAGAAAGCCCTGGAGGCAAAAGACACGGTCGCGATGGAAGCGGTGGACCGTGCCTGCCACTGGCTGGCTGTAGCCACCGGCAGCCTCATGAACACCCTCAGCCCGGACCTCGTGCTCTACGGCGGCGGCGTGATCGAGGCGGTGGGAGATGTTTTCCTCAAAAAGGTCCTCGCCGAGGTCGACCGCTACTGCTGGCCGCAGATCCGTGAGACCGTGGACATCAAAATCGCCGATCTGGGTGACGACTCGGTCCTCTACGGCGACCTGGCCATGATCGAGGAAGCGCAGGCGTGACACAGGGCAGTGATTCTTTTCCCCTTGACATCGGGGAGAAGAATCATTATAATGCCCGTGCTGATGATTTAGCGCGATAGAGCGATAAAGCGATCGAGAAACAGCAGATGCAAAAGGAAAGGTGGAAGCGGACTTGATGTCGGGAGAACCGGTGATCCGTATCCGGAGATATGACGAGCTTGACCCGAAGGAGCTGACAAAGCCCCGCGGCAGTCATGCGGACGTGTCGTCCGCAGTGACGGAGATCCTGCAGACGGTCCGGCGGGAGGGGGATCGGGCGCTGTATGCGTACACAGAGCGCTTTGACCGCGTGAAGCTGGACAGGCTGGAGGTCAGCCGGGAGGAGCGGGAGGCCGGACTGCGTGAGACCGAGCCCGCGTTCATGGAAATTCTGAAGCAGGCGGCGCAGAACATCCGGCGCTATCACGAACAGCAGCGCAGGCAGAACTATCTGATCACCGGGCAGAATGGGGTCGTCATGGGAAAAATCTTCCGCCCGATCCAGAAGGTCGGGATGTATGTCCCGAACGGGACGGCGGCCTATCCCTCCACCGTGCTGATGGACCTGATCCCGGCCCGGATCGCCGGCTGTGAGGAGATCGTCATGGTGACGCCTCCCGGCCCGGACGGACGGGTGAATCCCGCGATTCTGGCGGCGGCGGAGGTCTGCGGCATCGACCGGATCTTCAAGGTCGGCGGCGCGCAGGCGATTGCGGCGCTGGCTTACGGAACCGAGAGCATCCCTGCGGTGTACAAGATCATCGGACCCGGCAACGCCTATGTGGCAGAGGCCAAGAAGCAGGTTCACGGCACGGTCTCGACCGACACCGTCGCCGGGCCCAGCGAGGTGCTGATCCTGGCGGACGGGGACAACAGCCCGCGGATCCTCGCTGCGGACATGCTTGCGCAGGCAGAGCATGACCCGGATGCCTCGGCCATGTTGGTGACCGGGAGCGAGACGCTGGCCGAAGCCGTGGCTGCGGAGCTGAGCAGACAGCTTGGTGAGCTGCCGAGGAAGGAGATCGCGGAAGCCTCACTGAAGCATAACGGCATGATCATCCTGACGGACGGCTCGATGGACACGGCGCTGGAGATCGCAAACCTGATTGCCCCGGAGCATCTTGAGATATGCACGGACGAGCCGATGCAGTATCTGCCGAAGGTGCGCAATGCGGGCTCGATCTTCCTGGGACGATTCAGTCCGGAGCCCCTCGGAGACTATATGGCAGGTCCGAACCACACCCTTCCGACGGGCGGCTCGGCGAAGTTTTCGTCCCCGCTGTCGGTGGACGACTTTGTGACGGCCTCTCAGTTTACCTGCTATACCGAAGAGGCGCTGCGCGGGATTGCCCCCTCGATTGTCCGGTTCGCGGAAAAGGAGGATCTGATCGGTCACGCCAGAAGCATCCTCTCGCGCTTTGAGGAGGGACAGCCGCTGTGAGCAGGTTCTTTACGGAGCGTTTTGCTGCGCTCACGCCCTATACTCCCGGCGAACAGCCGCAGGAGAGAAAGTATATCAAGCTGAACACCAACGAATCACCCTTCCCGCCGTCGCCCGGGGTGAGTGCGGCGGTGGCGGAGGAAGCGAAGCGGCTGCAGCTCTATTCGGACCCGGAGAGCCGGCTGCTGACGCAGGCTCTGGCGGAGCGCTACGGTCTACACAGGGAGCAGGTCCTGGTCGGGAACGGCTCGGACGAACTGCTGAACTTCGCCTTTATGGCGTTCTGCGACGAAGAGCATCCGGCGCTTTTCCCGGATATCAGCTACGGCTTCTATCCGGTATACGCGCAGGTAAACCGCGTCCCCTACAGGGAGCTTCCCCTCGACGAGGGGATGAATGTACGGCTCGAGGACTATGATGGACTGCCCGGCACGGTTTTTCTCGCCAACCCGAATGCTCCGACGGGCATCGCAAAGAAGGTTTCGGAGATTGAAAACCTGATCCGGCAGCGGCCGGACAGCGTAGTGGTTGTGGACGAGGCCTATGTTGACTTCGGCGCGGAGACGGTTCTGCCGCTTGTTGATCGGTATGAGAATCTGCTGGTGATACGGACGTATTCTAAATCCCGTTCGATGGCCGGCGCCCGTCTCGGCTTCGCCCTCGGAAGCCCTGCGCTGATTGGCGATCTCAATACCTTGAAGTACTCGACGAATCCGTACAATGTAAACCGGATGACCTCAGCGGCGGGAATTGCCGCGCTGCGCGAAGATGATTACTATACTGCCAATGCCCGTACGGTCGCCGAGACCCGGGACCGCACCGCCGCGGCGCTCCGGGACATGGGCTTCGTTCTCACCGACTCGAAGTCGAACTTCCTCTTCGCTCGGCATCCTGCGGTGGACGGAGCAACCTTATATCGGGTCCTGAAAGAGAGAGGGATCCTCATCCGGCATTTTGACAAGGCCAGGATCGCAGACTGGGTCCGGATCACGGTCGGCACACAGGAACAGATGTCGGTCTTTCTGCAGGAGACAGAGAAAGTGCTGACAGAGTATGGCGCCTGAAGACAGAGAGACGGAAGACAGATACAGAAGCAGTACAGAACAAAGGAGTAAGGAACATGAGAAGAACAGCGGTAGTGAGCAGAGCAACAAAGGAGACGGAGGTCTCTCTGCGTCTGAATGTGGACGGCACGGGAGAGAGCGAGATCTCGACCGGCTGCGGATTCCTGAACCATATGCTGACGCTGCTCGCGCGGCACGGCAACTTTGACATGAGTGTAAGCTGCTCCGGGGATGTGAATGTGGATTATCACCACACGACCGAGGACATCGGCATCTGCCTGGGCCAGGCGCTGCGCGAGGCGATGGGCGACAAGCGCGGTATCACCCGCTATGGCAGCATTGCCCTGCCGATGGATGAGGCACTGGTCCTGTGTGCGGCGGACTTTTCCGGGAGGGGCGGCTTTTATGCCGATCTGCAGATCCCCACGGAGAAGGTGGGAGACTTTGACACCGAGCTCTGTGAGGAGTTCTTCGGCGCACTGTGCCGGGAGGCGGGGCTGACAATGCATCTGCGCCAGCTCTCCGGGAAAAACTCTCACCACATCATCGAGGCCTGCTTCAAGGCGGCCGGGCGCTCGCTGAGACAGGCTGTTGCACAGGATGCGGCAAATCCGACTGCGGTACCCAGCACGAAAGGGACGCTTTCATGACCGCGATCGTCGATTACGGCGTGGGAAACCTGTTTTCCCTGCGCTCGTCGCTGCTCGCGCTTCATGAAGAAACGGCCGTTACCTCCGATCCTGCCGAGATCCACGCTGCTGACCGCGTGATTCTGCCGGGGGTCGGGGCTTTCGGGGATGCCGCCGAAAAGCTCCGCGGGAGCGGTCTGGACCGGACGGTGATCGAGGAGGCCGCGTCCGGAAAGCCTCTTCTCGGGATCTGCCTCGGTATGCAGCTGCTCTTTGAGCGCGGCTTTGAGTTTGGCACACATGCCGGCCTCGGCCTGCTGAAGGGAGACATCGTACCCATGCAGGGCACGATTCCACCCGGGCTTAAAATCCCGCAGATGGGCTGGAATGCCCTGACCGTGAAACGCCCGCACCCGCTCCTCCGGTCTGTGCGCGAGGGTGACTGCGTATACTTTGTGCATTCCTTCTACGCGGACGGCTGTGAGGACAGCCTCATCGCCGTGACGGAGTACGGCCGCGAAATGACCGCGGTCGCGGCAAAGGACAATGTGATGGGATGCCAGTTCCATCCGGAAAAGAGCGGAAAGGTGGGCCTCGGGATACTGAAGGCGTTCTGTGAGCTATGATTCTTTATCCGGCGATTGATCTTTTTGAAGGTAAGGCGGTCAGACTTGAGAAGGGCGACTATGCCCGCATGACCGTCTATGATACGGATCCCGTCACCCGGGCCAAACGGATCCGGGACGACGGTGCCACCTATCTGCACATGGTGGACCTTGAGGGGGCGCGGTCCGGAAGCCCCGCCAATCTCCGTACGGTGGAACAGATCGCGCGGCTCGGCCTTTTCACAGAGCTCGGCGGCGGAATCCGGGACATGGATACCGTCCGACGCTGCCTTGACCTCGGGGTTTCCCGCGTCATCCTCGGCACGGCTGCCGCCGAGAACGGGGACTTCCTTCAGGAAGCTCTGGACCGCTTCGGCGCGTGCATTGCTGTCGGTGCGGATATCCGTGACGGATCCATCGCCGTCAGAGGCTGGGAACAGAAGAGCGCCTGGACAGCAGATGCCTTTTTTGCCCATCTCACCGAACTCGGTGTACGCACCGTCATCTGTACGGATATCTCCCGGGACGGTATGCTTGCCGGAAGCAACCACGCTCTCTACGAGGAGCTGAACCGCCTGCCCCTGGATCTGATCGCCTCGGGCGGCGTCTCAGGGCTGGAGGACCTCGAAGCCCTGCGCAGCCTCGGCATGGCCGGGGCGATTCTCGGCAAGGCCTATTACAGCGGGGCGGTCACGATCCCTGATGCGCTTCGGACCTGCTCACAGAGGTGAAAACATGATCACTAAACGGATTATTCCCTGTCTTGACATTCGTGACGGACGCGTGGTAAAGGGCGTGAACTTCAGTACGCTTCAGGACGTTTCGGATCCGGTCTCGCTTGCGCGCCGCTACTCTGACGAGGGAGCGGATGAACTGGTCTTTTACGACATCACGGCAAGCTATGAGGGCAGGAGCCTCTTCACGGACGTTCTGCGCGCCGTGGCCTCCGAGATTTTTATCCCCCTGACCGTGGGCGGAGGAATCTCAAGCGTAGACGATTTTGACAGAGTGCTCAAATGCGGCGCAGACAAGGTGAGCGTAAACTCCGGTGCAATCCGCGATCCGGCGCTGATCTCTGCCGCCGCAAAGAAATATGGCAGTCAGTGCGTGGTCCTGTCCGCAGACGTGAAACGTGTTGACGGGGGATATCGGGTCTTCTCGCACGGAGGAAGAGTGGACACCGGCATGGACGCGGTCGAGTGGATCCGCCGGGGAGTCTCGCTCGGCGCGGGCGAGGTGGTGCTCAACTCCATCGACACCGACGGAGTGAAGAAAGGCTTTGACATCGAGATGCTCAACGCCCTGCAGGTGGATGTCCCTGTGATCGCATCGGGCGGAGCCGGATGCGAGGAGGATTTTATCCGCCTCTTCCGTGAAGCTCCCGGAGCGGATGCCGGCCTTGCCGCTTCAATCTTCCACTACGGTGAAGTAAGCATCCGGGAACTGAAAGAAAAACTGCACGCTGCCGGCGTGCCTGTAAGGAGAATTGCATGATCACAGCTGAGGAACTGAAGTTTGACGGAAACGGCCTGATTCCGGCCATCGTACAGGATGCGGAGAGCGGACGGGTTCTGACCCTGGCATACATGAACCGGGAGAGTCTGGAGATCTCTCTTGAGAAGAAGCTGACCTGCTTTTGGAGCCGTTCAAGACAGGAACTGTGGCTGAAGGGAGAGACCAGCGGGAACTATCAGCACATCGTCTCGATCACCGCGGACTGTGACCGTGACGCGCTTCTGGTGAAGGTCCTCAAGGACGGCCCCGCCTGCCATCTGGGCACGGACTCCTGCTTCGAGTACCCTGTTTTCGATGCCTGTCCCGATCGTGAAGCGGGTTCTGTATCCGCCGACGATGCCGAACCGGCCGAAACCTTCACGCTCTCCTCGCTCTATTCTCTTCTTCTCAACCGGAAAGAGCAGCTCCCGGAGGGCTCCTATACCAGCTATCTTTTCCAGAAGGGGATCGACAAGATCCTCAAGAAGGTGGGAGAGGAATGCACCGAGGTGATCATTGCCGGAAAAGGCGGTGACCGCGCGGAGGCGGTCTACGAGATTGCGGACCTGGCCTACCATGTCATGGTCATGATGGTCGAGATGGGGATCACCCCGGAGGAGATCCGTGCGGAGCTCGCCTCCCGGCATATCATTGACCACAAGGTCAAACAGGAGAAGATGGTCTGATGTTCTCAAATTACCACACCCATACCCGCTTCTGCGACGGTGCGGACAGCCCGGAGGAGCTTGTACTCGAGGCAATCCGCCTCGGCTGCCCGGAGATTGGCTTCTCCGGGCATTCCCATTTTAACGAGGATGTCTGCAGCATGAGTGAGGCCGGAACGCTGGCGTACTGCGAGGAAATCCGTCGGCTGCAGAAGAAATATGAGGGATCCATCCGGATCCGGCTGGGGATCGAGCAGGATATCTTTTCGGAGATCGACCGGAGCTGCTTCGAGTACGTGATCGGCGCGGTGCATTATGTGGAGACAAACGGCGTCCGGTATGCTGTGGATGAAAGCCGCGAGAGCTTTCTTCAGACTGTGCGGGAAGTCTATGGCGGAGACTGTTATGCATTCGCAGAGGACTATTACGCTCTGGTCGGATCGCTGCGGGAGCGCACGCACTGCGACGTAATCGCGCACTTTGACCTGATCACCAAATACAACGAGGGCTGCTGTCTCTTTGACACGGAGCATCCGCGCTACCGCAGGGCGGCTGACGCCGCCATGGAGAGACTGTGCTTATCGGACCCCCACCGGGATGATGAAAGGACGGCTCTGCAGCCGCTGCCCTCCGGACAGGGAACCGCTGCTGCAGCAGGAAGTTCTGTGCCGTGCCTCCTGGAGATCAACACAGGTGCGATGGCGAGAGGATATCGGACAGAACCTTACCCTGAGCCGAGACTGACAGAAAAATGGCTGAGCATGGGCGGAGAACTGATCCTGTCCTCTGACTGCCACGACAGGCGGAAACTGCTCTGCGGTTTTGAGGAGGCGGCACACTGGCCGCACAGGGAGATACTGTGAAAAAGAACGAAGTATACGAGGCAGTGATGGAGAGCGCGTCCCCGGAGGGCTTCGGCGTATGCCGGCTGGATGGACGAGCCGTATTTGTTCAGAATGCCCTGGCCGGTGAGCGCTGGGAAATCCTGATCCTGAAAGTGACAAATACCGCCGTGTGGGCGAAAGGCCTGAAGCTGCTGGAGGCCTCTCCGCACAGAATTCCGCAGGACTGTCCCAATCCCTGCGGAGGCTGTACCCTGCGCTGTTCGGACTATGAAGAGGAACTGCGCATCAAGCGGGAGCATGTGGAGAACTGTCTTCGCCGCATCGGCGGTCTTGCTCCACACAACGCCGACGCCTCAGATGACCGTCACCCGAGCGGTGATACGGCCTCTTCCGGGGCTGGCGCCAGCCATATTGTGTCATGCATCCATCCGAGTTCTCTGACCGAACGCTACCGGAACAAGGCAATCTTTGCAGTTGCGGAGGTGGACGGAAAAGCGTGCTTTGGGTTTTATCGGCCGCGCAGCCATGATCTGATCCCGGTCTCGGACTGCCTCCTTCAAAGTGCGGCCTGCGTCCGGGATGCCAGAGCTGTGGTGGAATTCATGAACGAGAAGGGGATCCCTGCCTATCATGAGCAAAGCGGAAAGGGGAACGTTCGCCATATCTTCCGCCGCGAATCTGCGAGCGAGGCCGTACTCAGTATCGTAGCGGCACGCGGTTTCGGAGCACATACAGCAGCGCTGGTTGCGTGGCTGAGGGACCGCTGCCCGGACCTCACGGGCATCGTCCTGAACATCAACAAGACAGATGGAAATACCGTGCTCGGCGGTGATTACTATACGCTCTGGGGCAGTCCGACTGTGCATCAGCGTTTCTGCGATGTGGATTTTGAAGTGTCCACCCCGGCCTTCCTTCAAGTGAATCCGCTTCAGGCGGAGGCGGTGTACCGCAAGGTGGCGGAATATGTCTGCCCTTCAAAAAGAGTTCTGGATCTGTACTGCGGTGCAGGCACCGTCAGCCTGTGCCTGGCAAAGGCCGGATGCGAAGTTACCGGGGTGGAAATCGTCCCGGAGGCGATTGAAAACGCGAAGCGGAATGCGGAACGAAACGGACTTCAGGCAAAGTTCATCTGCTGCGATTCTGCTGATCTCTGTACAGAAGAGCGGTTTGATGCAGTGGTGGTGGACCCGCCCAGAAAAGGCCTGGCTGAGAGTGTTGTCAATGATCTGCTGCGGCTGTCGCCGGAAAAGCTGGTCTATATCTCCTGCAACCCGGCGACTCTTGCCAGAGATCTGAAACTGCTGACGGAGCAGGGATATGTGTTGGAGAAGACGGAAGTCTTTGACATGTTCCCCCGCACCGCACACGTCGAGACTGTCGTTTTGCTGACAAGAAATACATAAGAGGGGCCGCAAAAGCCCATGATTACAAGGGCGCTGAAAAAGGTGTGCTTTTCATCATCGAGAGGCATACTTCTTTCATATGAGAGTGGAAAATGACTGGGAAATGGAAAGAAATCGAAGAAACCGGAAAGTTAACCCGGATTTACTGCCA
>JAILFJ010000014.1 GCA_024697625.1 Oscillospiraceae bacterium
GACAGGCGCATTTTCGGCTATACCATGATGTTTGACGATGTCTATTACAAGGCGCTCAACGGCTGGTGTGAGAAGCGCTACGGCTGGAGCTTCAAAAAGGAAGAGCTCTGCTTCTCTCCCGGCATCATTCCCGCCCTGTACCAGCTGGTGGAAGACCTGATCGGAGAAGGGGAGACCTTTGTCATCACGACGCCCTCCTACGGTTATTTCCTGCATGCCGCGGAGTACAACAACGTGCCGCTGCTCTGCTCCGACCTGATCAACACAGACGGTTACTTTACCATTGACTTTGACGACCTGGAGAAGAAGTGCGCAGACCCGCGGGTTAAAATGCTGCTCTGGTGCAACCCCCACAACCCCACCGGCCGCATCTGGACGGAGGAGGAGCTCACGCGAGTGGCGGAGATCGTCAGGAAGTACGACCTCTGGCTCATCTCCGACGAGATCCACTGTGACCTGATCCGTCAGGGCCTCCGCCACATCCCCATGGGAAAGATCATGCCGGACTATAAAAAACTGGTCACCTGCATGTCTGCCAGCAAGACCTTCAACATGGCAGGACTGATGCTCTCCGACATCATCATCCGCGACGAGGCGGAGCGCGAACACTTCAACAGCCGCGACAAGATCGCCGGGATGCTCAACCCGCTCTCCATCGCCGCCCACCAGGCCGCCTATGAGCACGGCGAAGACTGGCTCGAGGAGCTGAAGGTCTATCTGGACGCCAACTTCCGCTATGTCGCGGACTTCCTTGCCGGGCGGCTGCCCGAGGCGGTGTTCCGCGTCCCTGAGGCGACGTATCTCGCCTGGGTCGATCTCTCAAAGTGCCTGCCCGACGTGGACGACCTGCCGGACTTCTTTGCCAACGAAGCCGGCGTGCTGCTGGAGGGCGGCAACAGCCTCTTTGTCGGCAATGCCGCGGGCTTTGTCCGGCTCAACCTGGCCATGCCCCGCAGCATCATCGAGACCGGTATGGAGCGCATGGCGGAGGCCATCGAGCGCCGTCAGAGCCGGAAGTAAAATAAACCCCCTGGGCCTCTGTCCGGCTCCGCGGCGGTGAACCCGCTGCCGCGGGGAAGGACAGCCCACTCCCAAAGGCTGCAGCGCCATGGCGCGGACCTGAAAGACCGGGAGAACAGAATACCTGTTCCGAGTTCCCTCCGCCCACGCGGCGGGTTGAACCGATGAGCGACATGGGCAACCGTGTCACTTGCCTTTTGCGAAGGAACGTATCCGGCGGCGGACTCAGTCCGCTGTGCGGCTGCGTTCTTTTTTATGTGTGCGTACGCAGTTTTCAATCATATATCAAAAAAAGGAGGAAATGTATGGCAAACATCATGGAGGGCATTCTGAATGCCGAATTCAGCCGACGTGATTTCCTGAAGGGCACGGTTGCGGCCACTGCCGCGGTGGCCGGACTCGGTATGCTGCCGAAGGAAAACGCGCTGGCGGAGAGCGTAGCCCCGGTGGAACACAGTCCGATCACAGACCCTGAGGAGGGCGGCAAATGGGTCTCCGCCGCGTGCTGGCACAACTGCGGCGGCCGCTGCATGAACAAGGTTATGATCAAAGACGGTGTGGTTGTCCGCCAGAAGACGGACGACACGCATCCCGACTCCTTCGACTATCCGCAGCAGCGCGGCTGTGTCCGCGGCAAGGCACAGCAGCAGCAGTGCTTCGGCGTCGACCGCCTGAAGTATCCGATGAAGCGCAAGCACTGGTCCCCCGAAGAACCCAACGGCGAACTTCGCGGCCGTGACGAATGGGAGCGCATCTCCTGGGACGAAGCCATCGGCTATGTCGCCGACCAGTACAAAACCATCAAGGAGAAATACGGCAACCAGGCATTTCTGACCGGCAGCTGGGGTTCCTATCTGGAGAACATTCCCCTGATGTACTACGGCGGGCATACTTCCGTCGCCGACTCCACTTCCTACGGCACCTACCTGCTCAATACCCATAAGACGATCGGCATGGGCCGCAACGGCCGCAACGGCACCAACGACCGCTATGACATGCTCGATGCCGACACCATCATCTTCCTGTCGATGAACCCGGCCTGGTCCAACCCCGGTTTCCCGATGCTCCAGTATACCCGCGCCAAAGAGGCGGGCGTGAAGTTTATTACCATCGACCCGATGTACACCGCCTCCGCCCAGGCCCTGGATGCCGACTGGGTCCCCGTCCGCACCGGTACGGACACGGCGCTGCTGCTTGGCGTGGCGCATGAGATGCTGCGTCTGGACGCCGAGGAGGGCGATGTAGTCGACTGGGACTTCCTCCGCAAGTACACGGTCGGCTTCGATGCCGAGAGCGAGAAGGCCCCGAACCTGCAGGACGACGTGAACTTCCGCGATTATCTGGACGGCAAGTACGACGGCATTGTCAAAGACGCCGCCTGGGCGGCCAAAATCTCCGGCACGCCGATCGAGAACATCACGCTGCTGGCCAGAGCGCTCGGCAAGAAGAACAACGTCTGGCTGCTTTACTGTTTTGCCGCGGCCCGCAACGACGGCTCGGAGAACCTGCCCCAGATGATTCTGACCATCGCCGCGATGGGCGGTCACATGGCCAAGCCCGGCAACTGTGTCGGCCTGAACTACTATAACACGGCCAACGGCGGCCCCCGCCTTGTCAGCGGCGGCAGCTCCGGTCTGCCCGGCACGCCTGCCAACGAGGTGCCCGGCATCATTCCCGGTCCGCAGGTCTGGGATGCCGTCCTCACCGGCAAGTATCATATGATCGGCGACTTCTACGGCTATACCGCGGAGGGCCTGGGCAAGGGCGTCGACATGGAGTGCGACATTCACTGCATCACCAATGTGGATGAGCATGCCTACCTCCAGAGCGGCCCGAACATGAAGAAGGGCATCGAGGCGTACCGCAAGGTGGACTTCGTCGTGTCCAAAGCGCAGTTCCTGAACGCCCCCGCCATGTACTCGGACATCGTGCTGCCTGTGACGACCTACTGGGAGCGCCCGGGCGGCGTGGGAGGAAGCACGGACCGTGAGTTCCTCTTCTGCCATTCCCAGGTCACCGAGCCTCTCTACGAGTCCAAAACCGACCAGGAGATCGACAGCCTCATCATGGAGGCCCTGGGTCTCGACCCGAAGGTGCCCTATCCCATCAGCGAGAAGCAGCAGTTCTTCAACATTATCAAGGGCTCGACGGTGGTGGATGTGGCAAAGGCTGAGGCCGACGGTACCATGGAGTACATTCCTCTGGTTACCATCACGCAGGAGGACATCGACAGCTGGGGCGTCGAGGGTGAGCCGCAGGAGGGAATCATCTCTCTGCAGGACTTCATCGACAACGGCGGCTACCAGGTGGAACGCAAACCGGGCGACCCCTTTGGCGGTCAGTTCGGTTACGCGGCCTTTATCAGCGATCCGGAAGCCAACCCCGTTCCCACCGCCAGCGGCAAGTTCGAGATCACCAGCCAGACCAAGGCGGACTTCTTCAACGGTTTCGGCTTCATCGACTGGGACTACAAGCCTTATCCGGAATACATCACCCCGACCACCGGCTACGAAACCACCTTCAAGGACAAGAACATCGACGGCGAGAAGGGCGAGTTCCCGTATCTGCTGTACAACATTCACTATCTGCGCCGCTCCCACACCACGTTCAACAACGTTCCGTGGCTGC
>JAILFJ010000044.1 GCA_024697625.1 Oscillospiraceae bacterium
AGCCGCTGGAGTAGCGGCCATTGCCTTCGGTGTATACCTTACATACAAGGCTTTCAAGAAGAGCAAGGTCCTGGACGAGCAGACCAAGGCTGCCGCCGGCACCTACCGTGTCCCCGACATCGAGCCGCTGCCCAAGGACCAGCTCACCGAGTACTATGTCGCCCACGACGGCGTCATGCTCAAGCCAGGCTACAAGATGGATGACAAGGACCGCAACCTGGTCTTTGAGGCTCCCATGACCAAGCAGGCGCTGGTAGGCGACAGGACCTTCACCTTCACCAACCATCTGACAGGCGAGACAAAGGAGCACCAGGTCGGCCACACCCTCACCTCGACCTACAACGATGAGTTCCTCTCCCAGAGATCCACACTCAAGTTCGACGGACAGGACATCTGGGATCTGCTGCATGCGCGCGGAGTGAGAATCGCCGCCGACATCGTCTCCAAGTTCCCCAACGTGACATATCATGTCGCGGTCAACGGCAAGTTCTTTGCCACGATCCAGACCTGCGGCCAGTGGGTGCACGAGGATGATGCGGCACAGCACAGCGTCAACATCCCCATGGGCAGGTATTATTACCGCGTATGGACCAACAGCGACGACATGGATACGCTGTTCCTGACAGTGTTCGCCCTCTCCGAGACTGAACAGGTCTTGGCGGAGTGATCCCAGTTTCATCAGTAGATAAGCAGGAGCTTGTCTTTGCGGACCGGCTCATTTACTGTTCTGTTTGGTCTTTCTCCGCATCAGTACGCGTAGCTGAAAGAAGTGTTGGCGACCGTTATCATGGTGATAAGGAGGGTGTTGATGAGGCCGGGCAGCCAAATGCTGTCAGAGAGCCTGTACAGCCTAACGTTGATGCATGCGCTTATCGCCAGGATGGGCACGAAGGGGATCATGAGGATGGGGATGAGAGCGCAGGCCGAGAGCAGCAGTCCTCCTATCCCTCCGCTGCCGTTGAACAGGTGCACCCACAGCGTGGCGTCGAAGAATACCGTGGGCACATAGGTGATGATCAGCATGAGCGCCGGGGCGATTATGTTCAGCAGCGCGCATACCAGCATCTGCTTCCTTTCGCTCCAGCTCCTGAAACTCATCCTGGAGGCGCTCAGAGCGGAGAAGACGTAGAACACCGCGAAGAAGGGCAGGTAGCGCACAGCCACCCATGCCTTGCTGAGCCCGAACACCCTTATGTCGAAGCTCCAGATCCTGAAGTCGGTCTGGTTAATGCCGTCCGCCAGGAAGACGAGGGCATAGGTTGCTGCGACTACCGTGAGAGCGAGGAGAAGGGTCTTGAGGAAGGTCCTTCTGTCTGTCCTGAGACCGAGCTCCTCCCTGCATTCCTTAAGCTTCTTTCCTTCCTTTTTGAGGCTGCCTTTCACGAAGGCGAGAGCCACGAGGCCGCAGCCCACGCTCCAGACTCCTATGCCGCCGGTGGTATCCTGAGGCCAGACCGGGTTGATCAGCAGCAGGTAGCCGGCCATGAGCAGCGGGAAGATGAGCAGGAAGCAGATCACCTGCTGCCATACGCCCCGTCCGATGACTTTGCGCTCATTTTCCGGTCCGTCAAGGAGCTTTCCGTCTTTTCTCAGTTCCTTAAAGAACTCAGTGCTCAGCATGAGGTCGGTGAAGGGAACGATGAACATGAAGAATCCAATGAGTCCGAGGCAGTTGAAAGCCTCCTTCAGCCACCAGGTCTGGTTGGCGGAGGGGATCTTCACGGGCGCGGGCATTGTGCGCTCGAATGATTCCACCAGATATCTGCATTCCTTGACGCTGAAGTGGTTGGTGGCGTGGTACTGTGCGGGATTGTAGAAGGTGATGGAATAGCCGCTTGGGCCTGTATAGGTCTTTCCGTCCTCCGCAGCGGCAACGTCCTGCCCGGTGAGGTTCTTTATGAGCGCCCTGGTGTTGTCCGATCCCAGCATGCCCACCGCGTTCGCCGCAAAGAACTCGTCCCATCTCGCCAGGATGACGCTGCAGTTGCACAGGAAGCTCCTGCCGTTCCTGTCCTGTGCCATGGCTGAGGGATAGTTGCCCACCGGCACGCCGGTGTTGATGAGGTTCTTCTCATGGGCGAGCTTTCTTGCTTCCGCGTCGGGAGTGCCCTGTGCGGTTAGCTTTGCGTACTCAGCTTCCTCAAGCTCGGTGTAGTAGGTCATGGTGGTTATGGTGTATCCGCCTCCCATGGAGTGTCCCGTAACTCCTATGTTGGTCTTGTCAACATAGGGCAGGGCGGCCAGATAGTCCACGAACTCTATCATGCCCCCGCTCTGGACCTGAACGGTTTCTTCACCTTTTGCGACTTCCGAATCGCCGTGGCCGTACGCGTTCATGGCGATGACCACGTAGCCTCTTCTCGCCAGCTCCACGTAGTTGGCGTCCTGCATCTCGCGGTTGTTGAGATAGCCGTGGCTGCAGACTATGGCGGGGGCAGGCGACTTGGCCGTGGCGGCCTTCGGCCTGAACATGTAGCCTGTAAGGGTACCGGCTTCCGTCCCAAGTGATATCTCCACCATGTCCACCCTGCCGAAGTCCGTCTGCACGGCGCCCGCGAATATGACGCTGACAAGGCAGAGGCAAAGGGAGATGATCAGGAGAGTCCTGTTTGTCTTTTTCATGGTTCCTCCTTTTCCTGAATGAATCGTCGTTTCCTGCATTCAATATAACATATCCGGAAAGCGTGTAGAATATCACCGGGCAGGGGAACAGCAGGCCGGTTTATGGTATACTCTTGCTTGTCAGGGGCTTTAGCGTCCGGCTGCTTCCTGCCGTGCGTCAGCAATCATGCGGCACTTGCCGTTCTGTAAAAGACGTGGAGACACAAAATGGATTTTCTTGAAGACTACTACAACAATTACGATGAAGACGGGCGTCTGCTGTCCCGGCACGGCCGGGTAGAATACCTCACCACCATGAGGTACATAGATGAAAGCCTCGCCGGCATCTCCGATCCGGCCGTTCTGGAGGTCGGGGCGGGGACGGGCAGGTACAGCGTGACGCTGGCAAAACAGGGCTTCCGGGTGACGGCAGTAGAGCTCATAGAGCATAATCTTGAGATACTGAAGACCAAGCTGGACGGGTCCGAACGGATCACCGCTTTGCAGGGGAACGCTCTGGATCTTTCCTTTCTGCCTGACGATGCCTTTGACCTGACGATGCTGCTCGGACCGATGTATCACCTTTACACCAGGGAAGACAAGCTGAAGGCTCTTTCCGAAGCGGTCCGCGTCACCAGACCGGGCGGGCGCATCCTTGCCGCTTACTGCATGAACGAGCCGACTGTCGTAGAATACGTTTTCGGAACGAACCATCTGCAAGAAGTGATGGAGCTGAACATGCTGACGCCTGACTGGCACTGCATCAGCGAGCCGAAGGATGTGTTCGACCTTGTTAGGACGGAGGACATCGCTTCGCTGGACGCGGAGCTGCCGGTAGAGAGGGTAAAGCTGGTCGCCACGGACGGCGCCACGAACTATAAACGTGAATGCATAGACGCCATGGATGATGAGACCTTCGGCAAGTGGATGGATTACCATTTCACTGTCTGCGAGCGCCAGGACCTTATAGGCGCGTCCCACCACACGCTGGATATCCTGCGGAAAAGATGACCGGGATTCCGAACAACGGAAAAAGCCCTTCGCTGCAAAAGCGAAGGGCTTTTATGACGGGGGAGTCCGGCTTTTACCCCCTGGTACCGGGAAGACGGTCTATCCGTTCCAGCAGATCCAGATAGAAAGGACGGATGTTGCGGTGCTTCATCATTCCTCCCTGCAGGGACATGTGGTCTCCTTTGTGCACCGGCATGACGTTCCAAACGCCGGGCTTTGTCCCTTCGGGAGAGAAGGGGACTGACGGAGCGCCGGACGGGGCGCCGGCGGATACCGTGTTCACCAGCCCGTCGTTCTCCTTCCATTCCCCGCCGATGACCGTTCCTCCGGCCGTCGCTCCGGAATAGGCGCCCATGAGCGCGGATGTCTTGCGATACAGGGGCTCCATCCGTCTCCTCAAAGGGCGCCAGTTGCCGTCCGGCATCTGTTTGGTTGCGGAGCAGGGAAATGCGAAATAGTAGGTGCCGGGAAGAGTGGAGATCTTTTCGTTCAATGCCAGGGCATTGTCTATGTGCATGTCGAAAGCGGCATAGTCCGACGGTATCCTGCCGTCCCTCTGCGCCGTCTTGCGGGAATCGAACAGCTTCGCGGCTCGGACATCGCTTTTCGGGATGGGAACAGAGGATTCATCGAAGTTCTTGTCTGCATGCATATCATATGCTGTGGTGCCGTTGGTGGGAGCAGCCAGTGTCACGAGAGCGTGTATGCGGTCTCCCTGCCCTCCCAGAAAAAGAGGAGACAGGTCTTCCGGCTCCGTTGATTCCCGTTCCTCCGCCGAACCGTTGGCGAGCAGTTCCGAGAACAGACGGATGGTGGCTCCGCCGAATGAATGACCAAGCAGGACGATTTTCCTGCCGGCGTTCCAGCCCGGAACGAGTGGCTCTTTGGAGAAGTCTCTGCCGTACCTTGCGTGCCCGCAGCGGGTGCTGTGTTCCTTTCCGTAATCCGTGACTGTGCCTGTCAGCTGGGCATACAGCTCGCATGCCCGGTCCCAGGCGCTCCCTTCCGGAGACACAGAGGCCGCATAACAGGAGAAGCCTTTGCGCCGCAGGTATCTTATCAGGTCCCCGCCCAGCATGCCCCAGTACGGGATGAGGCGGTATGCATCGTCATAGCTGCCCCAGCCTGAGAGCCCGTGGACAAAGATGTAGTCAATGAGTGCGCGGTCCGCTTTATTCATTGGATATCCTTTTCTTTTCAGTTGCTTGAGAATCCGTAGATCTTTTCCCGGCCTGATCTTGCTTCGCTCCTTTCCCGGAAGAGATGCTGGACGGATCTGTATAGATTGTGAACTACCCGGACATAAATGACCGGGCTTCCTGCTTCACAGGCAATGACCTTACGGCAGGGACAACCGCGTCCTCTCTGCCGCAGAGGGTC
>JAILFJ010000051.1 GCA_024697625.1 Oscillospiraceae bacterium
CTATGATGACGCCTTTGCGCGCTATCTGCATCTGAGCCGTCAGGGCGGAGAGAAGCTCTGGACGGAGCTGCTGCAGGAGGCGGGCTTCCGCACCCCCTTTGAGCCGGGCGCCCTGAAGGAGCTGGCGGAGAAGGTGGAAGAGATGCTGAACGAAATCCGCAGAGAGACAGGAAGAGAATAATGGCAGAAAAAGAAAAAAGCTGCAAGGTCTCGGTGCTCTGCGCGACCTATAACCACGAGGAATACCTGGCCCAGACGCTGGAGAGCTTCGTCTCGCAGAAGACGGATTTCCCCTTTGAAATTCTGGTCAACGAGGATGCCTCCACCGACGGCACGAGGGAAATTCTGCGCCGCTACGCGGAGAAGTACCCGGAGCTGATCCGGCCCTTTTATCAGGACGAGAACCTCTATTCACGCCGCATCAACCTCTATGACAAGGTGCTCTTCCCGGAGGTCCGGGGCGAGTACATCGCCGTCTGCGAGGGCGACGACTACTGGTGCGATGAGGAGAAGCTGCAGCGGCAGGTGAGCTTTCTGGATGCGCATCCGGACTACTCGGCCTGTGTCCACAACAGCATCGGCCGTTTTTCGGACGGCAGCGAGGACCGGGTGCTCTTTGCACAGGACGGGGACCGGGACATCCCCTTTGAGCAGGTGGTGCAGGGCATGTCCCACGCCTTTCACACCAGCTCGATTCTGGCGAGGAAGGAGTTTATCCTGAACCCGCCGGACTACCGCTTTGTGGCCTATGCCCACGGCTTCACGGACTACGCCATCGGCGTGCGCCTCTGTCTGGAGGGAAAGGTGCGTTTTCTGGACCGCTGCATGTCGGTCTACCGCATCGGCAGCAACCCCTCGGCCTGGAGCAACGGCGTGAACCATGAATACAAAAAGCTCACCCGCTTCGTGAGCGGGGAGATCGCCATGCTGAAGACCCTGCTGCCCCGGCTGAACGAAGAGCAGAAGGCGGCGGCGGAAGAGGTGATTCTGGAGCGGGAATATGAGCTGCTGTATCTGGAGGGCCGGGTGGATGAAATGGTAAAGCCCCCCTATGACCGGATCCACAGAAAAATGGGCAGGGGCCGCATCATCTCCACGGAGATCAAACGGGCCTTCCCGCACCTGCACCGGCTGTACCGGAAGAAAAAGGGCTATGAGGACTGAGAGGCGGCATGGATAACAGGACAAAGGTGATCAGCAACTTCCTCTGGCGCTTTTTCGAGCGCTTCGGAGCTCAGCTTCTGAACATCATCGTCATGATCGTTCTGGCCAGAAAGCTCGGACCCGGGCCCTCCGGCCAGATCGCCGTCGTGATGGCGCTCATCAACATTCTGAGAGTCTTCGCGGACAGCGGCATGGCCAATGCCCTGATTCAGAAAAAGGATCCGGATGACCTGGACTTCTCCTCCGTCCTCTACTTTAACCTCGCCTTCAGCGGCATTCTCTATCTGCTGCTCTTTCTCACCGCACCCCTCTTCGCCCGCTTCTACCACGAGCCGGAGTACACGGCAATTCTGCGGGTGCTGGGGCTGATCGTGATCATATCCGGGCTCTACAACGTGCAGCAGGCCTATGTCTCCAAGACCATGCAGTTCAAGCGCTTCTTCTTCGCAACCCTGGGGGGGACCGTCTTCTCCGGCTGTCTGAGCATTGCCATGGTCTATCTGGGCTTTGGCATCTGGTCTCTGGTGGCGCTGCAGCTCTCGGGCTTTCTGGTGAACACCCTGATTCTCTGGTTCACGGTGGGCTGGCGGCCGAAGCGGATCTTCTCCGCGGAGCGGCTGAAGGGGCTCTTCTCCTACGGCTGGAAGCTGCTGGCGGCGTCGTTTCTGGACACGGTCTATACGCAGATCTATTCCCTGATCATCGGCCGGCGCTATCCGAAGGAGCAGCTGGGCCAGTTCGACAAGGGCAAAAACTGGCCGGAGCAGGTCACAACCAGCATCAACGCCTCTCTGGACAGCGTGCTGCTGCCGGTGCTGGCGGAAAAGCAGGACGAGAAAACGGCGGTCAGGGAAATGACCCGACGGGCCATCAAAACCAGCTCCTATCTGATGATGCCGGTGATGGCGGGGCTGGCAGCCTGCGCTTCCCCGCTGGTGCATCTGCTGCTGGAAGAAAAATGGATGCCCTGTGTCCCCTATCTGCAGATTTTCTGCGCCGTTTACGCGTTCTATCCGCTGCACACGGCGAACCTCAACGCCATCAAGGCCATGGGCCGCAGCGACATCTTTCTGAAACTGGAGATCCTCAAACGGGTGGTGGAAACGCTGATTCTTCTGATTACCAGCCGCTACGGCGTCTTTGAGATGGCGCTGGGACTGCTGGCCTCGGATATCATCTCGCAGCTGATCAACGCCTGGCCGAACCGGAAGCTGCTGGACTACCCCTACCTGATGCAGCTGAAGGACATGGCGCCCTGCATTCTGCTCTCGCTCTTCATGCTGGGCTGTATTCTGCCGCTGACAAAGCTGGGGCTCGGCGACATTGCGACCCTGCTGATTCAGGTCCCGCTGGGGGTGCTGATCTATGCGGGGGGCTCCCTGCTCTTTAAAGTGGACAGCTTTACCTATCTTCTCGATGTGCTCCGCGGTCTGCGCAGACGCGGAAAGGAAAAAGAATGAAAAAACTATTGCTTCTGGGCGGCTCCCGCTATCTGCTCCCGGTGATCCGGGAGGCCAGGGCGCTGGGCTGTCAGGTCTTCACCTGTGATTATCTCCCCG
>JAILFJ010000058.1 GCA_024697625.1 Oscillospiraceae bacterium
ACCATGGCCGAGATCGCCTCTCTGCTGGGCGAAGCTTGTGACGAGTACCAAAAAGCCGCCGGAGAGGCAAAAGAAGCCTATGCCAAATACGCCGAGCTGGACACCGACCGGCAGGCCAAGCTGGTGCGTCCACTGGCCCTGAAGCTGCTGGACGGCGAAGAAAAGAAGAAAGCGCAGGCAAGACTGGTCAAGGCAGTCGAACGTTTCAACTACCGGGTCGGAACCGGCTTCTTGTCCACGCCATTTCTGCTCGGCGAGCTGACCGAGGCCGGCGCAAACGAAGTTGCCTATAAAGTGCTTCTGAACCCGGAAAAGCCCGGCTGGCTCTATGAGGTGGAGCAGGGCGCGACCACGGTCTGGGAGACCTGGGAGGGCTACACGGGCAAGGGCGACTCCGGAAGCCTCAACCACTATTCTCCCGGTGCGGTCTGTCAGTGGCTCTTTGATACCTGCGCGGGCATCCGTGTGGAAGGAGAAAACCATTTCGTGATCGCCCCCGTCCCCGGCGGTACGCTGACGCACGCCGAGGCCAGCTACCAAAGTCTTTACGGCGAAGTCAAGAGCCGTTGGGAGAAGACCGAAAGCGGTATACAATACAGCATCACGATTCCCTCCAACTGCACGGCAGAGATCCGGCTGGCAGACGGGAGAACAGAAAATGTGACAGCTGGCAAATATCAGTTTTGAACAACAGGAGAAAAGAAACGATGAAACAATATGAATTCTGGTTCGTGGTCGGCAGTCAGTTCCTGTACGGCTCGGAAGTTCTGGAAATTGTGGAGGCCCGCGCAAGGGAGATGGCAGCAGAGCTTTCCAAGGTGCTGCCTTATCCGCTGGTGTATAAGGTGACCGCCAAGACCAATAAGGAGATTACCGATGTGGTCAAGGAGGCCAATTATCGCGATGAGTGCGCCGGCATCGTCACCTGGTGCCACACCTTCTCTCCCAGCAAGATGTGGATCAACGGCCTGGCTGCACTGCAGAAGCCCTATTGCCATCTGGCTACCCAGTACAATAAAGAGATCCCCAACGATGAGATCGACATGGACTTCATGAATCTCAACCAGGCTGCCCATGGCGACCGGGAACACGGCTTCATCGCCGCGCGGCTCCGCATGCCGCGCAAGGTCATCGCCGGGTACTGGCAGGATGAGAAGGTGCACAAGCGTCTCTCCGATTGGATGAAGGCCGCAGTTGGCGTGGCTGTCTCCAAGCAGATGAAGGTCATGCGCTTCGGCGACAACATGCGCGAGGTGGCCGTCACCGAGGGCGACAAGGTGGAGGTCCAGACCAAGCTCGGCTGGCAGGTGAACACCTGGGCAGTCGGAGATCTCGTAAAAGAAATGAACAAGGTCACCGAGGCTGAAGTCGACGCGCTGGTGGCCGAGTACGAGGCCAGCTATGTCATGGCTACCGATAACCTCTACGCCATCCGCTACCAGGCGAAGGAAGAGATCGCCATGAAGAAAATGCTCGACCGCGAGGGCTGCAGGGCCTTCACCAACACCTTCCAGGATCTCTATGGAATGGAGCAGCTGCCGGGCCTTGCCTCCCAGCATCTGATGGCCCAGGGCTACGGCTACGGAGGCGAGGGCGACTGGAAGGTTTCCGCCATGACCGCTATTCTCAAGGCCATGGGAGAGGGCGGCAACGGGGCCTCCGGCTTCATGGAGGACTACACCTACCATCTGGTCGAAGGTCAGGAATACTCCTTGGGCGCCCACATGCTGGAGGTCTGCCCGTCTCTCGCGGCAGACAAGCCCCGGATCGAGACCCATCACCTGGGCATCGGCATGAACGAAAAAGACCCCGCCCGTCTGGTGTTCGAGGGCAAGGCCGGAAAGGGCATCGTCGTGAGCCTCGTTGACATGGGCGGCAGGCTGCGCCTGATCGTGCAGGATATCGAGGCCGTGAAGCCTATTATGCCCATGCCGAACCTGCCGGTGGCCCGCGTCATGTGGCGCGCGCTGCCGGACTTGACGACAGGCGTGGAATGTTGGATAATAGCAGGCGGAGCGCATCACACGGTGCTGAGTTATGACGTGACAGCCGAGCAGATGCGCGACTGGGCACGGATGATGGACATCGAATTTGTCCACATCGGCGCAGATACGACCCCCGAGAAGCTGGAAGAGGAACTGCTGGTCAAGGATCTGGTGTGGAAATTAAAATGATGGATCTAACAAAAACTGTTCTCGGCATCGAGCTGGGCTCGACCCGCATCAAGGCCGTTCTCATTGACGAGAAGCACATCCCCATCGCGCAGGGCGATTTCGAGTGGGAAAACCAGCTGGTCAACGGCGTCTGGACCTACTCCATGGACGCTGTCCATTCCGGGCTGCAGACCTGCTTTGCCAACCTGAAGGCTGATGTGAAAGCCAAATTCGGCACGGAGCTGACTACCGTGGGTGCGATCGGCGTTTCCGCCATGATGCACGGCTATCTGCCCTTTGACAAGGACGAAAAGCAGCTGGCAGAATTCCGCACCTGGCGCAACACCATCACGGGGGAAGCAGCCGAGGAACTGACGGCGCTCTTTGGCTTCAACATCCCCCAGCGCTGGAGCATCGCCCATCTGTATCAGGCCATTCTGAATCATGAAGAGCACGTGAAGAATATTGCCTTCCTCACGACCCTCGCGGGCTACATCCACTGGCAGCTCACTGGGGAAAAGGTCATGGGGGTGGGCGAGGCCAGCGGCATGTTCCCCATTGACAGCGGGAAGCTGGACTACGACGAGATCATGGTGGAGAAGTTCAAAGCTCTGACAGGCATTGAACTGCGCGACATTCTTCCGAAGGTCCTGACGGCGGGAGAGAGCGGCGGTACGCTCAGCGAGGCGGGTGCCCGCTTCCTCGACCCGACGGGCACACTGCAGCCCGGCATTCCCGTGGCTCCATGCGAGGGAGATGCGGGTACGGGCATGGCGGCGACGAACGCCGTCCGTCCCCGTACAGGCAACGTGTCGGCAGGTACCTCGGACTTCGCCATGATCGTCACGGATAAGCCCCTGGGCGTCCACCGGGAGATCGACATGGTCACCACGCCAGACGGAGCACCGGTGGCCATGGTGCACTGCAACAACTGCACCTCGGACATCAACGCCTGGGTCAATCTTTTTGCGGAATACGCCGAGATGATTGGCGCGCCCGTGAATAAGTCTGAGCTTTTCGTCAAGCTCTTCAACAAAGCCCTGGAGGGCGAAGCCGACTGCGGCGGGCTTCTGAGCTTCAACTATTTCTCCGGTGAGGGCGTGACCGATCTGGATGAGGGGCGTCCGGTCTTTGCCCGCATGCCCAACGCGAAGTTCACGCTGGCAAACTTTATGCGAACCCATCTGCTGTCTGCCTTGGCGACGCTCAAGATCGGGCTGGATATCCTGACCCAGACCGAGCAGGTGCCCATCGACAAGCTCTACGGCCACGGCGGCTTCTTCAAGACCCCCGGCGTCGGCCAGCGCATGCTGTCCGCTGCGGTGGGCGCCCCGGTTAGTGTGATGGAGACGGCGGGCGAGGGAGGCCCTTACGGCATGGCGCTGCTGGGCGCCTATATGCTCTGGAAGGACGAGGGCGAGACGCTGGCAGATTATCTGGATAACAAAGTCTTTACCGGCGCTAAATCCACCATGCTGATGGCGGAGCCCTCCGATATCGCAGGCTTTTCGGTCTTTCTGTCCCGCTATAAGAAAGCGCTTCCCATGGAAAGGAAAGCGACGGAGGTGCTCTGAAATGCTGGAAGAACTGAAACAACAGGTCTGTGAAGCCAATCTTCTTCTGCCGAAGTACGGCCTTGTGACCTTCACCTGGGGCAATGTCTCCGGTATCGACCGGGAGAGCGGGCTGTTTGTCATCAAACCCTCCGGTGTGGATTACGACGGCATGCGCCCCGAAGACATGGTCGTTGTCGATCTCTGCGGCAAGGTGGTCGAAGGCAAATGGAAGCCCTCCAGCGATACGGCCACGCACTTGGAACTGTACAAGGCCTTTCCGGAGATCGGCGGCATCGTCCATACGCATTCGAGCTACGCCACCTCCTGGGCCCAGGCCGGGCGGGACATTCCCTGCTACGGCACGACCCACGCGGATTACTTCTAC
>JAILFJ010000138.1 GCA_024697625.1 Oscillospiraceae bacterium
AGCTTTGACGAGGTGCGGCGGATCTGCGGCTTTTCCATCGACCACTCTTTTCTGAACTGCAAGAAGGAACTGGAGGCATATGGGTATCAGGTCGCTAAGATCTCGATGAAGGACCGGACGGTGCAGTTTCACCCATGGAAACAAAGCTGACGGTTTACTTCGACGATCCCTTCTGGGTGGGCGTCTTTGAGCGCATCGAGGATGGAAAGCTCTCTGTTTGCAAGGTCACCTTCGGCGCGGAACCAAAGGACTATGAGGTATGGGCGTACATTCTCGAACACTACTACGAGCTGGAATTCAGTCCTGCCATTGAAACAGGCACCAGGCACACAGCGGACAACCCAAAGCGCCGCCAGCGGAACGCAAGAAAGCAATTGGAACGTACCGGCGTCGGAACAAAGTCACAACAGGCCCTGCAGAAGCAGTTGGAGCAAAACAAGCAGGAACGAAAAGAGAAAAGCCGGGAGCAGAAGCTGGCCGAAGAAGAACGGTTGTTTGCATTGAAACAACAGAAGAAAAAAGAGAAGCACAGGGGGAGATAGAATGCGTACCTATTGCGGAGCAAACTGCGAAGGCTGTCCGTCAAAAGAAAAATGTAAGGGCTGCCGGGCAACCTGCGGCTCGCCCTTTGGCGGGCGCTGCGTCGCGGCGGAATACATTAAATTCGGAGGCTTGGAGGCATATCAACAATTCAAGCAAAAGCTGCTGGGCGAAATCAACGCTCTGCTGGCAGCCCAAGGGATCGGCGTGATCGACGCTCTCTTTGAGCTGGTCGGTGAATACGTCAATCTAGAATATCCGATGCCCAGCGGGGAGAAAGTGAAGCTCTTAAGCGATAAAAACATTTATCTCGGCGCTCAGATCGAATTCGCGGACCTGGGAATCTGCTACGGAGTCGTCGCAGATACCGGCTTTATCCTGCTCTGCAGCTACAGTGTAAACGGCTCGGAGCCGGAGCTGATCGTTTATCAGAAAAGATAAATCATTTGGGAGGATATCATCATGAATACCTTGAAAACCATTCAAATATTGGCCAAAATCGGAAAGATTCTCAGCAAGATCATCTATGTCTGCTGCATCGTCGGATTTTGCGGCTGCATTGTCGGCATCGTCAGTTTGGCGATCGGCGCGGAGACGTTCAAGCTTGGCGGCGTCACCATCCACAGCATGATTGAAAATGAGGCCGGGATGACTATGCGGAGCTTTACGACAAGTGCCTGGAAAGCCCTGTAACGGCAGATTTCGTGTCCTCCTTTCAGAGCAAGGCCGCGTTTTTACGAGATGGCCGTGGTATAGTGATTGTCAGGAACGGAGAGATCGTGTCCGGCGCTTCCTCCTATACCCGCTACAGAGAGGGTATCGAGATCGAGGTCGACACCGTGGAAGAGGTGAGTGAGAAAGAGACGCGCAATAAGCATGAAGTGATGTTAAACGGATCAACATGCCTTTTCTTTTGTAAATGCCAATGCGAAACGGCGGCATGTGAACGCCGAAAGGAGCAAATGCAATGGCTTTTGATTTTAAGAAAGAATACAAAGAGTTCTATCTTCCGAAAAACACGCCGTCCATCGTAACCGTGCCAAGCATGAACTACATCGCCGTTCGTGGCCAAGGGGATCCCAACGAAGAAGACGGCACGTACAAGCAGGCCATTGGGCTTCTATACGGCATTGCCTTTACGATCAAGATGAGCAAGCTGGGCGACCACCGAATCGAGGGTTATTTCGATTACGTCGTCCCTCCGCTGGAGGGCTTTTGGCGGCAGGACGGCGTCACGGGGATCGACTATGCGCACAAGGAAGCCTTCCACTGGGTCTCCGTCATCCGCCTGCCGGATTTTGTGACGAAGGCGGACTTCAACTGGGCGGCGGAAGAAGCCGCTCGGAAAAAGAAGACGGACATTTCCAAGGTGGAATACTTCACTTATGACGAGGGCCTGTGTGTGCAGTGTATGCACATCGGCCCCTACGACGACGAACCCGCCACGGTGGAACGGATGCATCGGTATATGGAGGAGCAGGGCTGTACTCTGGATATCTCCGATCAGAGGCTGCATCATGAGATCTATTTGAGCGACGCCAGAAAGGTCGCGCCAGAGAAGTTGAAGACCGTGATCCGGCACCCGATCAGAAAGAGGTAGACGCATGACAGAACACACCTTTACAACGCCCTTCGGGACGATCCATTACTGGATCAATGCAGAAGCAGCTCAAAAAGCGCCGCAGCTGGTGTTCCTCCCCGGCCTCACGGCGGACCACCGGCTGTTCGAAAAACAGATCGAGTATTTTGAGGGGAATCATCCCGTGCTTGTCTGGGATGCGCCGGGGCATGCGGCCTCGTGGCCGTTCGAGCTGACGTTCACCTTGATGGACAAGGCCGGGTGGCTGGACGAAATCCTGCAAAAAGAGGGCTTTAGGGATCCGGTCATCATCGGCCAATCTATGGGCGGATACGTCGGACAGGCATATGCGCAGCAGTTTCCCGAGAAGCTGGCCGGTTTTATTTCCATTGATTCCGCGCCTTTGCAGCGGCAATACGTAACGGCGGCGGAAATATGGCTGCTGAAGCGGATGGAACCGGTCTACCGTCATTATCCGTGGAAATCCCTGCTGAGATCCGGCACGACAGGTGTTGCCACCTCGGACTACGGGAGGAAACTGATGCGTGACATCATGATGGTTTACGACGGGGATCAGGAGCGGTATGCAGCTTTGTCCGGGCACGGGTTCTGTATTTTGGCCGAGGCGATGGAAGCGGATCTGCCATACGAAATCCCCTGCCCTGCCATGCTGATTTGCGGAGAAAAAGATCGTGCCGGTTCGACCGTTCGATACAACAAGGCGTGGCACGAGAAAACCGGCATCCCGCTCAAATGGATCAAGGATGCCGGACATAATTCCAA
>JAILFJ010000153.1 GCA_024697625.1 Oscillospiraceae bacterium
TGCAATTCCCATTATCAGGAGGTATCAGGTATGCCAAACGCTGTCAGAGAATATGACGCGAAGCTGGACTCCAAGAGGAGGCTCACGCTCCGCAGCACCTACTTTGAGTATTATCATGTCCTCGAGATGGAGGATGGTAGGATCCTTCTCGAACCGCGGGAACTCACCGTCCCTTTCCAGGTGTCCGCCAACACGCTCAGCATGATGGATGCCGCCATGAAAAACATGAAGGCGGGCAAAGTCTCCGCGCCGGTTGACCTTTCCGACTTTGAGGGCTGAGTATGTATACGATACACATGGGCGTCCCGGAAATGGAGCAGTTTTGGAACGAGCTCTCCTCGAAAGTCAAATCCGGGGCCGCAAACAAAGAAGAGATAAAGCTCTACAAAAAACTCGGTAAAGCGATGAAGCTGATTTCCCAGAATCCGCGACACCCCGGTTTGGAGACGCATGAAATATCCTCTCTCTCCAAACGTTACGGTGAAAAAGTCTGGCAATCATATCTGGAGAACAAAACGCCTGCAGCGGGACGGCTTTTCTGGTCATATGGCCCCGAACGCGGAGACATCACCATCATCGGGCTTGAGCCGCATCCGAACGATAAATCCAATGCCTACGACAAGATCACGCTCTCCGCGATGGGCGAGGTCATCTCCAACTGAACTACTCATCAAAACAGCCCCGCAGGTTTAGTCCCGCGAGGCTGGTGTTTTCGCTATTCGCTGAGCATACTCTACCATAGACGCCAGCGGTGCATCTGGTGACATTTGATGCACTTATCCTTAGTGCAGGAAAAAAGCGCCGGCCATATCGGTCAGCGCTATCCTGTTCTGGCGATTGTACTATACCATAAGTGCCGCCGGTGCATTTGGTGACATTTGATGCACTTTCAAATGACGATGGGGTTTTCCGGCACCTTCACCTGGGCGAGCGCCGCATCATGCCAGCGCATCACGGTCCGCTTGTCCACATACAGCTGATCGCCGATCTGGGCAAAGCTCATATTGTGGATGTACCGGCAGCGCAGCACCATTTTGGAATTGGGGTCCTCCAGCTGATCGATCACGCCGTGAATCTGTTTGCGCAGATCAACCAGCAGATCAATTTCGGCGTCGATCTTGTGTTCCATATCGATGAGCTTCTCAATGGTGCGCGTATACGTCGCCTCGTTGGGTGCGGACTTCTGGACCCGTTCTTCCAGGGACGGTGCGGAGAGACTGTAGGCCATTTTCCGCAGATCTTCCTTCTCCTTGATGTCCAAGTTGATCCGCTGATCCAGCAGATACGCCTGCCGCAGATATTCTTTTGTCGTCATGAATAACCCTCCTTGAGCTTCCTCAGCAGCGTTTCTCCGTCCAGATCGGTCAGCATTTCAAACCAACTGGAACGAAAGAATCGCTCAGTTTCTTTTTTCGTGGCCTTCGCCCTGATGTTGCCGGGATTCCTGCACAGCCTTCGGGCCGAATACCGCCAATCCTTCGCCGCTTGTTTTACAATGGCGTTCGCCAACAGCTTATACGGGCTGATCTCCATTGCACACCTCCCGTTCCCGGAACGAGGAGCAGATCATGCCGTCGTCGGTGATTGTTATGCTGGTAATGTCATGGCAATGGCAGACGAAGGTGCCCTTGCTCTGGACGAGGACCATGTCCCCGCTGCGGATGACGCGCTTTCGCTTCAGTTTTTCCGACCAGGCGCAGTTCTCACATGCCGTTGTATTCATGGCACTTCCTCCAATTCCGTAATCTCGATATAAATGCCGACCGGCTCATCTGCCCAGCGCTTCTCTACTGTCTCGCGCACCACTTGGGCATCATCTTGCCAAAACCGGCATTTTGTCATACAATCTTTGAGTAGCTTCTGCAGGTTATCTGTGTCCGGCTTCGTGATCCGCCACTCGCCGTTCTTGTGGCTCTTGCCTCTGGGGAACAGCCAGATGACGCTCAGCGCAAGCGGTCCGGCCATTGGCTTGTCGGGCCTGTGGACGATCAGGGCACCGGTCAGCTCCTTTCGCGCATGCTTAACCGGGGCGGGGTCATAAAAAACAGGCTTTCCGTTCACAACGGTGACCTTCTTCTCCTGGGCAGTCGCAGTCGGCGGGTTCATCTTTACAAAAAAATCCATTTTTGCTCCTTCCGAGAGTTTAGGGAAAAGACGCGGGGTTCCTTGTTCTTATGTGGGGAAGGGCGGGCTGTTAAGCCCTTCCCACACATGGAACGAAGTGACGGAACATAAATGACTATTTATAAGCCTATTTCCGTTCACAGCCGGAACGAGATTTATTCCTCTTTTCCGTCCTCAGCTTTTTTCATTACGATTCCCTGGTGTACCCAGAACAAATCGTCCATTTCTTTGAGCCGATCCCGGACGCATCTGTCGGTGAGTCCGAGGTAAGACGCGAGATCCTTAACAGTAACGGGGACGCCCATATTGCAGGCGGCGAACGCATTCTCGATAGAGATCCGGCGCTCCTCACGTGTCGTGTATTTCCTGCTCCTGGACAGGTTGGCCATTGGGCTGCCCTCGGCGTACGAGTTTTCCAGTGTGCCTTCGCTGTCGATCCTGTGAATGGGATAATCGAACCATAGGTTGACCGGCGTGATATTCGGGAACTCGCGGAGGGATGATTCCAGCCGCCATGCCGTGGCGCTGCCGTCACGGACGTTGTTCTGTATATCGTCGGAAAGCTCCAACTGGATCATATCGAGCTGTGCGTCCGGGTCACGGGCAAATACACCGGAGCCCGATGCTCTGTCCATGGCGCGTTTTGCTCCCTGCACACCCTTGCTGTGATGGTGGCAGTAAATGGTGGAGCAGCCAGTTTCTGCGCAGATCTTGTCGAACTGATTGCAGAATGCGCCCATCTCGGAGGCATTGTTCTCATCTCCCGTGATGACCTTGTAGATCGGGTCGATCACGATGGCGTCCAGACGCTGATCCCGCACTCTGCGGATGAGCTTCGGTACCAGCTGATCCAGCGGCACCGCATGGCCGCGCAGGTTCCAGAGCAGGATGTCTTCCTCATGTTGCGGCTTCAGTCCCAGCGCCGCATAAATCTTGTAAAACCGATTGATCGCGGATGCGGGGTCGATCTCCAGATTGACATACAGTACGCGTCCCTTTTTCACGGGGAATCCGAGCCAGGGTTTACCCTCCGCGATAGAGACACAAAGTTCCATCAGTAAAAATGACTTGCCTGCCTTGCTGCTGCCGGAGACCAGCATCTTATGCCCCCGGCGAAGTATGCCGGAGATAAGCTCCTCCGGAAGGGCGGGTGGATTGTCTTTGTATTTCGACAGTGCTTCCATGTCCGGAAGCTCGTCGGTGACGCCCTCGACATAGTCCATCCAATCCACCCAGCTCTTGCGCCCGATATTGGTCGCTACGAGATACTGCCGGTTCCCGTTACGGGTGACGCCAGGCATGCGGGAGAGGCGGGACGGATTGCGGTTTTGCTTGTCGATGCTGATGCCGTTCTTCTCCAGGAA
>JAILFJ010000023.1 GCA_024697625.1 Oscillospiraceae bacterium
TTCCGCATTACGTCACCTTCCTCTGATAGTATTGCGGGATTGATGTACTTCGGTGAAGTGAATTATATTACTCGTGCTATTCCTCTGCTCATTAGAGCAAGAGGGCAACATGTTACTGTGCTCCAAAGCACATCCAGCCACGATCACTCACGAGTTCGCAGACTCAGATGAATATCGACCTTATCCCGCATCTACAGAGTACCATAGGATGCGCCAGTTTCATACCTGACTGTGAAATTCCGCCTTTTCATGTCCGATCACTCTAAAGCGGAGATATAGCAAGTTAATTCTGCGGAGAATGAGGGATATAAATGAACAATACTCAGATCGCAGAACTGTCTATCATAGACAAATCCAGAAGCCATAAAAAAACCGTCACGGAGAAAACCGCAACGGCGTTATTACTCATATTTAATATAGAGCGGTGTGTAGGTTGGCTTAAGTTTGAGCTTCTTCTTTTATGATCAATTCTTTCCTCGGCTTAATGGCTCCAGATAGAATTGTTTCCAATGCTCCTGCCGCACGAAGGATGGAGTCGACGCTGACTGGCGGTATAAGGTCATTGTTATCCAGATAGCCATCCAAATACTCTGCCGAGGCGCTTTCAATACCGAGCCGTTGGCACACGAGCCAGCATACCGTTTCCGCTTCAAACTCTTCAGAATTCTCGCTCAGTCCCGGTCGAGTCGGGAGCCACTTTAGATTGCCGAAGTTGAGATGTCCACAATAAAAATGGCCGAGCTCATGCAGCATAGTGGTAAACTGTTCCGGTAACGATAAATTCCTATTCAGAACAATTGAGTAATTGGATTGAAGCGAATACAGCTTTTCTTTGTACTGTAAACGGAGTGTACTTGAATGAGGAGAATACTCGATCTGACCGGCCCTGCTTGTTCCGTACTCTTGCTGCACAACATTAATACCATCGTAGCAAGCGCCTCTAGGAACAGCCGCCAAGCCTGTATTTGCTCTTCATCCCAGCCCTTTCGGGTTGGGCTTATTTTATATGATGGGCATCATCCTGTCAAGTTGTGAGCAGCGCCGTCCAAGTGGCCTTCCCGATCACGCCGTCAACATCCAGGCCTTTCAACTTCTGAAAAGCCCTCACGGCCTTATCCGTACTCGGTCCGAAATCTCCGTCCGGGATCTCATTGCCGTTCACAATCCTGCCTCCGCAAGTGTACCCGTTCCTGATCAGCACAGCTTGAGCATTGGCCACAGCGTTGTGGACGTCTCCCTGCTTCAGTTCTGGGAGAGTCACTGTGCAAGTCGGAAGGGCGGAAACAACCGGGCTGGGCTTAGCAGCGGAAGATGCGCTTACCATCTCATCATATGCCGGTCTGCCATAGCCGAGTATGGAACTATCGGAAACGCTGTAAGTTCTGCGCGCCACCCGGTCAGAAGTATTCCCTTCGATGGTAAACACCGTGCCGTTCTCAACCTTTTCAACAAGCCCGGTGTGCGTGCTTTCCGATCTGTTCCCGAAAAAGATCTGATCGCCCGGCTGAGGATTGCTTCTGTGGAATTGACCTTTCCCCTGATAATACTGCATACTGAAGGTACATCCAGCACCGCAGGATCCTTCCGGCTGGCAGAGCAGGCGAAGCGCGTTCTCATAACCATATGCCGTAATAAAACACCAGTCAACAAAACAGTCACACCAAGCGTAACCATTCTTCTTCCCGTTATAGAACCTCGGATAGTTCACATCGATGTCGTGGGCGTACTTTGTGAAGTTCCCAGATCCGGCATTTGCCGTCTTATCGTTCAGCTGGGCGTTGCTGGCTTTCTCCAGATATCCGAGTTCAGCCAAAGCCACAGCAATGACGGCGGCAGGATCGCATTTCTTCTCTTCTTCGACTGCTGCATGAGCGGTAGAGGTGGCGAGCTGGTCAAACCACTTCTGCCCCAGCCCAGCCCTGTAAGCCTGTACCCCTTCGCTCTGATCCGCAGGCCGCTCAAACTTCAGGAGAACCGCGTCAGAAGCCTGCCGCACCGATCCGGCATTCGCGAGCGTCCCCCATACATTGGCGTACTGCTCTTTCAGGAGCTGGCAGAAGCAATCAACCTGCATGTTCAGATCACCAATGCTCAAACCGTGGTTTCTGGCATAGTTCAGGAGATACTCCTTTATCGACCAGAAGGTGGCCTGGAAAAGACCATACCCAGCACTGTCGTGCACAAAGTTCCCATAGGAGCCGTTATCGACAGAAGCGGTATACTGAGCATCCGTCATACCAAGTCTGCCCTCCTTGGAATCTTCGAGGTTTATCGGGTTCATGGCGGACTCGGCTTGGAAGTTCCCCATCACGCCAGCTACGCCATAAGGATTTCGAATGTGGGAATACAGCCGATCCCATATCTGTTTCTCGTTCATGTTTTTTCCTTTCTCCCGCATCTGCAGGAAACAAAAAAGCACCGCCGTTAAGCGATGCTCTGAACTCTTCTTTTTTCTGACTCGCAAGCGCCTCTCAGCGGCCCCAGTAAATCCGGGTGATTGTGCCGTCCAGCTGGTATGTGACCTCAAGGCTCTGCTTTGCGTAAAGGTTGAACCATCTGCTCCAGCCCTCTTCGCTTCCTCCTGATCTCCAGTTGTCAGGAAGGACCTCACAAAGCTTATCGAAGCTCAGCCCTTCCAGGCTGCATCTGTAGAAAAACCGGTTTTTTGCTGTTCTCGCCATCTCTTGGTCCTCCTCGGTGCGTTTTGGCTGGAATGGGGGGCGGCAGGCTTAAAGCCTGATCCGCGCCCCCGTGATGATGTTGCAAACCGTGGTGCCGGTTCCGTAGGCCGCTCTCATTTCCGCGATCTCCTCGGCGCTGGGGGCTTTTACGTTTCTGCGGTAGGCTTCGAGCTGGGCGGCAGTCTGCGCTTTTCTGGCCTTTTCGGTTTCTTCCAGGCTGAAGGGGAAATCCGTGTGGCTGAGTTTCTCGGCGGCGTCTGCGGGAAGGTAGTTTCCGTTGCTGTTCCAGAAGGCTGCGCCGT
>JAILFJ010000054.1 GCA_024697625.1 Oscillospiraceae bacterium
AACAGAAGCTGTTTCCACGGAGACAGCGGAATCGACGGAACAGACTCAGGCCGAGGAACCGCCCTCCGGCGAGATGCCCGGTGATCCTCCCGATGGAAACAGCCCCGGCGGCGAAATGGGTACTCCTCCCGACGGTGCACCTGGCGGTGGGATGCCCGGCGGCGCACCCGGCTCAAGCAGCAGCGCGGATATTGACTACTCCGGCGCGGTGGAGATCAGCTCCGCAGACAGCCAGAGTGGCCAGACCTACACAAGCAGCACTTCCGACGAAAGCGCCCTTTTGATCAGCACCTCCGATGACGTGTCGATCACCGACCCCACGGTCACCAAATCCGGTGACTCCGACGGCGGTGATAACTGCAACTTCTATGGGTTGAACGCGGCTGTTCTGGTGAAGGACGGCAGCACGACCACCATCACAGGCGGCACGATCACTTCTAATGCCGATGGTGCCAACGGTGTATTCTGCTATGGCGGCAACGGTGGCCAGAACGGCGCGGCCGGTGACGGTACCACACTGTACATCTATGACACAGCCATTACGACTACCGGGAACGGATCCGGCGGCATCATGACCACGGGCGGCGGCATTACCTATGCGTATGATCTGACGGTAGAGACTTCCGGTCGTTCAAGTGCGGCGATCCGTACAGACCGCGGCGGCGGTACTGTTGTCGTGGACGGCGGCACCTACACTTCAAATGGGCTCGGCTCTCCGGCTGTATACTCCACAGCGGATATCACGGTCTCCAACGCGACGCTGATTTCCACTCTCTCCGAAGGTGTGTGCATCGAGGGTTTGAACTCCATCACACTCAACAACTGCGACCTGACCGCGAATAACACGAAATGCAATGGCAACGCCACTTTCCTGGACACCATTATGATCTACCAGTCCATGTCCGGCGACGCGGCCAGCGGCACCAGCAGCTTTACCATGACCGGCGGCAGCCTCAAAAGCCTCAACGGCCACGTCTTCCACGTGACCAACACCAGCGCGGTCATCACGCTTGAGGGCGTGGAGATCGTCAACGAGGACGAGGAAAACATTCTCCTCTCGGTCTGTGCAGACGGCTGGAGCGGCGGCAGCAATATTGCCACGCTCAAGGCCATTGCCCAGCAGCTCGTCGGCGCGATCAAGGTCGGCAGCGATTCTTCTCTGACGCTGGAGCTGACAAACGGCTCCGCCTTCGAAGGCAGCATCGACGGCAGCATCGTGAACGCCAAGGGTGAGACCGTCTCCACCGAGGTCGGCACCGTTTCCGTCACCTTGGATGCCACCAGCACCTGGACGCTGACCGGCGACAGCTATGTGACCGAATTCAACGGCGACGCAGCCAACGTCATCTCCAACGGTTACACGCTGTATGTCAACGGCGTAGCACTGACCGGAACAAAGTAAAATTCCAACGAACTACCCAATAATCCAACGGTTCCCCCAATATTCCAACGAACTGCCCTAAAAACCAACGAACCTCCCAATAATCCAACGAACTGCCCCATAAATCCAACGAACCTACCCAATAATCCAACGAACTTAGTTCTTGCCAAGAGCACCGAAAAACCGTACAAAAGCAAAAAAGGCCGGTCCCGGGAGTATCCTAGATCGGCCTTAAAACGTGAAAAAAGCCCAGAAATACTGGGGTTTTTGGGCAAAAAGAAAAGTACCCTGATTCTATCAAAATCAGAGTACTTTTATGGTGCTCCAGCGGGGGCTCGAACCCCGGACACCCGCCTTAAAAGGGCGGTGCTCTACCTGCTGAGCTACTGGGGCAAATGGCTGGGATGGCGGGACTCGAACCCACTATATCGGAGTCAAAGTCCGGTGTGTTACCATTACACTACATCCCAATAGGGTACGATGGATTTTCGGTGAATGAGCCCGGCCACAGCCGGGCTCATCATCAAATGGGGTGGGATATGGGGCTCGAACCCACGACACCCGGAACCACAATCCGGTGCTCTACCAACTGAGCTAATCCCACCATCTCTGGCACGCCAAGAGGGATTCGAACCCCCGACCTACTGCTTAGAAGGCAGTTGCTCTATCCTGCTGAGCTATTGGCGCATGTAAGGGCCGCTCGAGGATGGAGTGGAGCGGGTGATGGGAATCGAACCCACGTATCCAGCTTGGAAGGCTGGTGTTCTACCATTGAACTACACCCGCACGGCCAAAGCTTTTCAGCTTTGAGATGATACCACAGGAAGGGCCGCGTGTCAATCATTTTTTTATTTTTTCCTTTATTTCGGCCTGCCGTTGTTGCAGGAACGGGGCGTTTATGATACACTGAAATCAGCTTATCAGACAGGAGGCTCAGACCGAATGGCAAAGACGAAGTGGTACAGAGAGATGACCGTCTATCAGATCTGGACGCGCAGTTTCTGTGACGGTAACGGCGACGGAATCGGCGATCTCTGGGGCGTGCTGCAGAAGCTGGACTATATCAGGAGCCTCGGCGTGGACGCCATCTGGTTTTCCCCGATCTACCCGTCCCCGAATGCGGATTTCGGCTATGACATCTCGGACTATATGGACATCCACCCCGACTACGGGAACCTCGAGGTGTTCCGCGAAGTGCTGGAGCGGGCCCACGGGATGGGGATGCGGGTCTTCATGGACCTGGTCGTGAACCACACTTCCGACGAGCACCCCTGGTTTCAGGAGAGCCGCAAATCCCACACCAACCCGTATCACGGATACTATATCTGGCGCAACGGCAGGATGAAGGGCGGCCGGCGCATCCCGCCGAACAACTGGACCAGCATGTTCGAAGGGGATGCCTGGGAATATGAGGAGAAGCTGGACGAATACTATCTGCATCTGTTCGCGAAGAAGCAGCCGGACCTGAACATGGCCAACCCCGCCGTGCGCGAGGAGGTCAAGACGATCATGCGCTTCTGGCTGGACATGGGCGTCGACGGCTTCCGGGAGGACGTGATCACCTACATCGGCAAGGCGCCCGGCCTGCCGGACTCGTGGCCGAAGCTGCCGCTGGCCAACGGGATCAAATACTATTCCAACCAGCCGGAGGCCCATGCCTATCTGAAGGAATTCAAGCGGGACGTGCTGGACCACTACGACTGCTTCACCGTCGGCGAGAGCCCGATGACAACGGCCGACATCGCCCTGACCTACGTCGCCGAAGGCCCGGATCAGGTGCTGGATGAGATGATCGCCTTCTCGCACATGGAGGCGGACTGCTTCAAGACAGACGTGATCCAGGTCCCCTTCGACCTGCGGAAGATGAAGCGCGCTTTCTCGGAGTGGCAGGAGAAGCTGCAGGGAAAGGCCTGGAACGCGCTGTATATCGAGAACCATGACCATCCGCGGATCATCAGCCGCTACGGCAGCGAGAGGCACCGCGTCACCAGCGGCAAGATGCTGGCGGCGATGTACATGCTTCAGCGGGGTACGCCCTTTATCTATCAGGGGCAGGAGATCGGCATGACCAACATCCGGCTGAAGAGCCTGGACGAGTTCCAGGACGTCATGACCCACAACGGGGTCCGGATCGCCGAGAACTTCCTGCCGAAGTCGCTGATCCTGAAGCTCGCAAACAAGGCGAGCCGGGAGAACGCCAGGACACCGGTACAGTGGTCCGCGGAGGAGAACGCCGGCTTTACGAAAGGGAAGCCCTGGTTCCCCGTGAACGAGAACTATACCGAGATCAACGTCGCGGCCCAGGAGGACGATCCGGACTCGCTGCTGAACTTCTACCGGAGGCTGATCGCCTTCCGGAAGAGCAGCCCGCTGGCGCTGTACGGCGACTACCGCGAGCACGACCCGAAAAGCAAATACTTCTACACCTACGAGCGGAACTATCTGGACAAGAAGATGCTGGTGATCTGCTCCTTCAGCGAGCAGCAGCGGCGGTATGACGCGCCGGAGGGGATCCGCCTGCGCAAGGGTACGCTGATCTTCAGCAACTATGAGATCAACCAGATCATCGAAAACGGATTCACAGCGCGCTCGTACGAGCTGCGGGTGTACATCTTTGATCCGGATGCTCCGAAGGACTACTATGAGGGGCTGCGTAAGTAAGAGATGGAAGCGATACAGGACGTAAAACAGGATATCGGTCAGAAACCCGCCGAAGTGACGGAGTACGCCTTCGCAAAGCTGAACCTCACGCTGGACGTGCTGGCGAAGCGGGAGGACGGCTATCACGACATGCTGATGCTGATGCAGACCGTCTCGGTGCAGGACAGCATCCTGATCCGCAGAAGCGGGAAGCCGGGCATCCGGGCGAGCTGCAACTTCTACTATGTCCCCTCGGACAGCCGAAACCTGGCCGTGCGGGCCGCCGAGGTGTATCTGGCGTCGCTGGGTGAGCCGGAGGGGCAGCAGGGGATCGAGCTCCAGATCAAAAAAGAAATCCCCGTCGGAGCGGGGATGGCCGGGGGCTCGGCAGACGCGGCGGCAGTGCTGCGCGGGATGAACCGGCTCTTCGGGCGCCCCAAGGGGAGGAAAGAGCTGGAGACGCTGGCGGCGGAGATCGGCTCGGACGTGGCCTTCTGCGTAGCCGGCGGAACCGCCCTGGCACGGGGCCGGGGCGAGATCCTGGAGGATCTGCCGCCCATGCCGGCGTGCAGCATCGCGATCTGCAAGCCGGGCTTCTCGATCTCTACGCCGGAGCTGTTCCGAAAGCTGGACCAGAAGAACGTCCGGCAGCATCCAGACACCGAAGGGATGCTGGACGCCCTGCAGCGGCAGAATCTGCGCGAGATGGGGCTGAGGATGTATAACGTATTCGAGGACCTGGACGACAGGAGGCTGCGCTGCGTCACCGAAATCAAAAGCGTCTTTCAGGACCACGGCGCGCTGGGAGCCATGATGACCGGCACCGGCTCGGCGGTGTTCGGGGTGTTTGCGGACCGGGAGGCGGCGGAGAAGAGCGCCGAGGAGCTCCGCCGGGAGTACAGCTTCTGCAGGGTCGCGGAACCGGTGGGGCGCCTGGAGATCTGAATCCGCAGATGATCCGCGGATCAACAGAGACGGAAAAACAAGAAGGTAAATAAGAGGATAAGAAGAGAGCGCGTCAGATTTCTCCGATGCGCTCTTCAATATAGCCCTCAACCTGGGCGAATTCCATATCCAGGGCTACGGAAAGCTCTCCGTGGAGGATGTCCTTTGCCCTCTTCATGGTGGCCTCCGCACGGCTGCTCCTTGTCTTCCGTTCCGCCATACGGCATCGAAGGCCCTTGATGACCGAGACCAGTGCCTCGTTGCTGTGCTGCTTGAACAGCTCCCGGTAAAATGCGTCCACGTGGTTGAAGCGACTGTCGTTGCAGATGGCGGGGGGAATCCCCGGCATGGCATCGATCAGTGCTTCCGCTTCCGAACGACTGATGACAGGCCGCATAAACGCGCCTCCGTCCACGGGCGCAAAGTACGTCCCGGAGCCGACAAGCGGGGTGAGGTAATAATAAAGTTTTCCTTTGGTGGCTCCGCTCATCTCCAGCGGGGCGATTTTTTCTACTGTGCAGACACCGTTCTCTCCGTAAATGATTTTTTCTCCAATCTCGTACATAAACCCTCGCTTTACACTGCTCACACGCTACACCGCTTACACTCACCGTCGCGCAAAAATACAGAAACCTTTCCTTACAGATTGACGCAATTATTATACTACATTTTTTGTTGTCTGTCAAAACGAAACCGACGAAAAAATGAAACTTTGTGCATTGTGTTCAGAATCAATCTCTGGTATAATCCACAGCATGAAACTGTATTTTTACGGACATGACTATAAATATGCCGCTGAGCAGATGCTCATGACGCTCTTCCCGGGCGAGAAGCCGGAATATCCCGATGGAAAGCCGGACGGAAGGCGCATGGAGCTGCGCATGCACCGCGGCGGGAGCTTCACAACGGCGGCCTGCCGCTACTGTGACGGGAGCGCCGTTTTCTGCGGCCGGGCTGCGGTACTGACCCGGGAGCTGCAGGGGAAGGTCCGCACCGACAGCCTGTGCCAGCAGATCCTGAAGCTCGCAATCTATCGGGCGGTGCTGCGCTCCGGCCGTGAGAGGCCGCCCTGGGGTGCGCTGACCGGTGTGCGGCCGGGCAAGCTGCTGAGCCCCCTGCTGGAGTCGGAGGCTTCGGACAGGCAGGCGCTGAAGCGGTTTGAAAAGGACTATGACGTCTCGCACGAGCGGGCCCTGCTGTGCCTGGATGCGTCCAGAGCCTCCCTGCGGGCGGACCGGGAGCTGGCACCCGGGGACGTCTGCCTGTACGTGGGGATCCCGTTCTGCCCGACGCGCTGCGCCTACTGCAGCTTCGTCAGCCAGTCGGTGGAGAAGAGCATGGCGCAGATCCCGGTGTTTCTGGAGGCCCTGGAGCAGGAGATCCGCGCGGTTGCCGGGCAGGTGCGAGCGAACGGGCTCCGGGTGGTCTCGGCCTATATGGGCGGAGGGACGCCGACGACGCTGAGCGCTGAGCAGCTGGACAGGCTGCTGGGGCTGCTGGAGGAGGAATTCGACCTCTCGGCGCTGCGGGAGTGCACGGTGGAGGCCGGCCGCCCGGATACGATCACCGAGGAGAAGCTCCGTGTGCTGAGAAGGCACGCTGTGGACCGGGTCAGCGTCAATCCGCAGACCATGTCCGACCGGGTCCTGGAGGCCATCGGACGGAAGCACAGCGCGGAGGATATCCTGAAGGCGCTCAGGACCGTGAGGGCAGTCGGCGGCTTTGCGGTCAACATGGATCTGATCGCCGGCCTGCCGGAGGACAGCCCCGGAAGCTTCCGCCGGACGGTGGACACGGTGCTGGCCCTCGCCCCGGAGAATATCACGGTGCATACCCTGAGCATCAAGCGGGGAGCGAGGCTGCGCTTCGGCGAGACCGGGCTCCCGACGGACGCCGAGACAGGGGAGATGCTGGACTATGCCAATGCCGCCCTCCGGGGGAGCGGGTACAGCCCGTACTATCTGTACCGCCAGAAGAACATGTCCGGCGGGTTTGAGAACGTCGGATGGACGAAACCGGGATATGAGAACCTGTACAACATCTGCATCATGGAGGAGCTCTGCTCGATCCTGGCGGTGGGCGCGGGAGGCTCCACCAAGCTGATCCGCCGCGACGGCGGAAAGAACGAGCGCCTGGTCGCGCCAAAGTATCCGACGGAGTATGTCCAGACCATCGACAGCACCTGTGAGAATAAGCGGAGGATCACGGACTTTTACAGGGCCGTGAGGGAGAGCGGGAAGAACAGAGAAGGATAAAGAGACCGTGCCGGCGGGCGAGACCGCGGCAGATACAGGAACACCGACCGAACCGAAGCAACGCAGCAGAACGATACAGAAGAAAGGAGCACGGAGCGATGGCCTACAAACTGGAAGATATCAACTACAGAACCGTGGCAGACCCGAAGGGGCTGATCGAGGAAGCCGACGCAAACTATGCGAAGAAAGTCGATGAGGTTGCCGACCTGATTGTGGAGAACCGAAAGAACAGCCCGATCGTCCTGCTCTCGGGACCTTCCGGCTCCGGCAAGACGACCACCGCGATGAAGGTCTCGGAGGCGCTGGAGAAACGGGGGATCCGGACACACTATGTCGGCATGGACGACTACTTCATCACGGTCCGGCCCGAGACAGTACCCCGCACCCCGGAGGGCGAGATGGATCTGGAATCCCCGCTCTGCCTGGACATGAACCTGCTGAACCGGCACTTCACGGAGCTGGCGGAGGGAAAGCGGATCTTTGTGCCGAAGTATGAGTTTGCCCGGCAGATGCGGATCCAGGAGCCGTCCAAGTCCATCAAGCTGGGGAAGGACGAGATGGTGATCTTTGAGGGGATCCACGCGCTGAACGACATGATCACCGATGTACACCCGGAGGCCTTCAAGCTCTATATCTCGGCGCAGAGCAGCGTGACCTTCGGCGGAAAGGTCGTGTTCAAAAACACCTGGTTCCGTCTGGTGCGGCGGACCGTGAGGGACTTCAACTTCCGCGGGACGGATCCTTCCGAGACGATCGCGCGCTGGGCCAACGTCCGCCGGGGCGAGCACAACAACATCTCTCCCTTCCGGGACAAGGCGGACTTCCAGTTCGACACCAGCTTTGCGTACGAGCTGCCCGTCATGAATGCGACGGCGACAAAGCTGTTCAGGACGATCCCCGAGGGCATCGAGCGCTTCGATGAGCTGCGTCAGGTGTTTCCGGCGCTGTTGCTGTTCGGAGACATCGACGAGAGCCTGGTGGCGGAGGACGCGCTGATCCGCGAGTTTATCGGAGGCGGGATCTACGAGTATTGAGCAAAAATGCACAATACTGACATAATCCACAATTTCCAAGGAAAAAAGAAGGGTTTTTCAAGTAAATTTCGGCAAAATTTTGTCCGAAATTCCCGTTTTTTGATATTGATTTCTGAACCTGTTTTATGCTAAAATTTAGACACTGTGGAGGCACGGGCTGAGACACGTGCTCCGACAGATCGAGATGCAAAATTTTTTTGGAGGAATACACATGATTAAAGTTGGTATCAATGGTTTCGGCCGCATCGGTTCCCTCGCTTTCAGAGCTGCTATCAAGTCTGACGACATCGAGGTCGTTGCGATCAACGCTCCGGGTCATCCCGCAAGCCACATCGCCTACTGCGTGAAGTATGATTCCGTCCACGGCCGCTTCGACGGTGAAGTCTGCGGAAACGACGAAGACAGCACCGTTACCGTCAACGGCAAGACCGTGAAGGTTCTTTCCGACAAGGCCTATCGTGACGCCACCCTGATCCCCTGGGGCGAGCTCGGTGTTGAGTATGTCCTCGAGTGCACCGGTGTTTACCTCGACAAGGCGAAGGCCCAGGCCCACATCGACGCCGGCGCCAAGGTCGTCGTGATGTCCGGCCCCGCGAAGGACGACACCCCGATGTTCGTCTGCGGCGTCAACCTCGACAAGTACACCCCCGACATGCAGTTCGTTTCCAACGCCTCCTGCACCACCAACTGCCTGGCCCCCATCACCAAGGTTGTCAATGACAACTTCGGCGTTGTCGAAGGCCTCATGACCACGGTTCACGCCTCCACCGCCACCCAGGCCATCGTCGACGGATTCCCGAAGAAGAAGGACCTCCGCGGTGCCCGCTCCATCTACAACAACATCATCCCCTCCTCCACCGGCGCTGCCAAGGCTGTCGGCAAGGTCATCCCCGAGCTCAACGGCAAGCTCACCGGTATGTCCATGCGTATCCCCGCCCCGGACGTGTCCGTTGTTGACGTGACCTTCCGTCTCGAGAAGGCCGCCACCTATGACGAGATCTGCGCTGCCATGAAGGCCGCCTCCGAAGGCCCGATGAAGGGTGTCCTCGAGTATGTGGACGACGACGTCGTCTCCTCCGACTTCCGGACCGATCCTCACACCTCCATCTTCGACGCCAGAGCCGGCATTGCCCTGAACGGCAACTTTGTCAAGCTGGTCGCCTGGTACGACAACGAGTGGGGCTTCTCCAACAAGATGCTTGACCTCACCCGTCACATCGACAGCGTCCGCAAGGCCTGAATTCTGCATTTTCTGCGGAGGAAGATATGATGACATATCTTCCTCCGCTTTTATATCGGCTGAATTGAAAAACTGTTATTCGCAGGGAAAAAACGCATACATGCAGATTATTCGTACGAAAAAAACGCATTGGGTCGTTTTTTTCGTACGAATAGTCTTAACAGGTGGAGTTTCTGCGATAAGATGCTCGACCTGAGCGTCACATCGACAATGAATACAGGTCTGCATTGACTGAATTTTAAAGTTCTCTTGCGCGTTGCAGATCTGTGCTTTATAATAAGATTAATACAGCAAACAGAGATGAACACAGAAATGAGTGATTGACGATGACACAATCTGTCGGAAAACCGTTCGGGAGACACATACTGAAGAGGCTGCTTGCGGTCGTCATGACGGCAGTGCTGGCTGCCGGCCTGATCCAACCGGCCTCTGCGGATTCATCGGTTCTGAAGCTCCCGGATTCCCTTACCGTTATTAAGGAAGAGGCCTTCGCGGGATGCGGGGCTTCAACCGTCATCATCCCCGACTCTGTTACGGAGATCGGGGCGAAAGCCTTTGCCTGCTGCCCGAACCTGACGGATGTTTATATTCCTGACCATGAGATCAACATTGCCGAAGACGCATTTGAAGGAAGTGAAGATGCGGTTATTCATGTGATCGCAAAACAGCTCACTTATCGATATGCCTCAAGGGACGAGGGAGTCTCCCTCCTGCTTTCCAATCAGGCATACCATAACGGGTTCAGCCAGAATGACCTTGACTTCAGAATGCAGAAGAAAAACGCCACATTGGATGAGTACCTCGCCTTTGCCGCAGAGCAGGTTCTGGAATTTACCGATGAGGAAAAGGCAGTGGTTGACGTCTGTATCGCAAAGATGAACGAAAGGCTGGCAAGTAACGGCTGCTTTTTACCGGCATCAGACCGTGTTGTATTTGTTAAAACAACATCGCTGGAAGAATCGGAATTGGGTGTATATACCCATGGGAACCAGATTTATCTTGTGGACTATCTGCTTGATTATGTAATATATGGGGATGAGGAAAGCACCCCGGAGGAGATTCTTGAATTTTTTGAAGCCATTTTATGGCACGAATGGTTTCACTGCCTTACCAGAAGCAACCCGGAGTTTCGGAGAAAAATGTATGAGGTGATCCATTTTACGATAGCGGATGAAGATTTTCCGCCGCCTCCGGGCTTGTCGGAGTATTATTATTCCAATCCGGATGTAGAGCATCACGATGCTTATGCATCCTTCCGCATTGATGGGCAGGATGTGAACTGCTACTTATATCTGGTGACGACAAAGCACTTTGAAGAACTGGGAGACGTGGGTGACGATTACTGGGCTCCGATGCTGATCCCCATCGACGGAAGAAACGAGTATTACACGGTGGAAGAAGCGGAAGACTTTTATGAGGTGCTCGGAGAAAACACCGATTATGTAATAGATCCGGAGGAATGCCTGGCAGATAATTTCGGCTATGCAATGGTTTATGGTCTGGACGCTCCGTATGTGACCCCTGAGATCATTGAGGGAATCCTGTCCATTCTCATGGGAGGCTCCTGAAGGCGTATTATCCAAGGGGTGGAGCTGCAGCAAAATGAAAGTTTTGCGCAGCTCCTCTTTTTTTATACAAAAAAATAGTATTTCCTGTTTCCGCACGATCAGTTCGTATGGTATAATAGCTTAAAACAGCAGAAGGAGAATTGGACATGGCAAAAGACACACAGGCAAATCTTGGATTTGAAAAACAACTTTGGGACGCGGCATGTGTGCTGTGGGGCGCTATCCCTGCTGCAGAATATCGGCAGATCATTGTCGGCCTCATCTTCCTGCGTTATATTTCCGCTGCGTTTGAAAAGCGCTATGATCAGCTGGTCGCGGAAGGGGATGGCTTCGAGGACGATCCCGATGCCTACATGGAGGATAATATTTTCTTCGTGCCTGAGATCGCGCGCTGGAAGCATATCGCGCAGTATACCCATTCTCCCGAGATTGCACCGTTCTGGATAATGCCATGCGAGCCATCGAAGATGACAACAAGGCTCTGAAAGGCGTGCTACCGAAAGTTTATGCCAGCCCGGATCTGGACAAGAAGGTCCTCGGCGATGTTGTAGACCTGTTTACGAACAACCTGCACATGGAGGGCTCCGAAGAGGATCAGGACCTCCTCGGCCGGACTTATGAATACTGCATCGCCCAGTTTGCCGCGAAGGAAGGCAAAGGCGGCGGAGAATTCTATACGCCCGGCTGTGTAGTGCGTACCCTGGTCGAAGTCCTGAAGCCGTTTGAGAACTGCCGGATCTATGAAAACTGCACTACGTCTTTGATACGGGTGGCAGCGGCATAATGGCGAGGGCTCGTTTTTCGGGCAAAAAGGGCTCGTTCGAGCCCTCCTGTGAAGTTAACAGAAAGATGTTGAAGTCGGGGGTGGACCCGGCTATATTATTGCACAGGTATAAATTGGGATTTGTGAGGATGACGGAAATGAACTATAAAGTAATTGACAGAGAGACATACTATCGGAAAGGCGTATTTCGCCACTTTACGGAAGACTGTAAGTGCTCGACCTCGATCACTTCGAGAATAGACGTAACAGAGCTCGT
>JAILFJ010000107.1 GCA_024697625.1 Oscillospiraceae bacterium
GTGTAGTACAGGGTCAGGAAGGACGAGCAGAAGGTCCATACGAAGTTGCTGCCCAGATCACCCAGTGCGTATACCAGCCGTTCCAGACCGGAGGTGGTGCCGAAGGGACGTTCTTTTTTTGCTTTCATGTCTCTTTTCTCCTTTGTATTTTTTGTTTTTACCTGTACTTGCTGATTTGTTTCTGCATCTTCATTCAGACCTTCGCCTCGCGCAGCTCTTTCAGTTCACGGCAAATCTTCTGGTACCGCGCAACAGCTTCTTCGTCGCTCCAGCCCTTTGCCCGGAACGCATTCTGGATGTTGACGCCATTCCAGAGTTCCGCAAGGGACAAATCCGGCGCATAGTTGATGGCGACCACAGCCAGGATCTCGATGTCATCCTCAATCGCTTCGTTGATTACTCTGACTGCCGCCCGATCCTTGATGATGGCACCAATTCCGCTCTTCTCGGAGATCCCGAAGGGATCCACAATTCGGATACGGGTCTCCGCCCTGCAGCAGATCGCTTCCGCAGAGGTCCCGACCAGAATGTCAAAGACTCCGGGCTGCACCATCCACTCGTGCCTCGGCAGATAATAGCCTGCGAAGGCATCCTTGGAAAGTGTCAATCCCACCGTTTTCTCTTCACCGGGCTGCAGAAATACCTTTTGAAAGGCCTTCAGCTCTTTCTCCGGCCGGTCATAGGCCTTCGAGCGGTCATGGACATAAATCTGGACGACCTCGCCGCCCGCCATGCTTCCGGTGTTCTTCACAGTCACACAGACGGGAACGTCCTCCTGCTCGATCCGCACACTCTCCGGAACCCGAACGTCCTTTACCTCAAACGTGGTAAAGCTCAGTCCGTAACCAAAGGGGAACAGGGGCTGAATATGTCTGGCGTCGTACCAGCGATAGCCGACATAAATGCCCTCGCCGTACCAGACTTCTTTATTTTCACCGCCATAGTTTTTATAGGCCGGAGCATCGTGGTAGTGCTTTGGCCAGGTGAGGGGCAGCTTCCCGGAGGGATTCACTTTCCCGAACAGAATATCGGCGGTGACCTTGCCGCTCATCATCCCGCCGAAGAAGGGGCAAACAATTGCGTTCACACGCTCCGTGTATTCGGCAAGCTCTACCGGACCGACGGAATTGACGATCAGGATCAGCTTTCCACCGAATGCCTGCGCATCCGACAGCGCCTGTTCCAATGCCTCCCGGTCGTCCGCATCCATCTCCATGTCCGTGCGATCGAGCCCTTCTGCAGCGTCCGCGCCGACAGTGACGATCCGATAGGCTGCATCTCGCACACCCTCTCCGATCAGCACGTTTTCCTTTCCGATCAGCGCGCAAACGCTGTCCAGCGGGTTGGTAACAAGATCCGTGGAGGCCGCGACGCTTGCCGGGATCGCAACAAACTTCTTGCTCCGTTTTCCGTAGAATGCCACTTTGGCATCTGTCGGGATCGGCAGGACACCGTCGTTTTTCAGGAGGACGGTGCCTTCCTGCGCTGCTTTTTCCGTAACCGCATAGGCATCCTTCAAGTCGAAAGATGGGCGAGTGCCGGTCATCGGGATCGAACTTAAAGTAACGCGGAGGATGTTGCGGATGGCTGTATCCAGCTCCTCTTCCTTCAGCCGTCCATGAGCTACCGCCTCCGTGATTTTCTTCACGCTCAGCGGTCCCGGCATGGTAAGATCCGTTCCGGCGGCAATCGCTGTCGGTACATCGTAGGATGCGCCCCAGTCGGAGACAACAAAGCCGTCAAAACCCCATTCCTTGCGCAGAACGTCCGTCAGCAGCCACTTGTTCATGGCGCAGGGCATACCGTTGACCTTGTTATAGGCGGACATGATCGTCTTGGCGCCAGCGTCCACACAGCGCTTAAAGGCCGGGAAATAGATTTCGCGCAACGCGCGCTCCGGAATGTGCTCCTCCACGCCCATCCGATCTTTTTCCTGACTGTTTGCCGCAAAATGCTTCAGATCCGCCAGAACGCCGGTGCTCTGAATGCCTTTTGTCATGGCTGCCGCCATCACACCGGTGAGATACGGATCCTCGGAATAGCTCTCCGCCAGGCGTCCGCACAGGGGATCTCTGTGGATATTCATGCAAGGACCGAGGATCATATCGATTCCCTTGCTTCCGAGCTCACTGGCAACGACGCGGCCGTCCTCTTCCACAAGCTCCGGGTTCCAGGTGCAGGCCAGGGCAATGGACGGAGGATAGCAGCCGTTTTCCTGTTTCTGCGCCTGGACGCCGGATTTTGCACGCTCAACCATCATTCTTTTCAACGCGTCCAGCGCAATGAGCAGGCCGCCCATATAGCCGTTTTTTTCCCGATCCAGAGGCTTCCCTGCCGCTTCCGCTTCCGCAGCAAGTTTTCCGTACAGGGCCTCGCCGAGATACTCTCTGAGATTGAGTCCCGTCGTCGTATCAATCATGTAAAGCGCAGGGATACCGTATTTTGGCATGGCGGCAGAACGGAACGGAGTACCGCCTTGGATCATCTGCGCTTTTTCCTCCAGGGTCATTTCCGAAAGGATCGCCTCAATGGAAGCGGAGTCTTTCAATTGCGTTGCCATTTTTGTCTCCTCTCAAAAGATCTTTGTGCGCTATCTTCCTGATGTTGTAAAAGGTTTTCTCTAAGTATAGTCTATATAAGAATTCCCACCGGGACAATGGCACGCATCGACCGGCGGGGCACTGCATATTATCACATTTCGACTATCCAAAATTCTTCGCGGGGTTTTTATATCATATTTCGACCTTAAATCTCTATTTATATAACATATTACGATATATCTATTGCAGCACGCAGCGGATTATGATATGTTCAACGCGAGGTGATGAGGATGAAGATCACAGTCAATGCGATCCAACTCGCCGGCAATCAGAAATACGAGGATATCATTGCCTTTCACCGCTCCGAGCGGAGCGATGTATTTTATCAGGAAAGTCTCGTTCCGTTTTTTCTAATGCTGATGAACGTTAACGCAGCGCATCCGGAGAAAACCTCCTTTTCTCTCTTTACGCCGGAGACACAGCTCCTCGTTCCATCCGCTTCCGGGATCCGCGGTCGCGGTGTCAATACTCAGCACCAGCACAACTGCTTTGAATTCACCTATGTGTTGGAGGGCAGCATGTACCAGATCGTAGAGGGGAAACGGTATTTTTATCCCACAGGAAGCTGCTGTCTAATGAATCGGAACACACTTCATACGGAGGAACTCTCTTCGGATTATACTTGTATTTTTCTTTCCGTTAGTCCAAACTTCGTACGCAAGCTGATGAACGAGGGAAAGCCCCTGCTCTTTCCGGGAGAACAGGAGCTGTACCAAAACCTGATTTTTGACTTCTTCCAGCAAAATTTGGAGGAAACAGAACGAGACGCCAAGGATTTTCTGGACTTTGTACCGCGGATCGATCAAACGGAGCAGATCGCTCTTGTGCACCAGATTTTTGAGGATCTGCTGCATACGCTGGTAGCCCCCGGTTACGGCGCGAGCTTTCGCCTGTTGGAACTTCTCTCCCGTCTGATCGGCGTTTTAGGAGATCCGAAGCTGTACAGTGGTGAACACGTCACCGCGCAGAGCAATGTAGAATCTCTGCTCTTCGCACGTATCGACCGGATATTGAGCGAGCGGCGCGGGAGGATCACAAACGCTGAGCTTGCGGGGCTTCTCAACTACAACGGATCCTACCTGGGGCGGATTGTAAAAAAGTATACCGGCAAAAGCCTTTTTGACTACAGCATGACCTTTACCTTGGAATATGCCTGCGATCAGCTGCTTCACTCGTCAAAAACGACAGCGGAGATCGCCGCCGAGCTGCATTTCAGCAATCTGACCCACTTTTATAAGCTCTTCAGGGAGCGCTGCGGCGTCACGCCAAAAGAATATCGAAAAGCGCATTCGGACAGCAAAAAAGGACTTTCGTGAGGAAAGTCCTTTTGCATATTATTTCACTTATTACAGCCCGGCGAAGACCCGCATGGCCTTTTCGGCGTCGGCGCTCATGGCCTTTTCTGCGGCCAGGGCCAGGTCGTGGAAGAAGGTCACATCCTCCTTCTCCAGCAGCTCCTTGACCGCCTGGGTTCCGGCCTTGGACATATAGCTGTAGTAGTTGATCTTCCTGAGACCGTTGGCAATACCGGTACGATAATCTTCGGGAGAGACCCCGCTGCCGCCGTGCATCACGAGGGGCAGGCCAGTCTTTTCCGCGATGACCTTGACGCGATCCAGGTCGAGGACGGGCTTGGACTTATAGATGCCGTGGGCCGTGCCGAAGCTGGGAGCCAGGGCGTCGATCCCGGTCTCCTTGCAGAAGGCCACCGCCTCGTCGGGATCGGTGTAGACCGGGCCGGAGGCGTTGGCCGCGCCGCCCTCGCGGGAGGCAAGCGCGCCAAGCTCCGCTTCCACGCCGCAGTTGCAGGCCTTCGCCATGGCCACAGCCTTCTTGGTATTGGCCAGGTTCTCCTCATAGGGCAGGGTGCTGCCGTCGTACATCACGCCGGTGAAGCCGATGTCCAGTGCCTGCTGCATATAGCTGAGGGTCTCGCAGTGATCCAGATGGACGCAGACGGGAACCCTGGCGTTCTTCGCGGCCT
>JAILFJ010000108.1 GCA_024697625.1 Oscillospiraceae bacterium
GGCTGCTGAGGATCAGCGCGGTATAGCCCAGCGCGGAGAGACAGTGGGCGGCGCAATCCGCCAGATTGGAGAAGAAGGAGTTGTCCACGGTGGGGATCACGATACCCACAAGGGGACGAGCATTCTGCTTTGTACTCATGCCGTCTCTCCTTTCCGCAGGGCTGCGATCAGCTCGGCGTAGTTCTTTCCCTTGCGAAACAGGGCGCTGGTCCCCAAAATGAAGCCGTCTGCGCCGACTGCGCTCAGATCCTCGATCACGTCAGGGCTGCAGTGGCCGTCGATCATCAGCCTGAAGCCGTACTGCTCCTTGAGTCCGGCCAGCTGCTGTACCTTTCGGCGTGTAAAGTCGATGAAGCCCTGTCCGGCAAAGCCGGGGTTTACGGTCATGACCATCACATAGTCGCAGAGGTTCAGAATTTCGGAGATGCTGGCCACGCTGGTGTCGGGGTTGACCGCAATGCCGGCCGCAGCCCCCATCTCCTTGATGTGCGCCAGAGTCTTGACCACGTAGCGCTCCGACTCCGGGTGGATGTAGACGATATTGGCCCCGGCCCTGATGAACCAGTCCACCTTGTTGCCGGGGTTTTCGATCATCAGGTGGCAGTCCACGGGTTTGTCGGTGTAGCGCCGGATCGTCTGCACGTCCATGACGCCCATGGTAAAGTTTGGCACAAAACTGCCGTCCATGATGTCGCAGTGGAAAATGTCCACACCTGCGTCATCCAGCGCGCGCACTTCGGCGGCCAGATGCCCGTAGTTTGCACACATCATGCTGGGACAGAGAAGTCTCTTCATCTCTCTTCCTCTGCGGCCCGGAGATGCTGGGTCTGCTCGATCTCGGCGATCATGTCCACGCGGGTCTGATGGCGTCCTCCCTCATATTCGGCTTTGAGCCACTCGTCCACGATCATTTTTGCCGTCTCAATGCCGATGACACGGGCGCCGAAGGCAATGATGTTGGAATTGTTGTGCTGCCTGGAGAGCCGGGCGGTATAGGGCTCTGAGCAGACGCAGGCGCGGATGCCCCGCACTTTGTTGGCAGCCAGGGAGATCCCCACGCCGGTACCGCAGATCAGTATGCCGCCGTCCACCGCTCCGTCGGCCACCAGACGGGCTACCTTGTAGCCGCTGATGGGGTAGTTGAAGCGTTCAGTCGAGTTGGTGCCCACATCCACCACCTCGATCCCCTTGCCCTCCAGATGGGCGAGGATCTCGTTTTTCATCTCAATGGCAACATGGTCGTTTCCGATGGCTAATTTCATGCTGAAACCTCCTTAGCCTGCCGATTCAGCAGGGCAATCATGTCTTCAAACAGGTCAATGGCGTACGCCGGCACAAAGCTTCTGGGCATCGTGGTTCTGATCTCCACAATCGTCATGTTTGTCAGGAACATGCGCACAAAGCCGCTGCCTGCAAGCTCGGGAGCGCGCTCCACAAAATAGCTCTCTGCTACCGGCTGAGCGAGCAGCTGTCCCAGTGTGGAGTCCTCGGAATAGGGTTCTTTCTCAAAGGACAGCTCGGTGTTATAGATATAGTCATACTGGCCGGAGCCCAGCTCCTCACAGGCCCGCCCGGGCAGGCTGACTTCCGCCGTGGTGTTTTCAGGGATGCGGACATGGGCGGTGATCTGCCCATCCTGGCACTTAAGGTCTACCGAAAGCAGGCCGTAGGGCGTCTCGTAGGAAGCCTTCACTTCCGGGATCCCCTTTATCGGTCTTGGCGCGATCCGGCTTTTCTTATAACCGGGCTGCAGAGCACTCAACCCCGCCAGTTCTTTTACCAGCCAATCGCCGACGGTGGCAAAGCCATACTGGTTCAGGGAGTTCATCTCAAAGAGGTTGAAGCTGCCGTCTTCGTTAACGCCGTCCCAGAGTTCCCAGACCGTGGTTGCGCCCAGGTTCACCTCGTACAGCCAGGAGGGGCAGTCTTCCTTGAACAGGATGTCACCCATCAGCTGATGCAGACCGTTCTGACTCAGCACATGGGTCAGATACTCGGTGCCCACAAAGCCGGTGCGCAGGTGTTTTTTGTTCTTGATAAGGTTCAGCTTCAAAAAGTCCAGAACACGCCCGCGATGCCGCTCCTCCACCAGACCGAAGCGAAGCGCCAGAGCAGCGGCTGTCTGGGTGTCGCTGAGGAGCCGGCCGTTCGCGGTCACATACTCGGCACGAAACTTTTTCAACACATCCCCATACAGCGCCTGCCACTTCTCTGCCTCTTCCGACTTTCCCAGCACGGAGGCAGTTTTTGCCATGATGTCGATGGAATAAAGGTAATAGGCGTTGCCGATCAGATGCAGCTCAGTGCCTCCGCCCTTCTCCTCGTTGGAGGGGAAGAGGATGCCTTTAGGGATCTTCCGAAAAGGCCCTTTCGGGTAGTCCAGGGCCAGCCAGTCGCCGAACTGGGCGCTGGTCTCGTTCTGCAGAAGGCCGCTCTCTCCGGCAAGGCGCCGGGTATATTCCACGGAGCGCGCCATACTGTCGTACTGCTCCTCCAGCACCCGTCTGTCGCCGTAAGTCTCCCAGATCAGCCAGGGGACGATGGTGGCCGCCTCGTGCCAGATGGACACACAGGTCCGGGTGCGCAGAATGTCCGGCACCGACAGGGGTATGCCAAACTCATCACTCTGCTCGACGCGCAGGTCACGAAGCCATTTACGGTAAAACAGCGCCAGATCGCCGTGAAACAACGCCGTGGGCAAAAAAATCTCCGCATCGCCGGTGTAGCCCAGACGCTCGTCCCGCTGGGGACAGTCCATGGGCACATCCAGATAGTTGGAGCGCATCGTCCAGTCCACGTTCTGCCAGAGGCGGGTGATCTTCTCATCTGAGCAGGAGAAGGAACCCGGCCGCGCAAAGTCCGTGTGCAGCACGCACGCGGTGAAAGCGGCGGGGTCAATCCTGTCCAGACCTTCCACCGCCACGTAACGGAAGCCGTGATAGGTAAATTCCGGAAGAAACAGATCGTCTTCTCCGCTGCAGATATAGGTATCTGCGGCCTTTGCGGTACGGAGATTCGCGGTAAAGAGATTGCCCTTTTCGTCCAGTGCTTCAGCATGGCGCAGTCTGATGGCAGTTCCCTTCGGGCAGCAAAGTCTTGCCTCAACCACGCCGGTCAGGTTCTGGCCGAAGTCCAGCACGGTATCGCCGTCAGGAGTATGCAGGACTTCTTTCACCGGAACACGCTGGGTGATGCGCACAGGCTCGCTCTCCTGGCCCACCAGATTCTCCTTTGTGCAGTTGCATCTCTTTGCAGGCAGTTTTTCCTGCTCCGGCAGCGAGCAGTCAATGACCTCGCCGTGATAGATCTCGCTGTAACGCCGAGGGCCGGTGGTGGAGAGCCAGCTCCCGTCGGTGCTGACGGTTTCGGTCGTTCCATCGGGATAATCCAGATCAATCTGTGCCAACAGTGCTGTACGGGGACCGTAATGGCAGCCCTGGTTATAAAAGCCAAGGATGCCCTTATACCAGCCGTTTCCCACGGTGACGGACAGAGTGTTGTTCTTTTGCAGAGAATCAGTCAGATCATAGGTCTGCACCTGCAGGCGCTCCTGATAGGAGGTCCATCCGGGAGCAAAGCGGTCTTCCCCGATCCGTCTGCCGTTGAGTTCCATGGCGTACACACCAAGAGCGGTGACATAGGCCCGGGCGCGCAAGATCGGCTTTGACAGCGAAAAGCTCTTTTCAAAAACGGCACAGGGCGCCAAATCATCCGCAAAGGCATGGGTGATCCATTCAGCCTGCATCAGTGTATAATCCATAAGGCCCATCTCAAAGCTGCCGTCAACGGCTGCCGTTTCGCCGGTGTCGTCTGTAACCGTCACCGTCACCCGGTAGCAGCTGCGGGGCTGCAGGGGCTCGCCTGCATACACATGATAGAGAGACTGATCCGTCTCCAGCACGCCGCTGTCCCAGACGCAGGTCTCGCCCTCGTGTACTGTGATTCGGCAGGAACACTGGTGTACGTTGTTCCGATCCGATTTCAGCTTCCAGGAGAAAGCCGGCCGGGACACATTCAGCCCGATGGGGTTGTGTCTGTATTCGGTTTTGAGGTCATAGAGCGTCAGCATGCAGTGTTCTCCTGTCCTTTCCGTTCTGTTTCTTCAGCTTCCCGCGGGCGTAGATCGCGCCGCCAATGACGCTCTTGTCCGCTTCGTCCTCGGTGAAAATGAGCTCCAGCTCTCGCCATGGGAGCGGTTTGCGGGTGTGCTCGCGGATCTTCTCTTCAAGCAGGGGGCGGGGAAACCCGTTCATACTCAGTACCCCGCCTCCCAGAAGAACCTGATCGGGGTCGAGGATATTGATCTCCGTGGCCACTGCGATAGCCATGCCGTCGAGAAGAGCCAGCAGAGCCTGATCCCGGCCGTGGCGGGAGAACATGTCTCCGATGGGGGTCTCGGGATACTGCTCCTTCTGAATCCTTGCCAGGGCTTTTCCGCCGGCGACTGCCTCCAGGCAGCCGATATTCCCGCAGCCGCAGGGAATCTGGCAGCCGGGAACAGGAATGTGCCCCAGCTCACCGGCAGAGCCGTGGCGCCCGGTCAGTGGTTTCCCATCCAGGAGGATCGCATTGCCGATGCCGGTGCCAAAATAGATGCCACAGATCAGCCCGCTGTCGGGAAGCCGGTATTTCGCTGCGTCAAAGCAGAGGGCAAAGGTGACGTCCCGCTCAGCCAGAACCGGAATGCCAAGCGCCTTCTGCAGGTGCTCGCGCACGGGGACATTTTCCATAAAGGGGATGTTCGGCGCCTGCACGACCTGTGTCCTCTCCCGGTTCAGCGTGGCGGGAAATCCGATCGCGACAGCATCAAAGGAAATGCCCTCGGAAAACGAAAAAAGCGTATGCTCCAGGTCGGAGAGCACATTGCCTGAAGAAAAAACCGAGCTCGTGGGGAGTTTCTCAAATTTCAGGATGCGTCCGTCCTCTTCCACTGCTCCGAGGCGAAAATTGGTACCGCCGATGTCTGCGCTCAGGACCGTCATGATATTACGCCTGCCTTCCCTTCTGATACTGTACTCAGTATAAAGGAAATGGACTTCTTTGATAAGGTGCGAATCGAGCAATGTTTATTGACTGTTTTTAATACAAACGGCAACAGCAGTGCTCCGCTTACGATTTGTTATATCATTCATGCGGAAATACCCTTGACTTTAGACGGAGATTATAATAATAATTGCCTTGGCTGTAATAAAGTAAGAATGAGACGGTTCCAAGCAATATACTGTGGATTGTATATGATGACAGATTATACAAGTTATGCAAGAAATGAGGGCTGCACTTATGATCCGAAATCCGATCCTGCCGGGGTTTCACTCCGACCCCTGTCTCTGCCGCAGAGGCGGGGATTACTATCTGGCCTGCTCCACCTTCGAGTGGTTCCCGGGCATCCCGGTCTATCACTCCAGGGATCTGAAACACTGGGAGCTTCAGACCCACCTGCTGCGCGACGCGGAGGTGCTGAGTCTGCGCGGCCTGCCTTCGGCCAAGGGCATATGGGCGCCCTGCCTGACCTGGTGCGAGGCGGACGGACTGTTCTACCTGGTCTACGGAGTGATGCGCTCGATGAACGCGCGCTTCTTTGATATTGACAACTATCTGATCACCGCGCCGGAGATCGACGGCCCCTGGTCCGCGCCGGTATATCTCCACTCCGCGGGCTTTGACGCGTCTCTGTTCCACGATGACGACGGACGCAAGTGGCTGCTTTCGCTGGAATGGGAGACCCGGGACGACCGGCGCAAGCCCGGCGGGATCTGCCTTGTGGAATACGACCCGGATGCGAAAGCCATCGTCGGCTATCCCCGGCGGATCTCCATGGGCGCGACCATGCGGGGCTGCGTCGAAGGTCCGCATCTGTATAAGAAGAACGGCTGGTATTACCTGCTCTGTGCCGAAGGCGGCACGGGCTACTATCACTGTGCCACACTCAGCCGGGCCGGAAGCGTCTTCGGCCCCTACGAATCCTGCCCGCACAACCCGATCATCAGCTCCGTACCCGAAAACCGGGACGAGAGCGCCGACACGGACCACCTCAAACCCCGGTATTACAATCCGGACGCTCCGCTGCAGAAGGCGGGGCACGGCAGCCTGGCAGAGACGCAGAACGGCGAAGTCTTCATGGCGTATCACTGTGCCCGGCCATCTGTGCCGGAGCTCTGCTGCACGCTGGGCCGGGAGGCGGCGATCCAGAAGCTGGAGTGGACGCCGGACGGCTGGCTGCAGCTGTCCGGCGGCGGGAACCTGGTACGGTTCGAGAGCGAGGAGGCGGATCTCCGGCCCTTCACGGCGAATAGTCTGCCCGGCTTTGACGGTTTTGACGGTCCGGAGCTGCGCGTTGACTATTATGCGCCGCGGATCGACCCTGTGACCTTTGCCGACGTTGAAAGCCGTCCCGGCTGGCTGCGCCTGCGGGGGATGGAGTCGCTGAGCTCCACCAACCGGGTGAGTCTGCTTGCACGGAAGCTGAGCTCGCTGGATGCCGTAATCACGACTAAAATGGAGTTTACGCCGGAGCTGTATCAGCACAGCGCAGGGCTGGTGCTGTACTACGACAGCATGAACTACGTCTGGCTCCGCAAGACCTGGAGCGAGGAACAGGACTGCCCTGTACTGAGCGTGCAGGAGGTCGACCGGGGAGCGAAGAACGATCACCGGGACTGTGAGATTCCGGCCCCGCAGGGCGCGGTCTGGCTGCGGCTGCGGATCGACGGGAAGCGGTTTTCCTTCTGCTGGTCTCCCGACGGCGAAAGCTGGACGCCGATCGGGCCGGACTTTGCCACCTGGCATCTGTCTGACGAGCACAGCGGCTACGGAGAGTTTACCGGGACCATGTTCGGCCTGGCCTGTGTGGATGCGATGCTGCGCCGGCAGACAGTGGATTTTGACTTCCTGGATTATGAGGAGCTGTCCGCTTCCTATGATGAATGAGTCCGTATTTCCGGACAGTATATTTGCTATGGTATGAGTGAAAAAATGCACCGTAAGGATTGGAGGCGGGTTGAATGAAGATATTTGACAATGTCACGGAGATTGTCCGTGATGACATGGAGAAGAGCATTAGGAAGGGCAGTAAGGTTTCCATAGCTGCTGCCTGCTTTTCCATGTACGCTTATCAGGAGCTGAAGGACCAACTGGCCAAGGTTGACGAGTTCCGGTTTATCTTCACTTCTCCCACCTTTATCAAGGAGCGTGCAGAAAAACAGAAACGGGAATTCTATATCCCAAGACTAAGTCGCGAGACCAGCCTGTATGGTACGGAGTTTGAGATCAAGTTGCGCAATGAAATGACCCAGCGCTCTATCGCCAAGGAATGTGCTCAGTGGATCAGTCAGAAGGCAGTCTTCAAGTCTAATGTTACAGGTGAGAACATGGGTGGATTCATGACCATCGATGATCCTTCGGAGCAGGTGGCCTATCTGCCTCTCAACGGGTTCACGACGGTAGATATCGGATGTGAGCGCGGAAATAATAGCTACAACTTGGTCAACCGCATGGAGGCTCCATTTGCTACGCAGTACATGCAGTTGTTTGATTCCCTGTGGAATGACCGTGAGAAAATGCAGGATGTGACGGACACCGTAATTGAAAACATCGCAAACGCCTACAATGAGAATTCTCCGGAATTCATCTATTTCATGATACTTTACCATGTGTTCAGTGAGTTCTTGGATGACATTTCAGAAGATGTTTTGCCGAACGAGGCTACTGGTTTCAAACAGAGCAAGATATGGAGCATGCTCTATGACTTCCAGCGAGATGCCGTGCTGGCCATCATCAATAAGCTGGAGCAATACAATGGCTGTATACTTGCCGACAGCGTGGGCCTTGGTAAAACCTTCACAGCACTGGCTGTTATCAAATACTACGAGAACCGGAACAAGTCCGTGCTTGTTCTCTGCCCTAAAAAGCTGGCTGAGAACTGGAACACCTATAAAGACAACTATGTCAACAATCCCATCGCCAGTGACCGGCTGAATTATGACGTCCTCTTCCACACTGATCTTTCACGCAACGGTGGCTTCTCCAACGGCCTCGATCTGGACCGCCTGAACTGGGGTAACTACGATCTGGTGGTCATCGACGAGTCTCACAATTTCCGCAATGGTGCCGGTACCCATGCCAATACGCAGGAGAACCGATATGTGCGGCTGATGGATAAGGTGATCCGCGCCGGTGTAAAGACCAAAGTGCTGATGCTTTCGGCCACACCGGTCAACAACCGTTTTGTGGACCTGAAAAACCAGCTGGCTCTTGCCTACGAGGGCAATCCAGAATTCATCAACGACAAGCTCGACACTAAAAAGCCCATCGAGGAAATCTTTCGTCAGGCCCAGAAGGCCTTCAATGCTTGGAGCAAGCTGGACCCAGAGAACCGCACCACAGACGCTCTTCTGCGCACTCTCGATTTTGATTTCTTCGAAGTGCTGGACAGTGTTACCATCGCCAGATCCAGAAAGCATATCGAGAAGTATTACAACACAGCAGAGATCGGAAAGTTCCCGGAGCGGCTTAAGCCAATCTCCAAGCAGCCCAGCCTGACCGATCTGAATGAGGCTATCAATTACAATGAGATTTATGAGCAACTGATGCTCCTGAGTCTGGTTATTTATACGCCATCGAACTACATCTTTCCAAGTAAGATCTCAAAGTATGTTGACCTGACTCATAATAAAGGAAATAATCTGACCCAGCGTGGTCGTGAGCAAGGCATCCAGCGCTTGATGGCGATCAATCTTCTGAAGCGTCTGGAAAGCTCTGTCTATTCCTTCAATTTGACACTAAAGCGTATTCTTGAGCTGATTAAAAACACCATCGCTGCGATTGATCGCTTTGAGCAATACGGTAATGCTGATCTGGATATGTTTGAGGCCAGCGAGAATGACTTTGATATGGAAGATGGAAACACTGACTTCTTCACAGTTGGCAAAAAAGTCAAGATCGATCTTGCAGACATGGACTATAAGACTTGGCGGGACGAGTTGCGGCAGGACGCAGATACCCTTGAACTGCTGACATTGATGGTCGCGGATATTACACCGGAGCACGATACCAAGCTCCAGACCCTGCTATCGCTGTTAGATGAGAAGATCGCCCATCCCATCAATGCAGGTAACAAGAAGGTCCTTATCTTCTCGGCATTTTCGGATACTGCAGATTATCTGTACGATAACGTCAGCGTTTATATGAAAAAGAAGTATGGTCTTGATACAGCAATGATCACTGGCACCGTTGATGGCAGGACGACGATCAAAGGCCTGAAAGCTTCCCTAAATAATGTGTTGACCTGCTTCTCTCCAATTTCAAAGGGCAAGGATATCCTTATGCCGAATAATCCTGCTGAAATCGACATCCTAATCGCCACGGATTGCATCTCCGAAGGCCAGAATCTGCAGGACTGTGATTACCTCGTGAACTATGACATTCACTGGAATCCGGTGCGCATCATCCAGCGTTTCGGACGTATCGACCGTATCGGCAGCAAGAATGAGTTTATCCAGCTGGTGAACTTCTGGCCGGATATGACTTTGGACGACTACATAAACCTGAAATCCCGCGTGGAAACGCGTATGAAGATATCCGTCATGACCTCTACGGGCGACGATGATCTGATCAATCCGGAGGAGAAGGGCGATCTGGAATACCGCAAGGCGCAGCTCAAACGCCTGCAGGAAGAGGTTGTGGATATCGAGGACATGTCTTCCGGTATCTCTATCATGGACCTCGGTCTGAATGAATTCCGGCTGGATCTACTGGAGTACGTGAAGCATCACGATGATCTGAACAAGAAGCCTAAAGGCCTGCATGCGGTTGTACCGGCTGACGATGAGAATCCGCAGGGTGTAATTTTCGTTCTGAAGAACATCAATAACAGCGTCAACATCGATAACCAGAATCGAATCCATCCGTTCTATATGGTTTACATCGGAGCTGATGGAGAGATCATTTGTGATTACCTGAATCCGAAGAAGCTGCTGGATACCGTTAGGCTGCTGTGCCGTGGCCGCAGTACACCGGTCCCGGTCCTCTGCAATGCCTTTAATGCCGAGACGGACGATGGCAGAAATATGGGAGAGATGTCAGAGCTCCTTAGCGAGGCGATCAATTCAATCATAGATGTGAAGGAAGAAAGCGATATTGACAGCCTGTTCTCTGCAGGTGGAACATCCGCATTGATGTCTGATATCAGTGGACTGGACGACTTCGAGCTGATCTGCTTCCTCGTGGTCAAATAAGGAGGGTCTGCCTATGCTTGGATTACCAAGAGCTACGGAATTCAATAAGCGTATTCCAAAGCAGAAGTTTTATGAAAATCTATCTGTCACACCAGTTGTAAAGCGGGTATTTGTTGAACAGATAAAGACCATATACTGGAGAAATAAAATAGCTGCAACCACTCTCAATCTCGCAGCAGGAGAAACGGTGACCGAGGTCGAAATATTCGAGGTGAAGCTGAATAGCAGCCCATTGGATGAGTCGGTCCTGCGGCAGATGGATAAGGAGATCCCGTATCACATCATCTTCCTACTGGAGTACGAGGGTAAGTATCAGGCATGGACAGCTTACAAAGAGGCAGCGGCCTCCGGGTCAAATGCCTTCAAGGTGGGCACCTACTATCACACCGATTGGCTCCCGGAAACCGAGCTACCGCTGAAGTTGGACGGGCTGAGCATTGATGCTGTATATGAAAACTTCGTGAGGCAGATTGCCGGTGATGCACTGGAGCCGGGAACAACCGATGAATCGTTGGCTGAGTCTGTTGCCAGAACAGAGCGCCGCAAGGCACTGGAAAAGCAGATTGCAAAGCTGCAGGCTAATGTGCGGAAAGAGAAGCAGCTGAACAAGCAGGTGCAGATAAACGCAGAACTGAAGAAGCTAAAAAAAGAACTGGAGGAAATATAGTCATGGAGAAAATGAGAATGGAGTCGGTGGATATAACCGCGCAGAATATCGAGAAAATCGCTGCCCTGTTTCCGAACTGCATTACAGAGGCCGAGGGCGAAGACGGTAAGATAAAGAGGGTTGTTAATTTCGATCTTCTCCGGCAAATGCTTTCCGGCGATGTGCTCGAGGGCGACGAGTCATATGAGTTTACTTGGGTAGGAAAGAAGGCTGCTATCGTAGAAGCCAACAAGCCTATACGCAAAACGCTTCGGCCTTGTCCTGAAGAGAGTGTGGACTGGGATACCACAGAGAATCTATACATCGAAGGTGACAATCTGGAGGTGTTGAAACTTCTCCAGGAAAGCTATCTTGATTCAGTAAAAGTTATATATATAGAAATCTGGAGTCCAGTCTGGAAAGAGACGGAGGCTGCATAACCCATGCTTGCCTCTCTTTCTTACAGAAAAGACATCTCCCTTGATGTCTTGATTTCCTCTTTGCACAGAACGGATTCCAGGTCAAGGCCGCTTCGCGAGG
>JAILFJ010000147.1 GCA_024697625.1 Oscillospiraceae bacterium
GAAACCAAATGAAGAAAGTACTGACCCTCGCACTGACCTTGTGCCTGATCATGAGCCTTTTTGCCGGCGTGGGCGGAACCGCCTTTGCCGACGGGAAGAAGACCATGACGATCGGCGACACCACCTTCAACGCAGAAAACTGGGAAGAGACCATCGACCCGCACCGCACCTACAATGGCTGGCCCTGCATCCGCTATGGTGTTGGTGAGACGCTGGTGCACTACACCGACAACATGGAACTGGAGCCCTGGCTCGCAACCGAGTGGACGAACGACGGTAACAACACCTGGACCATCACCCTGCGTGACGGCATCAAGTTCTCCTCCGGCCGCGACATGGACGCCGAGGCTGTCAAGCAGTGCTTTGAGCACCTGTTGGAGAACCATGACCGCGCTCCCGGTGACACCAAGATCACAGGTATGGAGGCCGACGGTCAGGTGCTGACCATCGTCACTTCCGAACCAAACCCCGCCTTGATGAACTATCTCGGTGACCCCTACGCCTGCATCATCGATGTGGACGCCTCTGACTTTGAGACCGGCATTTCTGTCGGCACCGGCCCCTACAAAGCCGTCGACATGCTGATGGACGACCACATCACCCTGGTTCCCAACGAGTACTACTGGGACGGTACCCCCAAACTGGATGAGCTGACCATCCGCACCATCTCCGACCGCAACACCCTGGCTCTGGCCCTGGAGGGCGGCGAGGTTGACGCAGCTTACGGCGTGGCCTACGATGCCTACTCCAAGTTTGAAAATCCCAACTTCCAGTTCTCCAGCATCCAGACCTCCCGCGCCTTCTTCGGCTGCATGAACATGCAGAGCCCTGTTATTCAGGATCCCGCCGTGCGTCAGGCCATTGTCATGGGCATTGACCGCGAGGGCTTCGTCATCGCGCTGCTGGACGGCCACGGCGTGCCGGGCTACGGCCCCTTCCCCGAGGGCTTCAGCACCTTCGGCAGCGAGCATCTCAACACTCTGGGCTATGATCCCGACGGTGCGAAGGCGGTTCTGGAGGAAGCCGGCTGGGTCGACACCGACGGCGACGGCATCCGCGAGAAGGACGGTCAGAAGCTCACGATCCGCTGGCTGACCTATCCTAGCCGTGCGGAACTGCCTCTGCTGGCCGAGTCTGCCCAGGCATCCCTGAAGGATATCGGCATCGATGTGGACATCAACAATACCGCCAACCGCCGTGAGTTCCTGGCCACCATGGACTTTGACGTCTACGCCTCCGCCCTCGTGACCGCCCCCTCCGGCGACCCGCAGTACTTCTTCACCACCAGCTGCGTGCCCGGCATGAGCTACAACTTCGGCGCCTACGAGAACGAGCACGTGAACGACCTGCTCCATGAACTCTCGACCGAGTTCGACACCGCCAGGCGCTCCGAGCTCGCCATCGAGCTGCAGCAGACCATCCTGGATGACAGCGGCTACGTCTTCTGCTCCTTCCTTGAGATGAGCATGATCTCCAGGGCCAACGTCTCCAATTGGATCGCCCACGCCTGCGACTACTACGAGGTCACCGTCGATCTCGATATCGACTGATTCAGAACACAAACAGACTCATGCCTCTCCGTTCCGGAGGGGCACTTGTTTTGCGGAAAAGTGAAAAAACATCCCCCCGGGGGGCTTGTGGAGCTCCTGCGTTTCTGCTATGCTTTGGACGATCAGATGCTGATGTGGCTGCCAGGGATTCCCTCATCCCCTGTGTCTCAACACCTCTCAGACACAGACGACAGCCGCAGATCTCTCTTGCAGATGCCCTCCGTGCCGGTCACACGGAGGGCACTTTTACACCGGCACACCGAAAGAGCCCGCCGCAGGCGGAAGCATGCGGTAAATTTTCTTCCCGGAATATCCCCCTGGGGGGCTTGTGAAGCCTCATCCAAGGGAATATGATAGGTCCCATGAGAGTACAGTCTGATCTGATCAAAAACAGAAGACGAAAGCGAACGGCGCTGGTTCTGCTTGCCCTTGCGGTAATCGTGCTTGCTTTTGTATGCCTGTTCGTGGGTTCTTCTCATATGACCGTTGCGGAATGCTTCGCAGCCCTTGCCCGGAAAGGGAGCGCCGCACAGGTCCGCATTATCTGGAACATCCGCATCCCGCGGGTGCTGGCGGCAATCATCGCCGGAGCCGGGCTGTCGGTGTCCGGTCTCATTATGCAGACCGATCTCAACAATCCCATGGCTTCCCCCTCCACACTGGGCGTCTCCAACGCGGCGGTGTTCGGCGCAAATCTCTCCATCATCGCCTTTGCGGGCGGCTTTCTGGATACCGGGAACCATCTGTCGAGTTACACCGTGGGCGCAAACCCCTATGCCACTTCTCTGATGGCGTTTCTCTTCTCCACCGTCTCGATCCTGCTGATTCTCGGCCTCTGCCGTCTTCGGGCTTTCCAGCCGGGAGTCGTGGTGCTGGCCGGCATTGCCATCGGCTCCATATGGACGGCGGCCACCACGATCCTGCAGTTCTATGCCACCGATGTAGGGCTCTCAGCTGCCGTAATCTGGACCTTCGGTGATCTGGGACGCGCCACCTATCGCACCGACTGCATCATGGCGGTCGCAGTGCTGGCGGGTCTTGCCTTCTTCAGCCTGATGAGCTGGCAGTTCAATGCGCTTCTGAGCGGAGACGCCGCGGCGAAAAGCATGGGCGTTGCAGTGGACAGGCTGCGCTTTCTGTCCATGCTGCTGGCCTCCGTCATCACGGCGGTGTGCGTGTCCTTTCTCGGCATCATCGGGTTTGTGGGAATCATCTGTCCCCACGTGACCAAAAAGCTTCTGGGTCAGGACCACCGGATCTCTGTCCCGGCCTCGGCCCTGAGCGGGAGTGTTCTGCTGCTGCTTGCCGACACCCTTTCCCGCAGCATGGGCAACGGCTCGGCTCTGCCGGTCGGGGCGATCACCTCCCTGCTCGGCGCGCCCTTCTTCCTTGCCATCATCTTTTCCAGGAAGGGGGAGCACGGCTGATGCTGGAAATCCAAAACCTGTGCTTTCGTTATTCCCGCCGTTCGCCGCCGGTACTGGACGGGATCGATCTTACGCTTCCGGACGGTGAGATCGGCATTCTGCTGGGCAAAAACGGTTCCGGCAAAACCACACTGTTCAAGAACATCCTCGGTATCCGGAAGCCGGAGAGCGGCAGCATCCGTTTTGACGGGGAGGACCTTCTGAAACTGAACCGGCGCGAGCGGGCGCGGCGCATTGCCTATGTGCCGCAGAGCATCCACTTCGGAGCGCTGAGCGTCTATGATACGATCCTCATGGGCCGCGTGTCCTATTTCGGCTACAAGGCCGGCGCAGAGGACGAGCGTGCTGTTGAAGCCATTCTCCGGGACATGAGGCTGGAGGACTACGCCGCCCGAAACGTGGAGGAACTCTCCGGCGGTGAACGTCAGAAGATTGCCGTTGCCCGCGCTCTGGCACAGGAACCTCGCCTTCTGGTGTTTGACGAACCCACCGGCAACCTGGACATCGCCAACGAGCAGCTCATCATCGACGAAGCCCGACGGGTTGCCCGTGATAAGGGCATCGCCATCCTCACATCCCTGCATGATCTGAATCAGGCGCTGGACCTGGGCGACCAGTTTTTCTTCATGAAAAACGGCCGGATCTGCAGCTCCGGAGGGCCGGAGGCCGTCACCGAGGATACCGTTCGGCAGACCTATGATGCGGAGGTACGCATCATCGAATACGAAAACAAAAAAATTATTATGGGTATCGGCTTAACTCAGCAATGTACAAGATGTAGCGACAGCCCTTGAGAGCCTTGTAAAGAGTTCCGCAGGATGGAATCTACGGTTGTATCGGAAACAGAACTCATTCAGGTACGGCTGGTAATCAC
>JAILFJ010000151.1 GCA_024697625.1 Oscillospiraceae bacterium
TTCACCGCTTTCCTGCCTGAGGAGACCGCGGCCGATCCGAGGGTGCCCACTGCGGACTGGGCGTGCCCCGAGGGGAAGGAGTATCCTCCGGCGCCGTTTCTCGCAGATTCTACGATGGTAAGGCCGGGATCCGTGACCCAGGGCCTGGGGACGCGGAAGTACAGCTTCATTATCTGGCTCAGTCCGCCGCCGATGAGTCCCACGGCGAAGATGAAGTAGCCCCTGCGCTTGCTGACGCACCAGAAGACGAACAGCGCAGCCGCGGTGAAGAACACCTCGTCTCCCAGAAAGGTCACCGCTGACATGACGGCGTCCAGGAATGGGTTCCTGACGCTCTCCAGAAATCTCAGGAAAACCATCTAGAAGCTCCTTCTCCCTCCGGAGACGGCCGCAAGCGTCGCTTTTATCCCCTGTCCCAGCTCGCGGGACATCATGCGGGAGACGAGACCGGGATCCTTCTTTTCCATCGCTTCGCCCAGCGCAGCCGTGAGGGCGCGGAAGGCGCAGTCCAGTTCGAACTTGTCCTGCCCGTCCAGGAGACCTGGAGCCAGTCCCACCGAGAAGAGCCAGAACTCCTCCAGGTGCTCCGTTATTATGGACATGAGATAGGGGGAATCTCCTCTGGCGTACAGCCACACTCTGGAGGCGGGAGTCTCAAGCAGCCTCTGCTCCTCTTCCGCGGGAAGGGGGGAGACGTTGAGCAGGAGATACAGGAAGCGGTCCATGCCGGACTCCTCCACGTCCCTGGAGAAGAACTCCTCAGCCATGGAGTCCACGTTCTCATAATAGTAGTATATGGTCTTGTGGTTTATGTCCGCATCCCTGGAAAGTCTCTTTATGGTCACCGCATCGTAGCCCTTCCGGGACAGGATGTCCCAGAAAGCCGTCCTTATGCGCTCTTTCGCGGGGGATACGTTTGGATCCGACTTTGGTCTTGCCATGCCGCGAACCTCCTTTCAGATCTGGCAGCGGTCTTTGTGCTCCGTAATCACCACTGCATTCCGATTATACTTCATATCAGGCGGGAAGGAAAGGAAGAGAGGACAAAAAAAGACCCCGCCGTAGCGGGGTGGCGTGCCTGACTGGATTCGAACCAGCGGCCTTCTGCTCCGGAGGCAGACGCTCTATCCAGCTGAGCTACAGGCACATCTACAACGCAAAGGATACCACAACAGGGTGGAGCATTCAAGCGCGCGGTCCCTGTAACCTTTTTGACATTCTTATAAAATGTATATATAATAAGCGCACCTGACCTGCGGAGGCATCGTGATGGAGAAGAAGAATAAAAGACCAGAGATGATCAAGTACGTCCTGCTCACAGTGTTCGCCGTGGCTGTGGTTGTAGTGGGGTGCCTGTACGCCACCAAGAACGCAATGCTGTTCACCGGACAGTCCGGAAGCAATGCGGACATGTACCTCACCAAGGTGGACGTGATCCTCTCCCACGAGGAGTACGAGGACGAGTACACCCCCGGCCAGAGCCTGATGCAGACTGCCGTGAGGTTCACCTGTCACGTGATCTACGGCGAGAAGAAGGGCGAGAGCATGGTCGCCACCCAGTACTACGACGACCTCACCGGAAAGTCCGGCATCCCGGTGGAGCCGGGCGACTGGATCTACGTCTACCCCATGGAGGGGAGTGGCGACATGATGGCCGGCTTCTTCTTCCGCATAAAGTACTTGGCCGTGCTGTTCGTGATCCTGTTCGTGATCCTGCTGATCTTCGCGAGGCTGAAGGGCATAGCCACCATGATGTCCCTTGGACTTACCATACTCAGCGTCTTCTTCGTCTTCATACCCGCCATCCTGTCGGGATACAACGTATACTTCTGGACCATCCTCGTCTGCCTCTATTCAATCATAATAACCCCGCCTTTCATAGGCGGCTTCAACAAGAAGTCCCTCGCCTCCATAGTGGGCTCCGTCACCGGAGTCGCCGTCGCCGGAGCTCTCACGGCGGTGATGAACAGCATGATGAAGATAACCGGCTTCGCCGACGAGGACGACGTCTACGTCACCATGATGCTGGGCGAGCCCATAGACATGAGGGCCATAACCTTCGCAGCCATTCTCATCGGCGCTCTGGGCTCCACCCTGGACGTGTCCATGTCCATAGCCGCCTCGGTGTGGGAGATGCACGAGAGCACCGGCAAGAGCGACTTCAGGAGCCTGCTGGCCTCCGGCTTCAACATCGGCCGCGACATCCTGGGCACCCAGATAAGCACCCTGGTGCTGGCCTACATAGGCTCCAGCCTCTGCACGGTGCTGCTGTATGTTGGCTACACCCCCTCCCTCATGCAGATGCTGAACCTTGAAGGGGTGATAATAAAGATATTTGATTCCCTCATAGGCGCCACCACCATCATACTCACCATTCCCTTCACTGCCATCGTCTCCGCGGCGATGCTTGCGGGGGAGAACAAGGTGAGTCTGATCTCCGAGGGAAAGAGATCCTTCCGCATAGGCCACAACGGCTGAAAAAAGGGTCGGGTGCGACACACACGGCGGCGTTGATACAGCTTTTGAAAAATCGGAAAAAAGCAGTTGACACCATATGGGACCGCTGATATAATTCATCGTGCGCCCCAAAAACGGGGCTGCGAACTAGGACCTTGAAAATTAAACAATATCACAAAGAAAGTGCAAAACCCTTGTCAGGTGCACTGAAGTGCACACAAGTAAACAAGGAAGCCAGAAATGGCATTCCGAGTCAGATGGTAAGCCGGAGACGGCTTAACATACAAATTTTTTAGAGAGTTTGATCCTGGCTCAGGATGAACGCTGGCGGCGCGCCTAACACATGCAAGTCGAACGGACGAGGCTCTTCGGAGCCGAGTTAGTGGCGAACGGGTGAGTAACACGTGAGGAACCTGCCTTTCAGAGGGGGATAACACTTAGAAATAGGTGCTAATACCGCATAAGACCACAGAGCGGCATCGCTCAGGGGTCAAAGGAGCAATCCGCTGAAAGATGGC
>JAILFJ010000163.1 GCA_024697625.1 Oscillospiraceae bacterium
CTGGGACTTTATTCTGTGTTTAGACATTTTGTAAAAAGTGTATAAAATCATTAAAGGAGCATTGAAAAATGCTCCTTTATTTGTGAATTTTATATAAATTTGTAATTGACAAGGCTTTGACGTATGACTTATAATATTTTAATGAGAGTGGGAGCTTCTCCTCTGACCTGTATGCGGTCCGGGGCGGTCTCCCGGTGCGAAAATAATCATATGGAGGGTTATCTGTGAGAGATCTCAAGCATCTGATCTACTTTGAGAATCTGCTTCAGGAAGCCAACAACGAGCTTGTCCAGAAAGCAAAAGCTGATGGCAAGCGTGCGATCGGCTATACATGTTATTTCATGCCTGAAGTGCTTCTCGACCTGCCCGGCTGTTTCTCGGTAAGACTGAGAGCACCGCGCTGCACATCTCCGGACATTGCGACGTACTACATGTCCTCCCGTGTCTGTCATTATGCAAGAAGCCTTATGGAACGTGCGCTGGAAGGCGGCTACAATTTCCTGGATGCCCAGATGGGGACAGAGACCTGCACGGCAACCTGCCGTTTCCAGGAGCACCTGCAGCAGAAGCACCTGGATTCCGTCAAGGATATGCGCATCATTGACAACGACGACTTTTTCTGCAATCTGATTGATGTTCCCTTCAAAAACAACGACATTGCCTATGAGCACTTCCGCGATCAGCTTCGCGTCCATGTTCTGGATGCTCTGCACGAGCGCTTCGGCATCGACGTTTCGGATGAGGCCATCATGGCCGCCATCAAGCAGCAGAACGAGGTCAGCCGTCTGATCAACGAAATCGGAGACTACCGCAAGCTGGACAACCCCACCATCACCGGCTATGAATTCCATGTCATTCAGCTCTGTACCCTGGTATGTCCCAAGTACCTGATTCTGCCCTATCTGCGCGAGACCGCAGAGGAGATGAAGACCCGTGAGCCCGATCTGAAGAAGGAATTCCGCTGCAAGGTTGTTCTCGCCGGCTCGGAAAACGACGATCCCGATTTCACGAAGCTCGTGGAAAGCTGCGGTGCCCGCGTCGTCTGCGACCGTTTCTGCTACGGCGCGGTGGAAAGCCGTCAGATCATCGACGTGAAAGAGGGCGAAGACCCTGTGATGGCCATAGCCCGTCACTACCTGAGCACCTCAAACTGCCCGCGCTTCATGCCGCAGGATGAGATGCGCGCAAGAAAACAGAGGATTGCCGACCTCGCCCGGGAGTATCATGCCGACGGTGTTATCGTTGCCTCCAACAAATTCTGCGAATACTGGAGCTATGAGCGCGTCATTGACACCGTCATTCTCAAGCGCGATTTCGGCCTGCCGGTCTGCTCCATTGAGAAGGAGTACATCAACTCCGCGTCCGGCCAGCTCCGTACCCGTTTCCAGGCCTTCGTGGAGAGCGTAGAGATCAAGCACATTCAGGAGGGCAAGTAAAATGGCGATCAAGATTAAAAAAGCGCTGAGGGATTTCTGGCACGGCAGGCCCCACACCGCAGAAGAGGGCGGCCGCCGTCTTGGGGACCTTCACGAAGACAAGACAAATCTCTACAGGCACAGAGAATGGCGCGGCGTCAAAGACACCATGTACTACTTCTACATGATCTGGCTGTACAACTACATCTTCATGGTGAAGGATGTCATGGTCATGGGCGGCCTTGTGAACTTCGCCAAGGGCGTCTGGCGCTATCGCTGGGTCGGCCAGACCTATCTGCCGGTTCTGCACTGGTTTGACCGCGGCCTCGAAGGCATGCGCGGAGAAGCCATGAAGGCTTCCGCCTGGCATTACCGCGCCATGGTCAGCACAACCATCCGTCAGTTCCAGCGCATGTTCGCCGCCGACACCCGTCTGCACGGCGGCAGGCAGAATGAAATCTATAAGCACACCTTTGCGGCCAACGAGACGGTCTGGGGCGGTATCTTCTATCCCTGGACGGACAAGTATACCTATGTCCCCATGGAGATGATTCCCTACTTTGTCACCTGCCATGTCAACAGCCATACCGTTCTCAATTACATCGATGCCGTTCAGTCTATCGGCCTGCCCGGAGATCCATGCCCCATGTGCCAGGCGGAATCCGGTATTTTTGTTCTCGATGACGTTCCCGATTATTCTCCTCTGGTAGTCACCTGCAACGAGGCCTGCGACGCTTCCATTTCCACCTCCACCCTGCAGGACTGGTTCTTTGACAAGCCGCTCTTCTCCCTGCCGATGCCGATGATTTTCGACGATCCCATGGTCAAGAAGTACTGCATGCGCGAGATTGAAAACCTCTGGAAGTTCATTGAGGATCAGACCGGTGCACCCTTCAACTGGGACCAGCTTGTCAGGAAACTGGAACTGCAGAATGAGCTGCAGCGCTTTGAGTGGGAGAAATGGGAAGTTGCCGGAAAGACCAGCTACTATCCCATCAACGGTGTTGCCCAGGCCCTCTACCGCATCTATCAGACGCAGTACGGCGACTGGGAGATCTGGCATGTCACCGACCGCAAGGTTCGCAAGATCCTTGAAAAGTGCGTCAGCAAGAAGATCAACTCCTTCCCGCAGACCCGCCATCGTGTCATCGCGTGGAGCTGCGCGCCTCTGTACTATTCCAACTGGTGTACCTGGGCCTACAACTGCTGGGGTCTGAATGTCATTATTAACATGGACTCCCTGATGTTCGACATGACCATCCGTACCGATACCTACGAAAACGCACTGGAAGATATGGCTCAGTATCACATGTGGGCGCCGATGCGGCGTATGGCCGTCGGCGGAATGAAGCACATGTTCGAACTCTGGGAATACATGGAAAAGTTCAACTGCGACATGGTCGCCATGTATGACCAGCTGCAGTGCAAAGGCGTACAGGGTCTGCACGGCCTCTTCGAGGATGAGTTCCGTGACAGAAATATCCGGGCCTTCTGGATTCCGCATGCGCTGCCCGATTCCCGCACGGTCTCCCGTGCCGAAATCCGCCGTCTCATCAACGATTACATGACCACCGTCATGCATGAAGAGCCTCTGGACCCGTCGCTGCTTGATTTCGACGATTCCATGACCTGGTAAGAGGAGGAGAGAAACATGTGCAAATTTAGTAAATTTCTGCTGAAGCTTATGGGCGTCGGCGTGCTGCTGAATGTGGGGCTGTTCTGTGTGTTCTTCTTTGACCTCGACGGCAAGCTGCTCTTTAACGTTGTTGAACCCTTCCTCAAGAATCACTATGACAACATGGAGCGCAAGGACACGCTGAAAACACCGTATTCCATTAGAAAATTCCCGAAGTTTGATTACGACACCTGACAAAAATATATTCTTAGGAGAGCGAATTGACAATGAAGTATTTCGGCGGTTGCGACGTAGGTTCCACTTATACAAAAGCAGTCATTCTGGATGAAAACGGCAAGATGCTTGCCGATACCACCATCCGTTCCAAGATCAATTCCGAGCAGAGCGCCATCGCGGC
>JAILFJ010000165.1 GCA_024697625.1 Oscillospiraceae bacterium
CAACCAGACCGGCATAGGTGGCGTCGGGATTGTTGTAGGCGGTGAGTGCGAGAACGTCATCAACTCCGATGAAGATCTGGAGCTGTTCAAGAACAGCATCTACCTGAGCTTCAAGCCCGAGGATGCCTTCCTCACCCCGGAGGATGTTGTGGCCCTCACCGCATACAACAACCCTGACGCCACCTATGCCGGTCTGGTTGATGTACTCAGCCACATGTCCATCGACGACATCAAGTAAGTTGCAGTAATCGTCCCCGGCGCCCCGAAGGGCGCCGGGAGACACCGACAGTCAGAAGGAGCCACTATGAAACTTACAAAACGAATTTTTCTGACCCTGTTGTTTCCCGTGCTGATGTTCCTTGCCATGTGGGCGATCACGGCCTCAAACCCCGCCTGCTACGTCAACGGCAAGTTTATCTTCCTCGGCTTTGACCTGGTGCGCTTCGTCATCACGAGCGCCTGCCAGAGCATCTGTGTGGCCCTTGCCATCTGGATGCAGCTCAAAAACGGCCGCTTCGACTTCTCTAACGGCGCGGCCATGATCCTCACTGCCATCATCGCCGGCAACGTCGGCCTCAGGACAGGCAGCCCGTGGCTGACCATGCTGGTGGCCGTCCTGGTGGGCATCGTCCTCTGCGCCATCACCGCGGCGGTCTACATGCTGGGCCGTCTCCCCATCGTCATTGCCACCATCGGCGTGACGCTGCTGTATGAGTCCCTGACCTACCTCATCTTCGGCGGCTCCGGCGTCAGCAACTTCTATCAGAACGACACCCTCGCCATCTTCGGCCATCTGCCCGGCGTGCTTCTGCCGACGGCCCTGGCCATGGGCATCTTCCTCTTTTACTCCAACTTCACCGTCACCGGCCGCAAGGGTAAGATTCTCGCCAACAACCAGGCCGCCGGCGTCAACATCGGCATCTGGGAGGAGGCCAACGTCTCCCAGACCGCCATGTTCTGTGGTGCGATCGTCGGCCTCGCCGCCACGATCTATGTCTCCCAGAACCAGGTTCTGCCCCAGTCGAGCCTTTCCACCGCGGGCATCATGTTCTCCTACATCGTCCCGGTGTATATGGGCATGTTCATCGGCCTTGCCTCCAATGACGTGATCGGCATCTCCATTGCCGCCATCGCCATGGCCATCTTCAACTACGGCCTCAACTGCATGAACCTCGGCGGCGGCGGATGGCAGCAGATCATCATGGGCGTGTTCGTCATGTGCTTCTACACTTTCTCGGCCCAGCTCGACAATATTAAAAAAGTTTTCCGGCGCCTGACCAGGAAAGAGGCCGTCGCCTGAGATCATACCTGTAATGGTAGGAGGCGGTTGTATGACCGCCTCCTGCTTCTATCGGCAGCGGCAGACACGGCTTGACGGCAGGAGCGAAATGCAGGCCGTTTCCCGCCGCTGACGCACCGACTGTAAAACATGAAAACCAGCAGGGTCAGAAATTTTCTGACTTTACTGACAGGAGAAAGATATGGAAATCTACGATCTGAAGATAAACGGCATCCGGGAACCGATCGGCTTCGAGCTTCCGTATGTAACGGTCTCGTGGAAGGTGCGCGCCACAGAGAGCAGGTGCGCAGTGAAAAGCAGCCTCCTTGCCGCTGCGGATGCAGGCTTCACCGAGATCCTGTATCGGAAGGAGAGCGCTTCTCTCCGCTCCACGGGGGAGAGCCTGGAACTGCCGCTTCAACCCCGTACGCGCTATTACGTCCGTGTGGAGGTGACCGGAGACAGGGGTGACAGCGCTCTGGCCGAGAGCTTTTTTGAGACCGGCAAGATGGGCGAGCCCTGGCTGGCCTCCTGGATCGGCACGCAGCCGGAGGATCGCTTTCATCCTCTGTTTTTCCGCACTTTCTCCCTCCGGGAAAAGCCCGTCTCGGCCAGACTCTACGCTTCCGGCCTCGGTCTGTACGAGGCCTGTCTGGGGGGAGAGAAGATCGGCAGAGAATTTCTCGCCCCTTACTGCAACGATTACAGCGAGGGCGTACAGATCCAGACCTATGATGTGACCGGGCTGCTGCACAGCGGGGAAAACACACTGGAGATGCTCTGCGGCAACGGCTGGTACAAGGGCCGCCTCGGATATGAGGGAGCAAAGGAGGTCTACGGCAACCGCTTCATGGTACTGGCGGAGCTGCACATGACTTTTGCGGATGGCAGCGAGGCTGTTATCGCAAGCGACGGGAACTGGCGATATCGCGGCAGCGATTTCACCATGACGGATATCTACGACGGCGAGCGTCTTGATCGCTGCTTCTGGAGAGAAAAGGAGAATCCGGAACGTCCCGTCGCGGTTCTGGAAGACCGCAGAACGGTGGACCGCTACAGTCTGCCGGTCGTCGTCAAGGATACGCTTCCGGTGAAAGAGATCATCCACACGCCTGCAGGGGAAACGGTGCTCGATTTCGGGCAGAACTTTACCGGCTTTGTGGAGTACGGGGCGTCCTTCCCGGCGGGGACGACAGTCGTCCTCGACCATGGCGAAATCCTGCAGAACGGCAATTTTTACAACGACAACTACCGCACGGCCAGGGTGCAGATGATCTATGTCTCCGACGGCAGAGAAGAGACCGTGCGCGCCCACTTTACCTATTTCGGCTTCCGCTACGTGCGCGTCAGCGGGTGGCCGGGGGAGCTCCGGGCAGAAGACTTTACCGGCCGCGTGCTCTACTCCGATCTGGATACGGTGACGGAGTTTCGCAGCTCCGACGAAAAGCTCAACCGACTGGCTCTCAACGCCTGGTGGGGACAGCGCTCCAACTTCCTCGACATGCCTACCGACTGCCCGCAGCGCGACGAACGCCTGGGCTGGACCGGTGACGCGCAGGTCTTTTCGCCGACGGCCTGCTTCCAGATGGATACCCGGGCCTTCTACCGGAAGTTCCTGAAGGATCTGCGCCTCGACCAGCAGAAGCACGGGGGCGCGGTACCGAACTATCTGCCGAACTTCTCAGAGGGGATCCCCGGCGGCTCCAGCGTCTGGGGCGACGTGGCCTCGTTCCTGCCCATCACGCTTTACGATACCTATGGAGAGCTGGAAGCGCTGAGAGAGAACTATCCCCTGATGCGGGACTGGCTGGAATGGATCTTCCGTCAGGATGAGGAACACGGCGGACATCGGCTCTGGAACTTCGGCTTCCATTTTGGCGACTGGCTGGCCCAGGACGGCGTGACGCCGCAGAGTATGAAGGGCGGCACCGACGACTACTTTGTCGCCAGCATGTACTACTATGCCACGGCGCAGAAGCTCGCCCGCGCCGCGCAGCTTCTGGGCAAAGCTTCGGACGCGGAACGCTGCGAGAACCTGGCCGAGGCGATCCGCAAAGCGATTCTGAACGAATACTTCTCTCCCGCCGGCAGACTGTGCATCGACACCCAGACGGCGTATCTGCTGTGCCTGAACTTCGGCGTGTTCACTGAGAAGGAACGCATTCTGGAAGGACTGAAAAAACGGCTGCAGAAGGACTGCTGGAAGATCAAGGGCGGCTTTGTCGGAGCGACGATGATGTGCCGCGTGCTGGCGGAAAACGGCATGGAGGATCTCGCCGCCTACTATCTGTTCCAGGAGGGCTTCCCCGGCTGGATGCACTGCGTCAATCTGGGCGCCACGACCATCTGGGAGCGCTGGAACTCCGTCCTGGACGACGGCAGCATCAGCGGAACCGAGATGAATTCGCTGAACCACTACTCCTACGGCTCCGTGATGGAATACGTCTACCGCGATCTTGCGGGGATCCAGAGCCTGGCCCCCGGCTTTGCGCGTGTGCGCTTTGCGCCCCAGCCCACCTGGAGGCTTCAGGAGCTGACGCTGCGCTATGATTCGGCAAGCGGCGCCTATGGCTCGCACTGGCGTATCAACACCGACGGGACTCTGACGGTACGCTTTGAGGTTCCGTTTGGCTGCACAGCACAGGTCATTCTGCCCGGCTGCGCCGAGATCCTTGAACTGGAGGCCGGGACCTTTGAGAAGACCTATCAGCCGGACAGGGATTACCGCCTCAAATACAGCATGGACAGCAGACTCGACGAGGTGCGCGGCGATCCCGAGGCTCTGGCGATCCTGAGGGAGGATCTTCCGCAGGCGATCGGTCTGATCGAGTCCGGGGACGTCGAATTCTACGGTATGCGTTTTGAAGAGCTCCAGACACTGTTCTTCCGCGGCTTCAATCCCCCTCTGGTCCATGCGGGAACCAGACGGCTCTTTGAGCTGAAAGCCTTCTGATACTATCAACATAAAGGAGTACTTCCCATGATCGACCTGAAAGCCAATCCCTTTTACCTCTCAGACGAGGATATCCGCTGGGTAGAGGATACCCTGGCCTCCATGACGACTGAGGAAAAGGCAGGGCAGATTTTCTGTGCCCTCGGCATCGGAGACGACGAGGGCATGCTGCGCGGCATGATCGACGGCATCGGCATCGGCGGCATCATGTACCGCCCCGGCCCCAAGGCCGTGGTACAGAACACCCACCGTAAGATCCAGAGCATGGCAAAGATCCCCCTGCTGCTGGCGGCGAACACCGAAGCCGGCGGAAGCGGCCTGTCCTTCGAAGGGACCGGCTTTGGCGCGCCCATGGCCGTCGCCGCCACCGGCGATACGGAGTATGCCTACCGCATGGGCTATGTCGCCTGCAGGGAGGGCGCAGCGATGGGCCTGAACTGGTCCTTCGCTCCCATCGTCGATATCGACCGGGAATTCCATAACCCCATCACCAACACCCGCACCTTCGGCTCCAACCCCGACACCGTGCTGGCCTGCGCCTCCCAGTATCTGGACGCCGCCGACGAGTGCGGCGTGGCGGTGTCCATCAAGCACTTCCCCGGCGACGGTGTGGACGAGCGGGACCAGCACATCCTCACCAGCGTCAACGCCCTGGACTGTGACGAGTGGATGCAGACCTACGGGCACATCTACAGAAGCCTGATCGACCGGGGGGCCAAGACCGTCATGGTCGGCCACATCGCCCAGCCCGCTTGGGCCAGCCGCCTCAATCCCGCACTGAGCAAACGGGAGAGCCTGACGCCTGCGAGCCTGAGCAGAGAGCTTCTGACCGGCCTTCTGCGCGGGGAGCTCGGCTTCAACGGCCTCATCTCCACGGACTCCTCGGCCATGGTGGGCTTCACCGCGGCCATGCCGCGCAGCAGGGCCATTCCCACCGCCATTGAGGCCGGCTGCGACATGGTCCTCTTCAACAAGGACATCCGCGAGGATTACGGCTATCTGCTGGCAGGGCTCGAAAATGGCCTGCTCAGCATGGAGCGCCTGAACGACGCCGTGAAGCGCATCCTCGCCACAAAAGCTTCTCTCGGTCTGCACAGAAAGCAGCGGGAGGGAACGCTGGTCCCCGGCCCGGAGGCGCTGGAGGAGGTCGGCTGCGAAAAGCACCGTGCCTGGAGCAACGAGGTTGCCGACCGTGCCATTACGCTGGTGCACGACCGGCAGGACCTGCTGCCCATCTCCCCGAAGAAGTACCGCCGCGTCTATCTGAACGTGATCCAGAAATCCTTGGATCCCGCCGATCCCACGGTCCTCCAGTGGAAGAAGCTCTTCGAGGACGAGGGCTTTGAGGTCACGGTGCGCGACCGCCGGGTCAGCATCGAACCCTCCGACTTCGACACCCCGGAGCTTCCGCCGGAGAAGGCGGCCCTCATGGCGGAACTCTACCGCGGTGTGGAGGACATGAAGAAGCACTACGATCTGTACGTCTATATCGCCAACATGCAGAACGCCTCCAACAACACCACCCTGCGCCTCAACTGGAACGTCTGCTTCGGCCTCGGGGACGACGCGCCCTGGCTCTGTGCCGAGATCCCGGTCATGATGATCAGCACCGGCTACCCCTATCATCTTTTTGACGCGCCGATGATCGACACCTTCATCAACGCCTACAGCAACGAGCCTCAGTTCAAACAGGCCGTCATGGACAAGATCATGGGCCGGAGCGGCTTTAAGGCTGTGAGCCCCGTTGACCCCTATTGCGGAAAGGACTATCTGAAATTCTGAGTATATGAAAACCTCGCAGACATCCTCCCTTGACATGACCCGGGGGGACGTGATGGGCGGCCTTCTGGCCTTCTCTGTCCCATCCCTCATCGGAAACCTCCTGCACCAGGTCTATTCTCTGACGGACAGCATTGTCGTCGGGCGCATCCTGGGGATGGAGGCGCTTGCGGCGGTGGGCTGCACCATGCCGCTCATCCTGCTGCTTGCGGCCCTGATGATCGGCACCAATATCGGTGTCGGCGTGCTGCTGAGCCAGGCCTTCGGCGCCCATGACATGGACCGCATGCGCCGCGGTTTTCTCAACAGCCTCTATGTGGGCGCCGGCATCTCGCTGGTGCTGGCGGTCATCGGCGCGCCGCTCTCGCGCCCGATTCTGGAGCTGATGGGAACACCGGAAGTCACGCTGCAGAACGCGGTCGCCTACCTGCGCATCAATTTCCTCACAAGTCTTTGCCCCATGCTCTACTATCTCTTTTCCTGCGCCTTTCGCGGCATGGGCGACAGCCGCACGGATCTTTACTGTCTCATTGTTTCGGTGGCCATGAACGTAGTGCTGGACATTGTGTTCGTGGCGGTGTTTCGCTGGGGTGTGGCCGGCTCTGCCTGGGCCACCGCTCTGGCCCAGCTCACGTCCGCGGTGTTCGCGGCGATCCTGCTGTTTAAGAAATATCCGGTCATGCGCCCGTCAAAGATGGATATGAGGCCCGACCGCAAGCTGATCGGCATCATCGGGCGGCTCTCGGTGCCCATCGCGGCCCAGTCGGCCTTCAACAACATCGGCAATCTGGTAGCCCAGGGCGCGGTCAACGGCTTCGGCGCGGTGGCGATGGCGGCCTATACCGCGGCGGGCAGAGTGGGCGCCTTTGCTCTCATGCCGCTGGAGACCCTTGGCAATACCCTCTCCATCTACGCCGGGCAGAATTACGGCGCGGGCAGAATGGACAGGCTCCAGGAGGGCAGGCGCGTCACCCTGCGTCTGCAGCTCATTCTGTCCACCGCTCTGGGCCTCGTGCTGGCAATCCTCGGAAAACCCGTGACGCGGCTGTTTATTGCGGACGCGTCGGACGAACTGCTGCGGATCTCTTACCAGTATCTGCTCATCACGGCAGTCCCGGGCTTCCTCGCGGGCCTGATGCTCACCTTCCAGCAGCTTCTGCGCGGCACGGGTGATACGGCGGCCTCCATGCGCGGCGGCGTCATCCAGCTTCTCAGCAAGGTGGCGGTGATCGCCCTGGGCGCACAGGTCTTCCGCAGCCTGCCGGTTGTCTGGCTTGCCTGGCCTGTGTCCTTCTCCGCCGCAGCGGCATATCTCTGCTGGTACATGAAGAAGAAAAGCGTTCTGTCTGCACAATAAACGTTCAAACGAAAGGGAATTGCCCATGAAATCATACAGCCTGGCCGGCGGCTGGCAGTTTCGCAAGCTGCCGGAGCTTACGCCGGAAACCTTCACACAGCTGCCGGAGAGCGGCTTTGAAGAGGTGATCCTGCCCCATACCTGGTACAGCGACGATGACCAGTACCGGGGCCTCACCGCCTATACGCGGGAAATCAACTGGGAACCGGACTGGGAACACGTTTTCCTCTCCTTTGACGGGGCGGATCAGCGCTGCCTTGTCTATGCCGACGGCGAAATGCTCTGCGAGCACCGGGGGGCGTACTCCCGCTTCCGGGTCGAGCTGCCGCGGCCGGCTCAGGGCGTGACACAGCTGACGGTGCTGCTGGATAACCGCCTGGACGAGACCATCTCTCCGCACTTCGGAGACTTCACCATCTTCGGCGGTCTCTACCGTCCGGTGGAGCTGCTCGTCTGCGGAAAGAATCACTTTGATTATACGTACCACGGAACGGACGGCATCATCGCCCGTGCGGGCGTCGATGAGAACGGCGACGGCGTTCTGACGCTGGAACCGCATGTCTGCGCCGAGCGTCCCGATGCGACGATCGTCTGCACCCTGCTCGACCCTTGCGGCAGGACCGCTGCCTTCGGTGAGGCCTCCGCCGGCGAGAGCCTGAGTCTCCGGGTCGAGAAACCCGCCCTCTGGAACGGGCGCAGGGGCGCGCCGCTCTACACCCTGCATGCGGAACTCCGTGTGGACGGTACGGCGGCGGATCTGACGACGCTCCGCCTCGGCTTCCGGAAGCTCCGCCTCAGCGCCGGGGAAGGTCTGTTCCTCAATGGGGAGCACCTGCGCCTGCACGGGGTCGCCAGGCACCAGGACATCGGGCGGAAATACAGTGCGGTGAGCGGGGAAGAGATCCGAGCCGACTTTGACCTGATCGACGACATCGGCGCCAACGCCGTGCGCCTGTCCCATTACCAGCACGCCCAGGCCGCCTATGACTGCGCGGACGAGCGGGGACTGCTCGTCTGGGCCGAGATCCCGATGCTGAAAATGACCGAGGACCCGGCCCTGTTTGAAAACGCGAAGGAGCAGCTTACCGATCTCATTCTGCAGAATATCCATCACCCGTCCGTCTTCTGCTGGGGCATCCAGAACGAGATCGCCATGTTCAAGGATGCGCCCTACATGCACGAGCAGTGCGCCGCGCTGCACGGCATCGTCAAGACCCTGGACCCGGAGCGCTTCTCCGCCTGCGCCAATCTCTATCCCCTCAAGCCGAAAAGCAGGCTCAACGAGATCACCGATCTGGTGGGCTATAACATCTACTTCGGCTGGTACTACGGGCAGATGACGGATTACGGCGATTATCTCGACCGCTTCCACGCCGCCAGGCCCGCGCTGCCGCTGGGAATCAGCGAGTACGGCGTGGACTCCAACCTTGCCCTGCACAGCGAGGAGCCGCAGATCAAGGACTACTCCGAGGAGTACCAGGCGCTGTGGCATGAGACGGTCTATCCGCAGATCGAGAGCCGCTCGTGGCTCTGGGGCAGCTTTGTCTGGAACATGTTCGACTTCTCCAGCGCCCGGCGCAATGAGGGCGGCGTGAAGTTTGTCAACGGCAAGGGCCTGGTATCCCGCGACCGCCTTACCAGAAAAGACGCATTTTATTACTATAAGGCCAGATGGTCCTCCGAGCCCTTCGTCCACCTCTGCGGACACCGCTTCACAAAGCGCTGCCGGGATACGGTGGAGATCAGGGTCTACACCAATCAGAAAACCGTGCAGCTTCTTCTGAACGGGGCGTTTTTCGCCGAAGGGAAAAACAACGGGAACGGAACGGCGGTGTTTCCCGGCGTCCCGCTGAACAGGGGCGAAAACCGGCTGGAGGCGCGCAGCGGACAGGTCTCCGATGCGCTGGTGTTTGAGAGGGTGGATACGCCGGAGCCGAGCTACCGCCTGCCCGGAACAGACAGCGGTGAGGTCAAAAACTGGTTTCTGACAGATGACTATACCCGTCAGGGCTATTTCTCCGTCAACGACACGGCGAACGACGTGCTCGACGAGCCCGCGGCCCGGGCTGTGCTCGAAAAGTATGTGCCGGGCCTGGTAAAGGTCATGACCGAAAAAAATGTAATCCCCCTGGGTCTGACCGTCAAGAACATCCTCAGCCATGACGCGGACCCGGCCGAAGCCGAGGCGATCACAAAGAAAATAAACGCGGAACTCAACGAGATAGAAAACCAATTCTGAGCAGGAGGAAACGCCATGGTCGATCTGAGAGCAAAGCCCTTTTATCTGAATGAACGGGAAATACAGTGGGTGGAAGATGCCGTCGCCTCCATGAGTCTGGACGAAAAGCTCAGCCAGCTCTTTGTCCTGCTCAAGCCTGTGCCCGGCGCAGACGAGGAACAGATCAGGTCCCTCATGGAGACCGCCCGCCCCGGCGGCATGCGCTGGCAGGGGGGCGACAGGGAGACCGTTGCCAGGCAGAACCGCCTCTTCCAGCAGTACAGCCGCATCCCGGTCTTTATCGCCGGCAACTGCGACGACGGCGGCAACGGCGTGCTGCCCGGGGAGGGGACCTTCGTCGCCACCGCGGCGGAGGCCGGCGCCTCCGAGGGGACGGAGACGGCCTATCGCATCGGTTATGTAGCCGGGCGGGAGGCCAGCGCCGTCGGCGTCAACTGGATGTTCAACCCTGTGGCGGATGTGTACAGAAACTGGCGCAACACCATTGTCAACACCCGCTCCTTCGGCTCGGATCCGAAGCGTGTGACCGACTGTGTGCGCGCCTACATCCGAGGCATCAAGGACGCGAACCCCAATATGGCCTGCACCTGCAAGCATTTCCCCGGCGACGGCTGGGACGAGCTGGACCCGCATATCTCCCCGGCGCACAACGAGGCCTCGGTTGAGGAGTGGATGCAGAGCTACGGCCTGGTGTACAGGACCATGATCGACGAGGGACTGGAAGCCGTGATGACCGGGCAGATCAGCCTGCCCGCCTGGAGCCGGAAAGTACGCCCGGGTATCCGCAACGAGGAGATCATGCCCGCCTCTCTGGCACCGGAGCTGCTGGAGGGCCTGCTGCGCGAAGAGCTGGGCTTCAACGGCCTCATCATCTCGGACGCCTCCCACATGATCGGTATGGCGGGCGTGATGCAGCGCAGGGATGCGGTGCCTGCGTGCATTGCCGCCGGCTGTGATATGTTCCTCTTTGCCAACGACTTCCAGGAGGACCTGGGCTATCTGCGCGCAGGGTATGAAAACGGCATCGTCACGGAGGAGCGCCTGAGCGATGCGCTGCACCGCATCCTCGGCCTCAAGGCGCATCTGAAGCTCTACGACGACGCCGTGCGCTGTCCCGATCCAAAGCTCCTTGACGAGGTCGGCTGCGAGCGCTTCCGCCGCTTTACCGCGGAGGCCGCGGACGCGGGCGTGACCCTGGTGAAGGATACCCGGTCGCTGCTTCCCATCGACGTGGAGCAGAGGAAGCGGGCGCTGCTCATCTACGTGCGCTCCACGCCCAACTCCAAAGGCGACAGAGGTGACGGCGTGAGGGAGAGAATCACAGAGGAGCTGGAACGTGTGGGCTTCACGGTGACCCAGTGCCCGAGCTTCTACGACCGGGAGAATACCGAGGGCGTGAATCCCATGAACTTTGTCCGCATGATGAGGATGGACCGGCGCGAGGATTTCAGAAAAAAGTACGACGTGGTGTTTGTCTTCATCAACGTCAAGGGCTATGCACAGAAAAATGTGGAGCGCCTGAGCTGGTCGAGCGGCCATTCCATGGAGCTGCCCTGGTATACCGAGGAGGTGCCGACTGTCGGCGTGAGCCTCAACTATACCAACCACCTGGTGGATGTGGCCAACATCCACACCTTTATCAACGCCTACGGCCCGAACTGCGAGAATATCCGAGCGGCGGTGGAAAAGATCGTGGGCAGGAGCGGGTTTTACGGCACAGCGGACGATACCGTCTTCTGCGGCCGTTGGGATACCAGACTATAATGACCATCGGACAGCGAAATCAATAACAATCAGGAGGATATCATGAAAGCTGTTATCTTTGATCTCGACGGCGTGATCTGCTTTACCGACAAGTACCATTATCAGGCCTGGAAGGCCCTGGCCGACCGCCTCGGCATCTACTTCGACGAACAAATCAACAACCGCCTGCGCGGGGTGAGCCGTATGGCAAGCCTGGATATCGTCCTCGAGCGCGCCCAGCAGAGCTATACCCAGGAGGAGAAGGACGCCTTCGCCGCGGAGAAGAACGCCACCTATGTGGAGCTTCTGCAGCAGATGAGCCCGGCCGACCTGAGCGATGAAGTAAAAGAGACTCTTGACACCCTGCGGGAGGGCGGCTACAGGCTGGCGATCGGCTCGAGCAGCAGGAACACCAAGCTCATCCTCTCCCGTCTCGGCCTGAGCGATTACTTTGACGCCATCTCCGACGGGACCAACATCACCCGCTCCAAGCCCGACCCGGAGGTCTTTCTGATGGCCGCGGAGATGCTCTCCCTTCCGCCCGAGGAATGCCTCGTGGTGGAGGATGCGAAGGCCGGCATTGAGGCAGCCCACGCGGGCGGCTTCCGGAGCGCCGGCGTCGGGGAGGCCTCCGAGCACCCGGACTGCACGTATCCGATCGCGCATTTCAGCGACCTGAAAACAATCCTGCTCTGAGAGCCGGCGGCAAGGAGAGACGGAATGAAATCGGAAGTCATCGTACTGAGTGAAGAGAGAAAGGTCAGCCTGACCTGCTATCTGCAGCCGGTGGGCGGTGAATTCACCGGGATCTGCGAACGCCCGGCGGTGCTTGTGATCCCCGGCGGCGGCTACCGCTACTGCTCGGACCGGGAGGCCGACCCTGTGGCACTGGCCTACCTGAAGGCGGGCTATCATGCCTTTATCCTGCGCTATTCCTGCGGTGTGCATGCGGCCTGGCCCACCCCTCTGAACGATTATGAGCAGGCCATGTCTCTCATCCGTGAAAAGGCGGGGGAGTGGCATGTGGTGAAGGACCGTATCGCCGTGATCGGGTTCTCCGCAGGGGGCCACCTGGCAGCCTGCGCCGCCACCATGTCGAAAAACCGCCCCAATGCGGCCATTCTCGGCTATCCGGATATCAGCGGCGCATTCGCCTGGGATCTGCTGAAGGATCCCCCCGATATCCTCGCCGCGGTCGACGGGAAGACCTGCCCCTGCTTTATCTTTGCCTCCCGCACGGATAATCTTGTCCCGATCAGAAACAGCGTCGACATGATCGACGCCCTGACGAAACACGATGTGGCTTTTGAATCCCATATCTATTCCAATGCTCCCCACGGTCTGTCCACCGGGGATCCGAGCGTCGGCGTCCGGGAGATGTGCCGCCGCTATCCCAACTGGGTCGCCGACAGCCTCACCTGGCTGGAGGACGTGCTGGGCGGCTTTGGCCCCGAAGGGCTGACGGAGCCGAACTTCGGCTTCAGGATCAACGGCAACCGGGACGAGACCCTGAATCTCGACTGCACCATGGACTATCTGGCGCAGTTTCCGGCGGTCCGCGCGATGCTGCCGGAGTGCTTCGAAGGCCAGTACCGCTATCCCGAGGCGGCGGGCTCGGTCATCACCCTGGGCTCCTTCCTCCGCTTTGCCAGGCTCAGCGAGGAGGCTGTGCGCGACATAGAGACCAGGCTCAGAGCGATCCCCAAATCTGACAAGGAGGCTTAACCATGTCTGCACTGGATGATTTCAAGAAAAGCAGGAATTACTGCGTCTGCGTCGACTCCGACGGCTGCGCCATGGACACGATGAACATCAAGCACATCCGCTGCTTCGGCCCCTGCATGGTGGACGAGTGGGGGCTGGACGCGTGGCGCGAACCGATTCTCGACCGTTGGAACGTGATCAACCTCTATTCCGGCACCCGCGGCATCAACCGTTTCAAGGGCCTTGCCATGGCCCTCGGTGAGATCAGCGCCCAGTACACCCCCATCGCAGGCGTGGAGACCCTGATCGACTGGGCCGGGCATGCGCCGGAGCTGTCCAACGATGCCGTCAGGAAGGAACTGGGGCGGGATCCCATCTTCCGGAAGGCGCTCGATTGGAGCATTGCCGTCAACAAAGCCATCACCGCGCTCCCGCAGGAGGAGGTCAGACCCTTCGAACATGTGCGCGAGGCGCTGGCCGCGGCCCATCGGGTGGCCGACGTGGTGGTCGTCTCCAGCGCCAACCCCGAGGCTGTGCGCGAGGAATGGAAGCGCTTCGGACTGATTGAGGACGTAGACCTGCTCTGTGCGCAGGAAATGGGCAGCAAGGCCTACTGCATCGCCCGCCTGTGTGAGAAGGGCTACGGCGGAGAGAATATCCTCATGTGCGGCGACGCGCCGGGCGACGATCAGGCGGCTGCCTCCAACGGCGTGCTGTACTATCCGATCCTGGTGAGCCATGAAAATGAGAGCTGGCAGCTCTTTCTGGAGGAGGCGCTGGACCGCTTCACGGAGGGGAACTATGCCGGGGAGTACCAGCAGGAGCGCCGCGCGGCCTTCAATCACAACCTGGGACTTTAAGAGAGTGCGTGACCGGCTCACGGGTATCGTGCACAGCGCCGGAAACTGCGGTTTCCGGATCGGATAAGGAGAGGAAATGAAAAGGGAAGAAGTATTCAAGCGCATGGGGATGCGGCTGCCGCTGCATAAGCAGATCCGCGTGGTCATCTCCAGCGACGTGGCCAACGAGGCGGACGATCAGTATGCCATTGTCCACCAGCTTTTGACGCCGATGTTCGACGTGCGCGGCGTCATCGCCGCCCACTTTGAGAGCAAGGCTCCCGGCACAGAGACGACCATGGAGAAGAGCTACCGGGAGCTTCGGAAGCTCATGGAGGCCATCGACATGGACGACGTGCCCGCGCTGCGCGGCTGTACGGCACCGCTCAAAAACGACGGCGACGCTCCTGCCAGCGAAGGGGTGGAGTTTCTGATCCGGGAGGCGCTGCGTGATGATCCGCGCCCGCTGTATGTGACGGCCCAGGGGACGCTGACCGATATCGCCGCGGCGCTGAACCGCTGTCCGGAGATAGGGGAAAGGCTGACCGTTGTCTGGATCGGCGGGTTTCCCTATCCGGAGGGCGGACCGGAGTTTAACCTGATGCAGGACGTGGCCGCAGCGCGCGCTGTCATGGCTTCCGGAGCCGCAGTCTGGCAGCTGCCGGTGAACGTGTACAGCACGATGGAGGTCTCCATGGCGGAGCTTGCCGCACGGGTTCGCCCCTGCGGCACGGTGGGAAAATATCTCTATGAGGAGCTGGAGGAATACAACCTCTGCTCCGACGAGGCGCCCGGCCTGCGCAACGGAGAAAACTGGTGCCTTGGCGATTCACCGGTGGTGGGAGCGCTGCTGGGCTGCGGCTGGCGCGGCAATTTCCACATGCAGACCGCGCCGCGCATTGCCGATGACATGCGCTATCTCCCCAACCCCGGCGGAAAAGAGATCCGTGTCTACGACTATGTGGATGTTCGCTTCATTTTAGAGGATATGTATGCCAAACTGAGACTCTGCAGCGAGGCAGAATAACAGGAGGTAAACGATATGGAACAGATCTTCAATCCCTATCTGCCGCTGTGGGAGCATATCCCGGACGGAGAGCCCCATGTGTTCAACGGTCGGGTTTATATCTACGGTTCCCATGACAGAGCGGGCGGAACCGCTTACTGTGAAGGTCACTACTGCGTGTGGTCTGCGCCGACAGATAATCTGCGAGACTGGCGCTGCGACGGAGTCAGCTACCGGCGCACGCAGGATCCCAGCAATGCCGGGGACGACAAGCAGCTTTGGGCCCCGGATGTGACGCAGGGGCCGGACGGCCGGTATTATCTCTATTACTGCTTCAGTTTCTATCCCGAGATCGGCGTTGCTGTTTCCGACCATCCCGCCGGCCCCTTTGAATTTCTCGGCCATGTGCACTACCCGCCCCACATCCTCGGCGGCAAGACGGTGCAGGAGGGCATGGTGTTCGACCCCGCCGTTCTGACGGACGACGACGGGCGCGTCTTCCTGTATTACGGCTTTGCCCCGGCCTGCGAAAAGGATTTCAGCTTCCCGGAACTCACAGAGGAGGAGCTGGATGCCCTGCCACCGGAAATCCGGGAGCGCATCGAGGCGATGAAGGCGCTTCCCGTGGGGGAGAACTCCATGGTCATGGAGCTTGAACCGGATATGCTAACGGCGAAGGAGCTGCCGCGCGTGCTGATCCCCGGAGGGAAACATACTGCGGGGACGGGTTATGAGGGCCACGGCTTCTTCGAGGCCTCGTCGATCCGCAAACTGAATGGGAAGTACTATTTTGTCTATTCCAGCCATAAGAGTCATGAGCTCTGCTATGCGGTCAGCGATCTGCCGGACAGGGGCTTTACCTACGGCGGCATTCTGGTGTCCAACGGTGATATCGGCCTGAACGGCAGGGAGAACCCGGTCTATCCCCTCGGAAACAATCACGGGGGGCTTGTGCAGATCGGCGAGGAACTGTACGTGTTTTATCACCGGCAGACCAACGGCACGGAGTTTTCCCGCCAGGGCTGCGCCGAGCGGATAGAGCTGCAGCCGGATGGCAGCATCTCTCAGGCGGAGATCACCAGCTGCGGGCTGAACGGAGCACCGCTGAAGGCGGCGGGCAGCTATCCCGCTTCCATCGCCTGCCATCTGACGGACCCGAGCGTGCGTAATGTCATTGACTATAACGATCCGAAGATGGCGAAGCAGATCCGTGTGACCGAACGGCAGAACGTGAGCTTTGTCACAGCCATCCGGGATGGAGCGGTCATCGGCTATAAATACTTCGAGTTCGCCGGCACAGGCTTCCTCGGCCTTGAGCTGCGCGGCCATCTGAACGGGACCGTCACGGCCGCCTTTGACGAGGCCGGTGAGAAAGTCATCGGCGCGATCGAACTGAGCATGGCGCAGGATGACTGGCAGATGGTCCTGATGCCCGTTTCGGCGGAAAACGGAACCCATGCCCTTTACCTGCTCTATGAGGGCGAAGGGGAGTGGGAGTTTAAAACGCTCTGCTTCTTCTCAGACTGACGGAAACCCGGTTCCCCTTCGGCGTGAGAGTCATCTGCTGCAGCTTCTGTTCCCATTCTACCGAAACCGCGGTTTCTCCGATCAACATCTGCATCCCAGTCTCCTCCGCTTCCCCTGAACTGTTTTTCTTCGATCCAGGGCGCTGACCGCGCCGGAGGAGGAAGACAGGAAAGAAAAGAACGGATGAACGTGGTCCTCACGGCTTGCCTTATTTATAAAAATCTGGTAAAATCCCAACTGAAGAACGGCCTTCTCTGCGCTTCGGACGCGGAGCAGGTCACAGGATAAGGAGGAAATCATGGAAGAGAAAATCAGCGGCAGAAAACCAAATTACAGTTTCTTCAGCAGATTTACCTACGGCGTGGGAGAGATCTTCGGAGGCGGATGTTTCGTCATTATCAACGCGTTCTTCATCGTCTTTCTGACGGACGCTCTCGGCATGAACGCGGCTCTCGCCGGCACGATCCCCATGATCGGCAAGATCTGGGATGCCATCACCGACCCGATCATGGGCAATATCGTTGAGAGAACCAAATCGAAATACGGGTCAAAGAGGTTCTACATCCTGGTAGGAAGCATCGCTTCAGCCATCACCTTCGTGATCATGTGGATCGATATCCACGCATCGTCAATGACAGCCAACTACATTTTCTACGTGGTGATGTACTGCCTGTTCAACACGGGCTTCACGGTGCTGAGCGTGCCGTATAACGGACTGCTTCCGGACATGATGGACGACTACGCGATGCGCGCCAGGTTCTCCAACATGCGTATGGTGTTCTCGACGCTCGGCGCCGCCATCTGCGGACTTGTTCCGGGAATGATCATCAAGCAGACAAACGATCCTTCGCAGTATATGAAGTGCATGCTCCTCTTCGGCGTGCTCTTCTTCGTATGCTCGAACACCGTGTTCTTCGGCACGTGGGAGAAGCAGAAAGAGCCTGTAAAGACCACACTTGGAGAGAGCTTCACGCAGGCGGCCAGCGTATTCCGGAGCCGCTCGTTCCTGATCTTCCTGGGTCTCTACCTTTTCGGCCAGGGCGGCATGGACTTCATTTCGGGAATGGCAGTTTATTACGTGCAGCATACTCTCGGTGCATATCCCAGCTACTACATCCCCATCCTTGCGGTGCTGATGGTCGCCCAGCTCGTCGGCATGTTCATTTTCGGACCGGTCATGAGCAAGACGTCCAAGAAGCTGGCGATCGTTATCGCTGCGCCTTTGAGACTTGTCGGCGTACTGGGGCTTCTGGCATTCTCGCATCACGGAGCACCGCTCGTCCCGATTCTGGGGCTTGCAGCCCTGATCGGACTCGGCAACGCCGGCTCCCTTACGGGTATCTTCGCCATCATGGCCGATATGACGGACATCGACGAGCTGATTACGTCAATCCGCAGACCCGGCATCGTGTCCAGCATGGCCACATTTATCAGAAAAATTGCTTCGGGCCTCTCCGTTGCGATCATCGGTTTCATGCTCACGGCTGTGCACTATGATGAGGCACTCGCCAACGCGGGCCTCGAGCAGACCGCTGCGACACAGCACGGCATCGGTATCTGCTACGTACTGGCTCCGGCCATCATGTCGGCGCTGTTGCTCATATGCGCATGGATCTTCCCTGTGACCGACAAGGAGTTCAAAATGGTCCAGAAGGACATCGCCAGACGCAAGGGGACGGAAACGGAAAAAGTGACCGAGAAAGAAAAGGCC
>JAILFJ010000173.1 GCA_024697625.1 Oscillospiraceae bacterium
TTTTGCCATCTTGAAGCACCTCATTCCCTTGAGTTGCTTCTATTCTACACCTCGACCTGTCCAAAAAATTTCCCTTGGTCCTGCCTTTTGGGCATATCTTGTAGTCGGCTGATTAAAGCCGATACCCATATTATTTTTTTAAGGAGAGTGCTGTTTGAAAAAGCGCAACACACCGGAGATTGTCGGCTGACCGGGAGGTTTGCAGGCAGTCAAAACAAACCTCCCGCTGAAAGGCAATTGCAGTCAACAATTTTCAGGGGGAAAAACAATGAATACAAATGACTACTCTATTCGTTTAGAAAGAACCGATGACTACAGAGAAGTGGAAAATCTCGTCCGGGAAGCGTTCTGGAACGTGTACCGGCCGGGCTGCAGCGAACACTATGTGATCCATGTGCTCCGGGATGACCCGGCCTTTGTCAGAGAACTGGACTTCGTCATGGAGCAGGATGGAAGACGGATCGGACAGAACATGTTCATGAGGACGGTCATCGAAGCGGATGACGGCAGAATCATTCCTGTTCTGACAATGGGGCCGATCGGCATCACGCCGGAGCTCAAGCGCAAAGGCTATGGGAAGGCGCTTCTCGATTACTCTCTGGAGAAGGCAGCGGAGCTTGGCTACGGAGCCGTTCTGTTTGAGGGAAACATCGGCTTTTACGGCAAGTGCGGCTTCACTTATGCCCGGGAGTTCGGCATCCGTTACCATGATCTGCCGGAGGGCGCGGACGACTCGTTCTTTCTCTGCAGGGAACTGATTCCGGGATATCTCGATGGCGTTACAGGGGTATATCAGACGCCGCAGGGATACTATGTGAGAGACTGCGAAGTGGAGGAATTTGACAAGGGATTCCCGCCTAAGCAGAAACTGAAGCTGCCGGGACAGCTGTTCTAAACGAAACAAAGGCAGGGAGCCGATGCAGATGTGTCGGCTCCCTGCTGAATCAGACATTTGGGAGAAACAGATGAAGATTGAAACAGGTCGTTTGATGATCCGCACAGCATCCCGGGAAGAGATGCTCGAAACCATTGAAAGCCAGGGGGATGACATCCTGAAAAAAGCGTATCAGGAGATGCTGCAGGGCTGCCTTGACCACCCGGAACAGTGGGAGTGGTACGCCATCTGGATCATTGAACGGAAAGACGGCTCACAAGTGGGAGATCTGTCCTTCAAGGGATTGAACGAGGATGGCTCGGTCGAGATCGGATATGGCATCAACGAAACGGAGCAGGGACAGGGTTATGCAACAGAGGCAGTCAGTGCAGCAGTGATCTGGGCCCTGCAGCAGCCTGGCGTAACCCGTGTGGAAGCCGAAACGGAGCCGGATAACCGGGCTTCTCAGCGTCTACTTGAAAAATGCGGCTTTGCCCCGACCGGGACTGACGGTGAAGAGGGGCCGCGTTTTGTGAGATTCCATTAAGGACAGCCGGCATTGCCCGGCGAAAGGAGATCCGAACGCAGCAGATGCGGCCGAGGACAGATCGACCTGTAATCCGAGAATTCAGGAGGAAAGCCAATGATCTATGATGAAACAGAATTCCAATTGAAAGATGGGCGAAACGCACGTCTTCGGAGTCCCACGGAAGAGGATGGGGAGGAGATGCTTCGGTTTGTCATCCGGGCGTCCGGTGAGACGGATTACCTGATGAAGTATCCTGAGGAATACGCAGACTTTACCCTGGAACAGGAAAAGGCTTTCCTGAATGAGGCTTACCGGAGTGAAAACGCAATGATGATTGCCTGTGTTGTGGACGGAAAAATCGCCGGTAACTGTCAGATCTCTTTTCGCACCGGAAAGAAGGACGGTCACAGAGCATCCGTTGCGATCGCGCTTCTGCAGGAGTTCTGGGGACTCGGGATCGGTACGAAAATGTTCGAGGAGATGCTCCGCGCAGCAGGAGAGCGCGGCGATGTCCGTCAGCTTGAGCTGGATTTCGTTGAAGGAAACAGCCGGGCAAGAGGTCTTTATGAGAAAATGGGCTTTCGTATCACTGGGGTAATACCGGATGCGATACGGATGAAAGACGGCTCGTTTGTGAATGAGTACATGATGGTGAAAAAACTATAGCGGTTCGGTAAATGCAGCCTTCGTTTTCCGTCAGGAACGCTGGGCTGCATTCTGTGCAGCCGGGACCAGTCTGACAATCTCATCCTCCAGCGTCTTCCCCCGGATCGGTTTGACAAGGTACCCGTCGAAGCCCGCCTCCAGATACTGCTTTTCCATGTCCGACCCGACATTGGCGGTCAGGCAAACGATCCTGCTGTCCCGGTTCTTCCCGTCCTGCTGTTCCCGGATCCGATGCAGACAGGCCACACCGTCCATCTCGGGCATCTGATGATCCATCAGGATCAGGTCGTAGTGCGTTGCAAGCGTTTTCTGCAGGGCTTCCATACCGCTGGCAGCCGTGTCGACGACAGCTCCGGAATCGCGGAGCAGCTTCTTCACAACCAGCAGGTTCATGGGTGTATCGTCGACGGCAAGGATCCTGAGCTCCGGCGCAGTCAGCCGCTCTTCACGTGCTGCGGGCGCTTTGTCCGGAACTGTTTTCAGGTCTACGGTACCGACAGGAGAAGCATTGACAATCTCCTGCGGAATTTCAATATGAAATGTGGAACCTTTCCCGTATACGCTGGATACGCTCACGGCTCCGTTCATCATGTCGAGAAGCTGTTTCACGATGGAAAGACCGAGCCCGGTCCCTTCTATGGCATGCGTACGCTGCTCATCCATGCGCCGGAAAGACGAGAACAGATAGGGGATGTTTTCCTCCCGAATGCCGATCCCCGTATCGGTCACATCATAGACGACCCTGAAACAGCCGTCTTCACAGTGCCTGCCGGAGATGGAGAGGGTGACAGAGCCTTTGTGGGTGTACTTTATTGCGTTGGCAATGACATTCAGCAGCACCTGCTTGATGCGGATCTCATCCCCGCAGAGCACCGTCGGGAGCGCCGGATCGACCCGGATTACGAAGTCCAGCCCCTTTTCCTGGGCCCGTGACCATACCATGTTCACGATGTCGGAGAGCATGGAGGTGGTGTGGTAATCACTTTTCAGAATCTCCATGCCGCCGGTCTCCAGCTTTGACATATCCAGAATCTCGTTGACGGTGTGCAGCAGGATCCTGCCTGCAACCTCAATGTTCTGAGCGTTCTCCCGCACTTCGTCGGAGATCTCTTCCCGCAGGGTCATCTCGTTGAGACCGATAATGGCATTCACAGGGGTGCGTATCTCATGGCTCATGCTGGAGAAGAAGTTCTTCTGTGCCTGGTTCAGGTCTTCAATCTCTTTCTTCTGGCGCTGCACGATCCGGTTTTCAGCCCGATACACCTCTGTTGCAAAGGTAAACAGCATGCACAGGAGAAGCGTAACGAGCAGAACAGCCAGAAAGGACTCGGTATGCTCCGCAGGAACCGTATGCCTTGTCACAGCTTCAGGGTGGAGATAGGCCAGCCGATAGCAGATGCCGTCGCCCAGAATACAGACGGCCAGCGACACTGCTCTTTCCCACTTCTCGGTCACCAGAAATACGTAGACCAGGGCAAAGGCGTGGACAGGGGGGCCTCCGCCATAGATTCCTCCGGAAGAGAAGAAAGTCAGAGGATAGATGAAGAACTAGAGGAGACCGGATATGGCAGATCCTGCCCGTATATGTCCGGATTTGAAGGTGAAGGCAACCGTCCCGGCAAACAGCACCGTCCCGATCAGCATGATGACGATCTGGGTTATGCTGTTGCCCGAAATCAGGTTGTAGACGGTCACAATGAAATATTCCACCAGAGCAATGGTGGAAAGAAGCTGAAACAGGCGCTCTCTCAGCTGGATCTCCGGATCCAGAATGCGCTTCATGACAGACTTCATTATCGTCACCCGTCTGCCCGGATCACGGCGCGGAGACAGTCCGTCAGATCCGTATATTCCTTCAGAAACTGCTCATGTCCGGCGAGAACCGCAGCATCGTTCCCATCACGGCAGGCCAGCTCCATCTTACGCGCAGTCTCTGACACTGCCTTTGCGCCGATCATTCTCGACGTGCTTTTGACGGAATGAGCGCAGATCCCGTACAGAGGCCAGTTCCGCTCAGCGTAATGCTTTCGCAGATCGGCAGTTCTGGCATCGCTCTCTTTCAGGTATTCCCGGAGCATGTCTTCGTAGAATTCCGAATCGTCCGCGCAGTATGCGATCCCTTCTTCCGCATCGATTCCGATCCGGTTCAGGGCCTCGGTATCCAGCATCGTCAATCCTCCTTCATCTGATAGTCGGTATCTTCATCGATCATCTGAATCATAATATCCGCAAACCGAGGATCAAACTGTTTTCCCCTGCATCGGATGAATTCTGCCCGGACTGCCTCCTGCGGCATGACGCTGCGATAGCTGCGATTGCTGGTCATGGCGTCATAAGTGTCGGCAACGGCGATGATACGGGCAGTCTCCGGGATTTCCGTGCCGCAGAGACCGTCCGGATACCCGAGCCCGTCAAAGCGTTCGTGGTGCCATCTGGCGCCGATCGCCAGTTCAGGGAAGTCCGTAATTTTTTTGAGGATATCGGCGCCGACAGAAGAATGCATCTTGATGGCGGCATATTCCTCGTCGGTCAGCCGTCCGGCTTTGTTGATAATCGCATCCGGGATCCCGATCTTTCCCACATCATGCAGCAGCCCCATCATATAGATGCTGTCCAGTTCCACTTCGCTGTAGCCCGCTCTCCCGGCAATTTCACGGGCATAGGCGGCCACGCGGGAGGAATGCCCGTGGGTGTACTTGTCTTTGGCGTCCACGGAAGCGGCCAGCGCCTGTACGATCTGAATATAAGCGTGAGACAGCTTCTCGGTTTTGACCCGGATCTCCTCCGCCATGTCGTTATGAAGGCGCCGGAGCTCGATGGTGTTGCGGACCCGCTTCAGCAGAACCTCGGCGGAAAAAGGCTTTCGGATGAAATCGGAAGCGCCCGCCTGCAGACCGGCTGATTCGGTTTTGACATCCTCGTCGCCGGTAAGAAAGATGACCGGAATATTCCGGTAAGCCGGGGCGGCCCGGAGCCGGCGCAGCAATTCAAGCCCGCTGACATCCGGCATATGGACGTCCAGCAGAAAGAGATCCGGCAGATATTCCTCCTCTAGGCAGGTGCTGAATTCATCCCCGGAGGAGAGATAACGTCCTTCCATGCCGGCCCTGTCGAACACCCGTCTGGCAATTTTCAGGCTCATGATGTCATCATCAACGACGACGATTCTTTCTTTCATTTCCATATCCCAGCCCTGTCTCAGAATTGCGGAATGCCCGCTGGCAAACACCGATGGTTGAAATGCCTCCGTGCTGAACCGATTATACAACACAACATACCACTTTTCAATAGAATGACTCTTCACTGCCGGTATGGTGTCGGCGGCGAGGAGCCGCTGCGCTGATGGTGATGTGTTTCTTCAAAGATGGAGGCAGATCCGGACGGTTCCTGCTCGGAAGGCAGCGTCCTGCGTTATCTGACGGGCATCCTGATCCGTATGGCCGTGTTATCGATCGTATAGCTGTAATCGTAACTGACCAGATCGCTGTCCTTTTCCAGATCAAGGCTCATGAAACTCTCGTCCAGAAAGGCACGATAGGGATCCCAGGTTGTCAGGATCAGATGCAGGGTATGCCCCGGTGCCACGGTATACACCGTCGGCAGCATATAGAAGGTGTAATCGTAGTATTTGCCGGCTTCGAGATCCTGAACCTCGGTATATTCGCTGATTTCATCGCCGTGACCGGGGTTGTTCAGGTCGGTGTAGCCGAAGGAAATGATCTTTGCATCTGCGCTGTCCTGCACATATTCCAGAATCTCATTGCTGCCCCGATAACCCGCACCCTCGTATTCTCCAACCACACGCGTGGGCAGGCAGTCATGCAGACGGTTTTTCATCTTATAGGCCTTAAAGGCTTCGCCGTTGTCGGCGACATCCACGAGCACAGCCGAGATCATCAGTCCATCGGAGTCTGTATTGGGGCTGGCAAGCTTCAGATGAATCTCAGGTACGCCGTAGACGGTCGTCTTCTCGGGCAGCTCGATCGGGTAGAATGCCGCGCGGTCAAAGTCCAAACTCATGAAGTATTCTTCCCGATGCTCTGCACCGGAAAGATCGGGATTCTGTTCCGAAATGAAGTAGTACGCATATTCTGCCAACCCTTCGGTGGTCACATCCGTTCTGTCGTTTAAATAGGATACCAGTGCATCGATGTACTGGAAATCCCGCCAGGAATCATAGGAATAGTACAGACCGTCAAGGTTGGACTGGGCCAGCACCACAGGCATGTCCTCGGCCCCGTTCTCCACACCATACAGATAGTGGGCCAGCCAGCGGTTCTGAATCTCATTCCACAGTTCGCCGCTCACGACGGTGTTATATATCGTGTTATGACCGTCCTGATGCAGAACCAGCTTTGCCGTCTGGCCTGCCTTTTCAAATGCCTGCATCATTTTATCTGCATGCCGGGTGCTGACGTTGAAGTCGTTCAGCCCCTGCACGATCAGCGCGGAGCACTGAAGCCCCACCCAGTCCCTGGCGTAGTCGGATTCCTCCCAGATCGGGGCATAGTTGCCGTTGGTCTCCAGCTGGTCCTGGGCAATCGTCCACAGCCAGGATCCGTACTCCTCGTCTGGCACGGTCCAGTCCTTGTCCAGAAAGGTACCGCCGGCGTTGTATGCGGCGAGCTGATCCGTGTAATTGACCTCCAGAATTGTGGGGACGCCCTGACAGTTGGTGTAGTCATACCAGCTTGCGATGCCGGCCATCGGGATAATGGTTTTAAGCCCCTTCACACCGGTAGTCGCCACGGAGAAGGGCAGTGTACCGCCGTAGGAACAGCCGGTCATGGCCACGCTGCCGTTTGACCAGTCAGCCTTGATCTCAATGTTCTGTGTCCTGTCCGTAAAGGCACGCCGATCCCCTGTGAGCCACTCTACCACTGCGACATGACTGTCCCGCTCCAGGTGGGTGCCGCAGAGCTCGAAACCCTCGGAACCGTAGGTGCCGATCCCGCAGGCCTCCACCACTGCGTAGCCGCGGGCGAGATAGTAGTCATAGACATCCGCGTATGCATAGCCCGGCTCTTCGGAAATGGGAACAGAGTAGTTCCAGTCTTTCTCAGGGCGCGCGGCAAGAGCCGCGTCCATGCTGCTCATCTCTCCGACTGCCTCCCGCTTTTCACAGGGCCGGTAAAGGCTGTCATAGTCAAACCGCTTCTGCCGGTACAGCACCTGATAGGAACTGGTACTGGGGTCCTCATAGGTGCCGGCACCGTATGGCGTGGGGTCGTAGATGCTTGCGGCTTTGTATTTCCCTTCCACTGCAGGCCGGGGAACCTGTACCAGAACTTTGACCAGATCGGCCATCCCGTCACCGTCGGTGTCGTAATCCGTCTCCACATATACACAGAAGCGCAGAATATCGCTGCTTTCGTTGCTGTAGTCCGGAGCACGGAGATCGGAGACCTGGAGAATGGGCTGCAATGCGCCGTCCTCGATACGCAGTACATCACTGCCGCTGTCAGCGAACGCCGGACAGCCGACGGACAGAGACAGGATGAGCGACAGCAACAGACAGAAATTCTTTTTTGCGCTTTGAGTAAAAATTTTCTTTGACAGGCCCATGTTTACCATCTCTCCTTATGACAGTATTACAGATGCAGTTACAAAGATACCGTCCCATAACGGTTATCCGTGCAGTGAGTTGGAGGCGGTCTCTCGCTCCGTATTATACCATGGTGAACTGTGCTTTGCAATTCGACTGAAACGCGAAGACGGTATGGAATATGGCCGCGATGGAGCCACTTCTCTGTGCATAAAGCCCAGACCTCAGACTGCTCCGCCGATGAAGCCAGCTTCGTAAGATCCCGGGGTCTTCTCAAAATCGGTCAACGGCCTTATAATAGGGTTGACCGATACGGTTAACGGAGGCGTGTGATGAATCCAAAGTTTTATTCTCTGCCGACAGAAAAGCAATCGGCGATTCTAAATGCAGGGTTTCATGTGTTTTCCCAGAACACTTATAAGAAGAGCCCGATGAGTGAGATCGCGGATGCGGCCGGCATCAGCAAAGCGCTGCTGTTTCATTACTTCCGTAACAAGAAGGAGCTCTATCTGTTCCTCTGGGATACCTGCTGCAGGATCACCGTCGAGGAGATGACCAGGAGCGGGGCTTACGAGCAGAGGGACCTTTTCACATGCATGGATTCGGGTATGCAGGCGAAGCTCCGCCTGATGAGACAGTATCCCGATCTCGGCGCATTTGCCGTGAGAGCCTTTTATGAAAAAGATCCGGAGGTCAGTGCGGAGATCCGGGAAAGCATGGGACAGTATCTGGATGCCCATGCAGCAAAGAAGCTTCAGAAACTGGATCCGGAGGATTTCATCCCGGGCATCGATCTTCAGATGATGTACAGAGAAATGTATTGGGCATCCGAGGGGTGTCTGTGGGAATACATCCAGCGCGGCTGCATGGACGTCAATGCCATGGAGGAGGATTTCCGCAGACTGCTGGCGCACTGGAAAAAAACCTATCTTCGAAAGGAACGGGAGGAGGCATCCTTATGAACAGACAGCTTTTCATCCGGGCACTGTCCCGGTTTCTGGCGGGACTTCTGGTGGTCGCGGGCCTGCTTTTCCTTCCGGCAGGGACGTGGGACTATCCCCAGGGCCGGCTTCTGATGGGAATCCTGTTTGTCCCGATGTTTGTTGCCGGACTTGTCATGATGAAGAAGAATCCGGAGCTTTTAAAGAAACGCCTGAGCGTCAGGGAGAAGGAATCGGAACAGCGCACAGTCATTCTCTTCAGCGGAATCATGTTTCTGGCTGCTTTTATTCTGGCAGGACTGAGCTTCCGCTGCGGCTGGCTGATGCTTCCCTTTCCGGCAAGCGTCATTGCAGCAGTGATCTTTCTGGCGGCATATGCGCTTTATGCGGAGGTCCTGCGGGAGAATACCTATCTCTCCAGAACAGTGGAGGTACAGGAAGGCCAGAGAGTGATCGATACCGGACTCTATGGAACGGTTCGCCATCCGATGTATATGACGACGCTGTTGCTGTTTCTGGCAATGCCGCTGGTACTGGGATCTGTGCTCTCATTTGCTGTTATGCTGGCCTACATCCCCATCATCGTAAAACGGATCCGCAATGAGGAAGAGGTGCTGAAGGAAGGCCTGCCAGGATACGGCGATTATATGAAAAAAGTGAGGTTCAGGCTGATCCCGTTTGTCTGGTAAACCGGATCACAGGTCACAGAGCCGGATGCAGGCGCTCCTTCGGGGGCGCCTTTTCCGTCTGCGGGTATGAAGGGGCCGGGACAGGCGACCATCCGCCGATCCGGGTCTCTCCCGTTCAGCCCGGAAACCGCAGCCTTTTTGCTCTTTCTTTTGCTCTTCCGGGGTGGAAATCTGCAGAAAGCCGTGTTATAATCAAAAAAACAGGAAGACAGAACAGGTACCCGCTCGAGGGTGGACCAACTGCGACAGGAACGGACAGAAGGAGACGGACAGCAGCATGGAGAACAGCAAGCTGAACAGAATCAACGAGCTCGCCCGGATCGCGAAGGAACGGGAACTGACCGCGGAGGAACTGGCCGAACGGGATGTACTCCGCAAAGAGTATATCGCGGAGTGGAGGCGCGGGGCGGAACAGGTTCTGGAAAACACCTATATCATAGGCCCGGACGGGAAAAAGAGAAAGCTGCAGAAGAGGGCAAACGGAAGAAAATAAACGGAAGAAGATAAACGGAATAATAGAAATTGCGCAGTCCCGGCTGCCTGCTGCAGTGACAGGCGGACGGGACTGCGCTGAAACATGAGAGCGCGGACCGGTGCTGTGTCGGTCCGCGTTATGTCGTTATGTTATTTTGATGTCATAGGCCGCACTGCGACAGAAAGGCGTTCAGAAGGTTCAGACACACCGCCCTGCGGTATTCGGCGCTGACACGGCCGCGGGTCAGCACAAGCTGTTCGGCATAGGCTGCGACATAGCTGTCTCTGAGCGCTCTGGCCTCCTCAATAGTTCTGCCGATGAGCATTGCCTCGATCTGCCGAAAGCGCAGCACGGTGTCCGCCACCGCACCGAAGGCAGCCGCAATGTTCGAGATCCTCCCGTCCTGCGTGTCAAAGATACCCGCAAACGATACGCGGGAGATGGCCAGCGCACTGCGGCCGCCGACCTTCTCGTAAAAGCAGCAGTCCGGGCTCTGCTTCGGCATCAGCACCTCCGCGATCAGTTCGTCGCTTCTGAGGGCGGTCCTGCCGCGCCCCAGACAGAATCCGTCGACGTCCATGGTGCGCTCGCCGCTCCGGGATACCAGACGCAGCTTTGCGTCAGAGGCGACCTCGACCAGCACCGAATCCGCCTTGGGCGAGCCGTTGGCCAGGTTGCCCCCGAAGGTGCCCGCGTTGCGGATGGCCGGCGCGGCGATGCCGGAGACGGCCTCCTTCATCAGCTGCGGTACAAGAGGACTCGCCAGCGCCTCGCTGAAGGTGACCGCCGCGCCGATGCGGACGTACCCGGCGTCCTCGGTGATCTGACGCAGCTCAGGCACCCGGCTCAGAAAGAGATAGTCTGCGTCCCGATGCTTTCCCACCATCAGATCCGTACCGCCCGCATAGGGAATGACATCCTGAGATGCCCGGAGCTCCAGCGCCTCCTGCAGGGAGAATGCGCTATATCCGCCTGACGTGTTTACCATAGTCCTTCCCCCTCCTCTGCGGCGCTCTTCACCGCGTTTACGATGGCGTTGTAGCCTGTGCAGCGGCAGAGATTGCCGGAAAGCCCTTCACGGATCTCCTCCTCTGTGGGATGCGGATGCGCCGAGAGCAGCGCCTCGGCTGCCAGAATCATCCCCGGCGTACAGAAGCCGCACTGGACTGCCGAGAGCTGAGCAAAGGCCCTGTCCAGCACGGCGAAGCGCGCTGTCTCGCGGTAACCCTCTATTGTAACGATGCTGGTGCCCTCCACGGCGCCCATGGCGACGCAACAGGAGTTGCGGAGCAGACCGTCAATCAGCACCGCGCATGCGCCGCACTCGCCCTCCCGGCAGCCGCATTTGACACCGGTACACCGAAACTGCTCCCGCAGCACGTCCAGCAGCCGGTCCGCCGCACTTCCCGTGTAGGAAGCCTCTTTCCCGTTCAGAACGAAACGGATCTCTTGCAACCTATCCATCTCAGCCTTCCTCCTTTGCGAGCGCTCCGATCACATCTTCTGCCGTGAATGGGACATGTCTGAGTCCCCGGCCGCCCAGGGCCTGTTCCATCGCCGCCAGATACGCGGCGGGTACACCGACAAGCGGCAGCTCGCCGGCGCCTTTCGCACCGTAGGGGCCTTCGGGATATTCTTCCACGTGGAGCATGCATTTCAGATTCGGTACGTCCTTTGCGGTCGGAATCAAATAGTCCGAGAACGAGTTGCTGCGGATCCGGCCTGCGGCATCGTGGTCCATCTTCTCGACGGACGAATAGCCGATCCCCTGCAGGAGCCCGCCTTCCATCTGTCCGGTGACCACGTTGAGATCGATGGGCGTGCCGACGTCAAAATCCGCGTATGCGCCCAGAACTTTTGCGTTTCCGGTCCAGGTATCGACTTCAAGCTCAATGGCGGTGACAGCCCAGGCATACGTGGGATAGGCGTCGCCCTCAAAGCGGTCCAGAGAGAAGGGAAGCTGGAACTCCGGCTCTCTGTAATGTTCCTCTACCTCCTGCTCCTCGCCGTTGACCCACTCCGCCTTCAGCCTGATGGCGGCGCGGCGCAGCAGTTCCCCGACAACCATCAGTGAACGTGACGCGACCGTGGGACCGGAGTCGGGCACTCTGGCGGTGTCGGGGTGGCAGAAGAAGACCCTGTCCAGCGGAAGACCCAGCTCGCGGGCGACGATCTTGGGGAAGGTGGTGCGTACCCCCTGGCCGATCTCGCCGTTGGAGGCCAGAATCTCTACCGTTCCGTCCCGATACTTGTGCAGCTTCGCGACTGCCTTGATGATGTCCCGCTCACCGGAGCCCGTGAAACCGGCACCGTGATAGTCCAGCGAGATGCCGATGCCGCGGCGCCAGCGTCCGCTCTGCTCCGCCGCGTATTCCAGGCGCTTCTTCCGGTACGAACAGGCCCGGTCAATCTCATCGATCATGGCGGGCAGGGGAACAGGGAAGTGATAGACGCCGTTGGTGGAGGTCCGGTCTCCCTGCCGGACCAGATTGGCTTCCCGGAAGGCAAGGGCGTCCAGACCGAGATCGCGGGCAATGTGCTCCATCAGCATCTCGACGGCAAAGAAGGTCTGCGGAGCACCGAAGCCGCGGTACGCGCCGCAGGGTACGGTGTTGGTTTTGAGCGCCCGGCCGCGGACCCGGACGTTGGGGATATTGTAAACGCCGGGGGCCGCGATGATCCCGCGCTGCAGCACGACGGCGGAGAGGGTGGAATACGCGCCCGCGTCAAAGACCACGTCGATGTCGAGCGCGGTTACCCGGTTGCCTTTCACTGCCGCCCTGTAGCGGCAGATCGACGGATGGCGTTTGGAGGTGCACTCCATATCCTCCCGCCGGTCCAGAACGCAGCGCACCGGCTTCCCGGTGCTGTGGGCCGCCACCGCGACCTGACAGCCGAGGATGGAGGGAAAGTCTTCCTTCCCGCCGAAGGCGCCCCCCGTCACGTCCTGATAAACGCGGACGCCGTCGGGGCCGCAGCCGAGCACGCGCGTGAGCGCGTTGTGGATATAATAAACGCACTGAGCCGAACCGTGGACGTACATGCGCCCGTCCTCCTCCGGCTCGGCCATCATGCCCTGTGGCTCGATGTAGGCCTGCTCCTGGTAGCCGGTCTCGAACTCCTCGTCGTAGACCCGGTCCGCCTCGGCGAAGGCGCGGTCGACATCACCGTGACCGTAGCTGTAGCTGAAGAAGGCTTCCGTCGCCGCGCGGAGGTCGGTCACGGGCTCCAGCTCTTCGTATTCGACACGGCATTCGTCACGCAGACGCTCGACCAGCTTCTCATCCGGACCGCACAGCATGCCGATCGCCTCGCCGATGTACTCCACCGTATCACGGCAGAAGACAGGCATGTCGTCCAGCACGATGTTGACGTTGTTGTCACCAGGCACGTCCCGGGCGTCGACGTAATAATATCCTTCCGGAAGCTCCGGCACCACGACCCGCAGCACCCTGGCGCGGGCAAGCCTGGAATGAAGCAGCCTGCCGCAGAGCACCCCTTCCGACGGGTAGTCGGCGACATAGATGCTGCGGCCGGATATTTTCGGCCCGTGATCCTTCTTGACAACGCTCTGACTGATAGTATCCAACTCTGTCACGCTCCTTTTTCAGCGACACCGGCGGCAGAACGGCTGCGCCTGTCAGGGGAAATCCAGCAAGCACACTTTAACACAATGCAGTATGAAAGACAAGCGCTTTTTTCAGCGAAACCCGCTGGCGGCTTTGCAGAATAACCGCTTGCGAAAGATGCATACTTATGATACAATATTTTGTAATAATGGCATAGTATATTCATAAGGTGCGGCCGCGGGTGTTCCTCCGCCTGTACCGCAGTGCAAGAACTGTAAGAATCCTTTCGACCGGGGGTGTCTGAAATGCCCGACTGCTTTGCCCTGAGAGGAAATGTATGCTTTGCGTCTGAGAAGAGAGAACTCATGACATTTCCCCGGACTTATGTGATCTGCGAAGACGGCCTTTGCAGGGGAGTCTGTCCGGAGCTGCCCCGGGAGTATGCGGGGATCCCGATAGAGGATTACGGAGACTGCCTGATCATCCCCGGTATGGTAGACCTGCATATTCATGCACCGCAGTTCACCTACAGAAGCATGGGGATGGACTGCGAACTGATGGAGTGGCTGAGGCGCTATGCCTTTCCGGAAGAAGCCCGCTATAAAGACCTGGACTATGCGGCCCGGGCCTACGGGCTCTTTGCAGGAAAAATGAGCAGCAGCGCGACGACGAGGGCTGTCATCTTCGGGACGGTCCACCGGGATGCGACGATCCTGCTGATGGACCTGATGGAAAGCACAGGCCTGATCAGCTTTGTGGGCAAGGTCAACATGGACCGCAACGCTCCGGACGAACTCAGAGAGGAGTCTGCAGATGCCTCTGCCTTCGATACCTTCGGCTTCATCAACGAGGCGAACAGGCGGGGATACCTGAGGACAAAACCGATCCTGACGCCGCGCTTCATTCCCTCCTGCAGCGATGCGCTTCTGAACGAACTCTCGGAGGTGCGCAGAGCCTATGATCTGCCGGTGCAGTCCCATCTCTCGGAAAACCCTGACGAGGTGAGGATGGTCATGCGCCTGATGCCGGACGCGGCCTTCTATGGGGACGGCTATGACCGCTTCGGGCTTTTCGGGAGGGAGGCGCGGACGGTGATGGCGCACTGCATCTACTCGACGGACGCTGAGATCGAAAGAATCCGTCAGAACAGCGTCTGGGTTGCGCACTGTCCAAACTCGAACATGAATCTGGCTTCCGGGATTGCGCCGGTCCGGAGATACCTGAGAGAGGGGATCCGTGTCGGGCTGGGAAGCGATGTGGCGGGCGGACAGACCGAATCCATGTTCCGGGCGGTCACGGACGCGATTCAGGTCTCCAAGCTGTACTGGCGCTACGTCGACGAAAAGGCAAAACCGCTGACCTTTCCCGAGAGCTTCGCTCTGGCGACCAGGAGCGGCGGGTCCTTCTTCGGCAGGGTAGGGAGCTTTGAAGACGGCTTTGAATTTGACGCTGTCGTGCTCGACGATTCGGTGCTTCCGGTTTCGAGGCCGCTCACGCTGGCGGAGCGACTGGAGCGGGCATTCTATCTCGGCCTGGATCAGCATGGGATCCGGGCAAAGTACGTGCGAGGCCTTGCGGTGGACCGTGACTTCGGTTCTCATCACAGCTCCAGCAGCCTGTGATACCGTACCGGAAGCTTCATCCCGTGGAGGATTCAATATGATCATACAGAACAGGCGAAGAATATGGAAGGCCTTTGTCAGCATTCTCCTTCTTCTTGCCATGGCGTCCGGCCTCAACGCATGCGGCACGGCTCAGAAGATGTCAGAGAGTGCCCCCGAGAATGCCGAGCCCACGCATCTGGTGTGGTGGGTATACCGGAGCAGCACGATTCCGACTGCCATGGGAGAGGTCCTTCAGAAGGCCAACGAGATCAGTGCGGAGAAGATCGGTGCCATCGTCGAGATGAAGTTCATGAACGAAGAAGAGTTCACATCGAACATGAACGCCGGCAGGTACTATGACATGACCTTCACCTGCGACTGGTGCAACAGCTTTGACGAGCATGCGCGCTCCGGACACTTCTATAACCTGACCCCGCTTCTGAAGAGTGAGACCCCGGAGCTGTGGAAGGCAGTGGACCCGTGGTGGACGATCGGGATGCTGGGAGACCGGATCTACGGTGTCCCGATGCTCAAGGATCTGGGCGCTGAGGTGTTCTTCCGGCTGAACAGCGATTACTTCGAAGGCGAGAAGGGGCTTGTGATCCCGGAGACGATGGAGTTTGCGGATCTGGAGCCGATGCTTGCGATGTGGAAGGAGGACCACCCGGACGACTATCCCCTCCGTATGAAACAGAGCGGGCTGAGCGGCATGTTCCAGTGCCACGAGCGCATCGTCGGGCCGTATCTGGTGATCCCCTACAGCAAGGCGGGTACTCCGGAGGGGACGAAGATCATTCCCGTCTGGGAGGACGAGGAGTATATGGGCATGCTCCGCTGCCTGCACCGCTGGTATGAGCTGGGCTATATCAATCCCGACGCTGCAGTCACCGACGACCTTCCCTATTCGCTGCTGACCCCTGTGCGCACCGGCACGGCGTGGACGGGCTATATGGGCTGGTGCAACCCGGAGGTCACCGGCTTCAACGTCAGGCTGTCACGCTTCATCGGGCCAAACATGTCCCGTGAGACCCAGCAGGGAGCCCTGTTTGCCGTCAACGCCGACGCTCCGGAAGAAAACGTGAAAGCCTGCCTGCGCTATATGCAGCTGCTCTATACGGACCGGGCGTTCCGCGATCTGCTGGCCTACGGCATTGAGGGCAAGCACTTCAACTACTATGAGGGAACCGTTCTCCGCACCCAGCAGGGGGGCGACGAATACCGCCTGGACAACTTCGTCACGGGCCCTGCCGTCAGCGCCACCGTCGTCTCGGCAAGCAAGGAGATCCTGGGAGACAGGGACCAGTGGCAAAAGGTTTTTGAGGGCTATGAGCAGGCGAAGACGAGCGATACCAACGGCTTCGTGTATAACGGCTCATTCACAAAAGCCATGACCGATGCCATGAACGACATCTGGGAAGCCAACCGCGCCGCTCTGGTGACGGGAACCGTGGACCCGGACGTGACCATGGCGGAAATCAGAAAACAGATGGAGGCCATCGGCCTTGAAAAGCTGAAGGAAGAGGCCCAGAAGCAGCTGGATACCTATCTGCAGAGACGTGCAGAGGAACAGTAACAGAGAAGGAAAACAGACCTCATAAACGGTGACGAAAGAGAAGTCTCCAACCTATGGGGGAGGGTAAACCGTGAGAAAATTCGAGATAAAAAACAGGAAGAGAATCCCGATCCGCAGGCGTCTCATGAGAGCTGTGCTTCTGACGACAGTCATTTCGATCCTGGCGGTGAGCATCACCGGCTATTTCTGTATCCGGTGGATCCGCAGAGCAAGCGAGAAGACGCTCACGGAGCAGCTGGAGATCAACCTGAAGAATATTGCTCAGGAGAGAGCCGGTGCGGTCGATGCCAGACTGCTGCATTACGAAGAGTACATCCGGTTTATCGTCGATTCGATCGAAAACATGTATGCCCATGAAGAAGAGATGCTCAGCCGGGGACGGATGTTCTATCCGCCGACGGATACCAGAGAGTATACACTCACCAGAGCCTTCGCCTCTGACAGTCTCACCGAGGAAGACCTGCGGGACGACCTGTATTTCTTCAGCAATCTGGAATCCATCTGGGAGCCGATCGCCAAAGAGAACGAGGATCTGATTTTCACACTGTATCTGGGCACGAAGGACGGGCTGCTGGCTTCCTATGACCGGTATCCCTACCTGTCCTGTCCGCCGGAGGGAAAGGAGACCGTATACAACTACTTTGTCTCCGAATGGTACAGGAGGGGCATGGCGGAGGACGGCATCTTCTTCACCGGGGTCTACATGGATTCGCAGGGGCGGGGACTTACCGTCACCGTTGCTTCCAGATTCAGAGACAGCCAGGGAGAGCCTGCCGGCGTGGCCTGTCTGGATTTTGACCTTTCGGAGCTGTACGACGACCTGTTTGCGTCCGGACTCCGGGAAGGAACCTTCATTTTTGCCCTGGACGATCACAATACCGTCATCTCGCCGGACTCGGATATCCTGGACATCCGACAGTATACCGGACTTACGCTGGATGAGCTGGATGCGCTGAGAACGGCGCCGGACGGCATCCTGGAGAAGGGGGATTCGGTCTATGTCTGCATCCCCATGGAACGCGTGGGCTGGACCATGTGTGCCAGCGTCCCGATGGACGTCATCCAGTCCAGCATCCATGTGGCGGACAGCTCGATCCGGGAAGCGGTTACCGTTCTCGCTCTCATTGTGGCAATCATCCTGCTGGCCGCCGTGCTGGCGGTAAACCGCTCGGTGACCGACGTGACCTTCCCGCTGGAACTGCTGGGAAGAGATATCAAGACCATCTCGGACGGAAATCTGAACTACCGTGCCACAGTCTACCGAAACGATGAGATCGGAGACATCACCAGCGGGATGAACGAGATGGTGGACCGTCTGAACTTCACACTGAACGAGCTGATGAGCACGCAGCAGCATGCCGACGCCATGAGCAGGCTGGCAACACGGGATGCCCTGACCGGGATCCGGAACAAGACGGCCTTCGACGAGCAGACGAAGCTTCTGGCGGCGGATCTGGCCAGAGGTGAGGAGAGATTCGGCTTTGCCCTGCTGGATCTGAACGACCTGAAGCTCATCAACGACAACTACGGCCACGAAAAGGGAGACATCGCGATCAAGAACCTCAGCCGTCTGATCTGCGAGATCTTCAGCCATTCGCCGGTGTTCCGCGTGGGCGGCGACGAATTTGTCGTCATCCTGAAAAATGAGGACTATGAAAACATCGAATCGCTCGTAAGCAGCTTCCGGGAGAGGATCCTCACAAGCTCCGGAGACAGAACGGAGGAGCCCTGGGAGCGCATATCCGCGGCAGTCGGCTATGCCCTGTATGACAAAGCCGAGGATACCGGAGTGGAGAGCGTACTGGCTCGGTCGGATCAGGAGATGTACGCCTGCAAGAAGAGCATGAAGAAGAACCGGCCTCGGTGAGCGACCGACTGCCTCCAGTCGGCGGAGAGAGTGGAAGCAAAGCTTCACAGACCCGGAGATAAAAAGAGCAGGTCGGACAGCTGAAAATCGGCTGTCCGACCTGTCTGAATCAGCCACCGCAGAACGGTGGCTGTGAGGCGCTCAGGGATCAGTAATAAAAGTAGTTACCGTAAATCTCGCACATCGTGTCGATCTGGCTGTTCAGCCATTCGCTCTGCTCACGGTTGTTCCTCTCGGCTTCGTTCTTCTCATAAACGGCGCGGCAGGCTTCGATATACTTCTCGTTGGTTTCGCGGATGCGTCTGCTGAGCTGCTTCATGATCAGAAGAAGCTTCTCGGGCTTGTTCCGGAAATAATCGCTGAGCTCGTCCTCGGTGATCTCTGTCAGAACCGTGCCGTCCTCCAGTGCGACAGCCGTGGCGGAACGGGGATAGTACTCGAGCATGCTCATCTCGCCGACGACCTGATTGTTGTCCAGATCGGCAAGGAACTGCTGCTTCTCCGTGCCGTAGTCGGTATAGATGCCGACCCTGCCTTCCACGATGTCATACATGCAGTCACTGAAGCTGCCCTGCTTAAAGATAACCTCGTTCCGGTTAAAAGTTAAGGTGTTCATTCCAGCTCCTCCTCTGATCAGGTATGTGCCTGGTAGTTGAAGTCCTTGTATCTTCTGCAGAACTTCAGGATCTTATCTTTCAGAGTCTTGCTCTTCTCCGAGCCGCTCTTTTCGGCCTCGACGGTCTCATACATGGCACGGCAGGCCTCCAGATAGTCCTTCGACGTGCGGCGGAGCCGGCTGCACATCTGCTGCATCAGGAGCAGGACCATGGTCGGGTTCTCTTCAAAGTAACTGTAGAAATCATCCTCCGGGATCACATGAAGAACGGTGCTGTCCTCGAGTGCGACCGCTGTGGCGGAGCGGGGAGCAGAGTCCAGAAGACCCATCTCACCGAAAATCTTGTTCGGGAACAGCTCTGCAAGCTGCTTCTCGTCGGGGCCTTTGTAGTCATGGAAGATGCCTACCTTGCCCTCCTGAATGTCATACATGCAGTTACCGACGTCACCCTGCCGGAAGATAACCTCTCCCCGGCGATAGGTCCTGATATCCATCATATTGAATCCCTCCAGTAATTGTTATTTCTCAGTTGTACAATCTGCGAGATAATACTGTTGCCATTATACAGCAGCTTGTAACAGGATGCAAGGTCATTCTTTTTCTCAGACGCAGATTTATTGCAGAGAAAACGCGCTGCGAGATTGTATAACGGCCCGAATAATAGTATAATACGACAGACGCCCTCCGTACGCGCGTGCTGCGGGCGCGTCAGTAATCAGCCTGTATTGGGAGAATGCACAGTGAACAGCGATCTTTTTCAACTGACGGTCTTCGGTGCAAGGGGATCGATGACGGCTTCCGGGACAGAGTACTCTGTCTTCGGCGGAGCCACTTCCTGCTATCTTGCAGAGGCCGGGGGAGAGAGCATCTTTCTGGACGCCGGGAGCGGTCTGATCGGGGCGCCGACCCGGTTTGCCGGTACCCCGGTGATCCTGCTCAGTCATCTGCATCTGGATCATATTCTCGGACTGGGCATGTATCCCCGCCTGGCAGCGAAGGGACTCAGAACCAGACTGTATATGCCGGCGGAGACGGGCAGCCAGGCCCTGAACCTGCTGAACGGGATCTACTCGCCGCCGTACTGGCCGCTCAGTCTCACGGAATATGCCGGCGAGCTCGAGGTCGAGCCGCTGCGGCTGCCGTTCCGCATCGGAGAGGTCCTGGTGGAGGGAATACGGGGAAGGCACCCGGGAGACAGCATGATCTTTCGGCTGAGCTACGGCGGGAAGTCCCTCGTCTATGCGACGGATTTCGAACATGACGGCGAGAGCCTCTCGAAACTGGCGGACTTTGCGAGGAATACGGATCTGCTGCTGTATGACGGCCAGTACATGAATGGGGAGTATGAGGGGCACAGAGGCTTCGGACACTCGACGGCGGAGGTCGGGATCGCCCTGAAGGAGCGGAGCGGAGCCCGCCGCCTGCTGCTGATTCACCATGACCCGGGAAGGAAGGACCGGGAACTCCTGGATGCAGAGAGAAGACTCGGAAGAACAGATATCCGTTTTGCCCGCCAGGGAGAGAGGATCACATTATGAATGATGCGGACAGAATCAGGGAACTGGAAGAGGAGAACAGGTCGCTGAAGGCGGCGCTGGAGCAGCGGAATCAGCTGGTCCGGGAGACCTTCGGAAAGTACCTGACCGAAGAGGTGCTGGAGGAGGTCATTAAAAAGAAAGGCGAGGTCAGGATCGGCGGAGAACGGAGGAGGGTTACGATCCTGTTTACGGACCTGCGGCGCTCGACCGAGCTCTCGGAAGAGATGAGTCCCAAGGGCTTCCTGCACATGCTCAACCACTTCCTGAAGGAGATGGTCGACATCATCAACGCCTGGCGGGGAAACGTGCTCGACTATGTGGGGGACGCGATCGTCGCCGTCTACGGAGCGCCCAAAACAAACCCGGATTCCGCCATGAACGCAGTCGCCAGCGCAGTGGCGATGCAGTGCCGGATGGAAGCGGTCAACGCATGGAACCGGGACCACGGTTATCCCGAGATCGCCATGGGCATCGGTATCCATACCGGCGACGCCCTCCTCGGCAACATCGGGTCGGACATCCGTACCAAGTATGACATGATCGGCCGGAACGTCAATCTTGCTTCCCGCATCGAGGGATTTACGGAGGGAGGGCAGATCCTGGTCTCCTCCGAGACGCTGGCGGCGGCGGGGGATCTGGTAAAGACCGACCCGGCGGGCGAGATGCTGGTCAGGCCGAAGGGCATCAAAGGAGAAATTCCCCTGCACAGGGTGATCGGTTTCGGACGGAGAAACATCCCGGGGTAAAGAGAATGAGACGGGGAACAGGCATGAACAGAACAATCAGCCGCTGGCTCTATCGGAAAGCGGCCGAAGTCCTCGGAGAGGAAGAAATGGAGAGCCTGAAGGACGACCTGGTCAGCCCGGTGAAGACAGCGGCAAAAGAAGCAGTTGCCGATTTTCTCAGGTCGGTGGAGGAGGAAGAGGAAGAATAGCACCCCGCAGAGCCCCTTCCGTTCTGACTGCTTTGTATCTTCAGATTACAGTTCAGAGAGGTGTGACCGTATGCTGAGCAGAGAGAATACAGGCCTTTTTGAGGAGGCCAGACGGGTTTATGACTTTCTGGCCGAGGTGCCGCCGCTGCCTGCCCGGGCGGATCTGATCCTTGCTGCGGGTACCTATGATCTCCGCGTGGCAGACCATGCGGCAAGTCTGTACCTGCAGGGCTATGCGCCAACAGTGGTCTGCTCCGGCGGATTCGGAAAAGTCACCTCCCGGCTCTTCAGCCGTCCGGAGGGGGAACTGTTTGCCGAGAGATGCATCGAGCTCGGCGTCCCGGAGACCGCCGTCATCGTGGAGGGCAGATCCACCAACACCGGCGAGAACTTCCGCTTTACACGGGAGCTGATCCGGGCTGAGACCGGCATTGTCGCGTGCAAGCCCTATATGGCAAAGAGGGCCTGGGCGACGGGGACGAAACAGTGGCCGGAGGTCACCTGGTATGCGAGCGGGATCCCTCTGCCTTTTGAAGAGTATCCGACGGATACCATCACGCTGGAAGATACGATACAGCTCATGGTGGGAGATCTGCAGCGGCTCTGGACCTACGAGCAGAAAGGCTTCCAGGTCCATGTGGACGCCCCGGAGCGGGTCATGCAGGCATATCACCGTCTTGTGGAAGCGGGATACGACCGATACGTGACAGCATAAAGAGAAGAAGAGACAGAGGGGAGAAACCCGGAATATGACAATAAACAGGAGACTTCTGGAAAAGTATGCCGAACTGATTGTCCGGACGGGCGTCAACGTCCAGCCGGGCCAGACGGTTCAGCTCACCGCAGCGGTCGAGCAGCACGAATTTGCCGCGCTGGTGATGGAAGCCTGCTATCGGGCAGGAGCCAGAAAAGTCAATGTCGACTGGACAAGCGACGTTCAGAACCGCCTGAATTTTCTGTATGCGGACAGCGAGGTTCTCTCTTCGGTCCTCCCCTGGGAGGAAGCAAAGATGCAGCAGATGGTGGAAGACCTGCCGTGCCGTATTTTTATCATTTCAGACGATCCCGACGCGATGGCCGACCTGGACCCGCACAAGCTCTCTGATGTCACGCAGAGCCGGGCCAGGGTGATGAAGCCGTATCGGAATGCGATTGAGGGAAAGCACCAGTGGGTGATCGCGGCCTGTCCTTCCATGAAGTGGGCGGAGAAATGCTTTCCGGACACGGCTGACGCGGTAGAACGCCTGTGGGATGCGGTCATGAAAACGGTTCGCATCCGGGAGGACAATGATCCTGTGGCGGAATGGAAGGCGCATGCGGCATTCCTGGAGGAGAAGGCGGCATGGCTGAACCGGCAGGGCTTTGCATCGCTGCGGTACAGAAGCGCAAACGGCACGGACTTCACAGTGGAGCTGATTCCGGGCGCGAAGTGGGAGAGCGCCGGAGCGAAGAATACGGAGAATGGGGTGTACTATATTCCCAATCTGCCCACAGAGGAGATCTTTACCTCACCTTATGCAGGAAAGTGCGAGGGAACCCTGGTGGCCGTGAAGCCCCTCTCCTGGAACAGCCAGATCATCGAGAGTTTCTCCATCACCTTTGAGAAGGGGAGAGCGGTCTCTTGCCGGGCTGAGAAGGGGCAGGAACTGCTGGAGCGGATACTCAGGATGGACGAGGGTGCCTCAATGCTGGGTGAAGTGGCGCTGGTGCCGAAGGAAAGCCCTGTCAATCAGTGCGGATTCCTGTTCTATGAGACCCTATTTGATGAGAACGCATGCTGCCACTGCGCAGTGGGGATGGGCTTCAAGGAGGTCCTGCCGGACGGAGACCGGCTCACGGTTGAGCAGGCGCAGCACCGCGGGGTCAACGACTCGGTCATCCACGTCGACTTCATGATCGGCGAGGAGGATCTGTCCATCGACGGGATCCTGCCGGACGGCAGTGCGGTTCCGATTTTCCGAAACGGGACCTGGGCCTGAGAGACCCCGGAACAGCAGACTGATAAAGAGAAGACGAAAAGTACATATCTCCGGCTTCTTTAATATAATTGAAAGAACACCAAAGAAACTGTGAATAAAAGGAAGAAAAGTATGCTGCATTGGTTGCGCAAGGAAGAGCGGGAAAAAAATATGTCGGTATAGCTACTGGAGAGATTTCCTTTTCCGGCACTTCTGTTTCTGCGGAGTAGAGGGCGTCTGAATGTCTGAGGATATACTGTTAATGTAGCTGCGAGTTAACCGTCCAGTACTTTCCGTTTTCATCAGATCTATCTCTCTCACAGATTTGATACAATAAAACGTTGAACCCATTTGAACCCTCCTCAAACGTGTGATTGTGCGCATGAAAAATGGGGCTGTAGCAAAATAGGCCCAAAGAAACAAGAAGCCGAGACGACCCAAAAGGGTGGTCTCGGTCTCTTGTTTGTGGTAAAATAAGTTTGTGAAAAAAGAATATCGCACATGCGAGCGGAATGTGCAACTGTTAATTGACGAAAAGTGCCGAAACAACAGGGCTCGGCGGTGTATCCCTTCGTGAGGAAAATCGCCAAGGCCGTGGGAATGCGGATGACAAAGCAGATCTATGCTGACGCCCTGGCCTCAGGGATCCCGGTGGCAGGGAGTCTTGTGTCCGGCGGCCTTACCTATATCTGCTTCAGACCCAACTGTGTCCGGCTGCGGAACCACCTGATGGGATTCATGCTCTGTGATCCGGCCTACTACGGCATGGTGTGCGTCTGCGCTTCCGGATGCACGGCGGGAGTACCGCGGGGAACAGTACACTGGGAAAAGAAAAGGGGCTGTAGCAAAATAGCCCTGAAAAACAAGAAGCCAAGGTAGCCCAAAAGGGTCGCCTTGGCTTCTTGTTTGTGGTAAAATAGTTGTGTGAAAAACAAATTACCGCAAAGAGATTATGGCACATGCAAGCGGAATGTGCAACTGTTAATTGATGAAAATTTTGCAGAAAAGGTAATACCAGCAGATGACAGCGTACGGCTCTTAGATCAAATCGTGGAGGAGATGGATTTAAGTCAGCTGGAGAGAGCATATAACGTACGAGGTCGGAAGCCTGCAACAGAACCGTCAACGATGTTGAAGATATTGCTGTATGCGAACATGGAGGGGATCTACAGCTCAAGGAAGATTCGGACAGCATGCCAGCGGGATGTTAATTACATGTGGCTGTTGAATGGGGCAGCGGCACCGAGTCATCATGAGATAGCCCGGTTCAGAAGTCAGCGTCTTTCAGAATGTGCAGAAGGACTGTTCTTCCAGCTGGTAGGGAGATTGGAAGGATACGGAGAGATCAAGTATGAGCATCTGTTCGTAGACGGGACGAAGATTGAGGCCAACGCGAACAAATACAGCTTTGTATGGAAGAAAAGCACAACGAAATATGAGGCCCGAAATAACAAGGAACTGGAAGATGCTGTAAAAACACTCTGCGAAAAATATGAAGAGCCCGCAGGCAGTGAGGCAGAGAAATTGCTGGAAAAACTTCTGGGGAAGGTCACGGAACCCTTTGTTCACGGGAGAGGGCGTCGGAAAAGTGAGCTGCAGCGAGACATAGAGTTGCTGCAGGGACTACTGAAAAAGCGGAAGAAATATACCGGCTACCAAGTGACCTTTCAGGGCAGGAACAGCTTTTCAAAGACAGATCCGGATGCGACATTTATGCATATGAAGGAAGATCACATGCGAAATGCGCAGTTGAAACCCGGATATAACATTCAGTTTGGGGTGGAAGGAGAGTACATAACCGGTGTCAGTGTTACTTCGGAACGAAGTGACCAGCTTACCCTTATCCCTTTCATGGAATCGAATATACGGATGTAACAGCGGATGCCGGCTATGAAAGTGAAGAGAACTACAGCTATTTTGAGACGATCTCAACAGAGTGTTACATCAAGCCGCAGAATTATGAACGCAGCAAAACAAAGAAGTTCAAGAGCAATATGGCACTGCGGGAGAATATGGCATATGATTCTGAGAAGGATGAGTACACCTGTCAGGCTGAGAAACAGATAAGGGCAAAGTATGTTGGCAAGCAGAAAACCAAAAGTGTATATGAGCGTGAGGTTACCTATTACGAGTGTGATGACTGCAGTCAGTGCAAATTTAAAAAGAAATGCACACGGGCAAAAGGAAACCGGAAGCTGCAGGTGTCCAAGAAATTCATTGCACAGCGGGCAGCATCGCTGGAACGGATCACAAGCCCGAAAGGCGTCCAGCTTAGGATGAATCGTTCGATCCAGTCTGAGGGGGGCGGTTGGTGTCATTAAGCAGGACTATGGATTCCGGCAGTTTCTCCTGCGGGGAAACAAAAAAGTTACCACGGAAATCCTGCTGCTTGCCATGGCCTATGATGTAAATAAACTGCATTCCAAAATACAGAATAACCGTACAGGAACGCAGTTGTTCATAAAAGATTCAGCTTAGTCTACGTAAAACTGAATAGATCGTCAACATTGAGCAGGCCTGGTGTGGGTGTGCTCAGGTTAAGGTCGCGGCAGTTCTTATCTATGTGGTGAGTTCTGCTGCTTTTTCTTTAAAAACGGGAGTAAAAAAGGAGCTGCGGCAAAAATCCATTTTGCTACAGCTCCAGTATGACAGCCGTGCACCCATGAGTTTCCCGGACTCACTGAAAATGTCACTGCTGCCTCATGTCCTCATGCTGAAGCTGCCACGGCGGCTGCGGCTGCCAAAGAGGCTGCTGAAACCGTTGCTGCTGTTCTTTCTGCTTTTGACACTGTATTCCGGCGTGTCATAGGTGCTGTACCAGATTTCGTCTCCCTCCGTCAGACCGGAGAGAATCTCCACCGTCTCGCCGTCCGACAGGCCGAGCTCCACGGGAACAGGAGTCATCAGCGCCTTGCCGTCGTGGCTGACCTCAGTGTAGACCACTGTCCCGCCGTTCTTGTCGCAGACGGCCACCGCGGGGACGGTCAGAACATCCCGGAGCGTCTCAATCGTGATGAGACAGGAGGCGTTCATGCCGGCGAGCATGTTTTCCTCCAGCGGGATGGTAACCTCGGCGATATACTTGCTGTTTCCGCCGCTGTTGCTACGGCCGGTGTTGACGCCGGTCACCACGCCGTGAAAGGCATGGCCGGGGAGAGCGTCGATGGTGACCAGGGCGTCATCGCCCACGTGCAGGGTCAGAATGTCGAGTTCGTCAACGGTGATGTTGACCAGCACCTCGTCCGTCGGCACCACCGAGGCGATCAGCGTCGTGGCGAGGGAGGGTTCCGACGTTCCCGCCATGGTGGAGACGTTCGGCGTTCCGCTGCCGTCGCTCTGACCGCTCCCGGAGGACGGAGAACCTCCGCCGGATCCGGAACCGCTGCCCGAGCCGGAACCGCTTCCGGAGCCCGGCTTTTCCTGACCCGCGACAACAAGGAGCACGGTATATTCGATGCGTGACACCTCTTCGCCGAACTCTCCCGGCTTTGTATAGATATCACACTGCAGAAAAACGGTGTCGCCCTTTTTCGCGTTGGGAAAATCGCTGAAATCCAGTACCCCGTCGATCCCGCTGACCGTGCCCTGATAAAGTGCGTCCAGCGCCGAGGTCAGTATGCCGGAGATATATTCGCTGGAGGAGGGTTTCTCATCCTCCTCCGAATCTGTGTCGGAGAGCCGGATATATGCCAGCGAATTTGCAGGGAACCTGTCGTTCCAGGCTCCGGGGAGCTGTTTGATCAGACTCTCGTCCAGACCCAGGACCATTCCGTCCGCTGGGGCCGCGGCATAGCCGTCCCGCAGCATCTGAAAAAGCTGTCCGATCTGCTTCTCGATCTTCTGGTGGCGGAGTACCAGCGCACCGTAGCTGCCGGTGCTGTCCGCCTCATAAACCGTAAACAGAATCGCACCGCTGAAGGCCTGGTCCCCCTCCCGGATGTTCACCTGCGAGACGGTTCCGCTCGTGGCGGTGACCCGGAGGAGCGTTCCGTCCGTCAGGGTAATATCACAGAGAGAACCGTACTGACGCATGACCTGCCGTACCTCGTCTCCGACCTGGGCGTAAACCGCGGTGACCGTACCCGCCACACTGGAGGTGATGACGGTGCTGACAGCGCTGCTCTGTACGGCGGCCAGCTCCGCTGTTACATCGGCGAGTGTCTCGGCCAGCTCGGAGGCGGTTTTATAAACGCTGATGGAATCCACCCAGGCCACGGGGTCTCCTTTTTTCACGGTGTCACCCTCCTCGACTGCGTAGCCCGTGATCACTACGCCTTCGGGAAGCTCCAGTTCCGCTGCGGTCTTTGCAGCCAGCGTTCCGGCGCCCGATACGGTAAGGCTTACATCCCCCCGCGTTACAGCTGCGGAAAGAATGCTGGCGCCATCACCGCTGCTCTCGCTCATTTTGTCCAGCACGAAGGGCAGGACAACAGGAACGGCGATGAGGAGCAGAATCAGCGGATAGACAAGAATGAACTTTACAGACCTTTTTTCGCGCATACCGTGTTTTCCTCCTTATCCGCCGTAATGCAGGGCGTCGATGGGTTTCATCTTTGCGGCTTTGTTGGCCGGATACAGGCCGAAGACGACCCCGATCAGAATGCAGAAGCCCACGGCCACGGCCACAACCGTACCGTTCAGCGTGAAGGACATCGACAGGCCGGAGGCGATGACCGCGGCAATGCGCAGGATGGTCCATGAGATGAAAATCCCGATGGCGCAGCCCAGCATGCACAGCACTACCGCCTCTGTGAGAAACTGGAGCAGGATCGTCCGGCGGGTGGCGCCGATGGCCTTGCGAATGCCGATCTCACGCGTACGCTCGGTGACCGTAACCAGCATGATGTTCATGATGCCGATGCCGCCGACCACCAGCGAGATGCCGGCGATGCCGCCCAGAAGAAGCGACAGAACCGAGGTGATGGAGCTCATGGCGCTCTGCATGATGTTCATGGAGCTCACAGTAAAAGCATCGTCGTCCTCGTTGAAGCGCTCCAGAAGGATCTGATTCAGCGTGTTTTTGGTGTCGTCGATGCTGCCGCCCTCCGGGGCGCTGACCACGAAGGATGAGACCGCTTCCGTCACGGAGGCGGAGAGCCGCATCAGCGACGGGTAGGGGATATAGGCCGTATAGCCGTTCGAGCGCATGGACGTGGTGATGGACTCGCTGTCCGAAAGCACGCCGACAACGGTATATTTCGTCCCGTCAAAGGAGATCTGTTCGCCGACGCAGTCGGTATAGCCGATCATCTCCGTGGCCGCGGTATAGCTCAGGACGCAGACCCGCGTGTGGCTGGAGACGTCGGCGCTGTTCAGGAAGCGTCCCATACAGAGCTTCAGACCCGCGATGTCGTCATAGAATTCGTTTGTGCCGTAAACCGTGAAGCTGTCGTTGTCCGAGCCGTACTTGCCCGTAACCGAAGCCGTGGTGGAAGGAGCGGTCAGGCCCACGGCGGCTTCCGTCTTCCGCCAGTCCGTGAGGGTCTCCAGATCGATGGGGAGTCCCTTGTCGTCGGAGACTGTGACGGTGAGCATATCCACACCGAGAGACGAGACTGCGTCGGTGACAGAGCTGGTCGCGCCGTTTACGAGGCTGACCAGCACCACCAGGGCCACAACACCGATGATGATCCCGAGCATGGTGAGCATCGCTCTCATCTTGTTGGCGCCGATGCTGCGAAGCGCCATTCGAAGTGTCATCACAGGCGCACCTCCGAAAGCTGTCCGTCCAGGATGTGGATCACACGTTTGGCCTGCTTCGCCACATCGTTGTCATGGGTGATCAGAACAATGGTGTTGCCCTGATCGTGCAGCTCGTGAAAGATGTCCATGATCTCCGCCGAGGTTTTGGAGTCCAGGTTGCCGGTGGGTTCGTCCGCGAGAATCAGGGACGGCTTTGTCACAAGGGCCCTCGCAATGGCGACACGCTGCTGCTGGCCGCCGGAGAGCTCCGTGGGCTGGTGCTTTGCCCGCTTTGTGAGCTGCACCCGTTCCAGGGCCTCCGCCACCCGCCGCTGACGTTCGGCCTTGGGGACGCTGCGGTAGATCAGAGGAAGCTCGATGTTTTCCTCGGCGGACATCTTGGGGATCAGATTGAAGCTCTGAAACACAAAGCCGATTTTTCGGTTGCGGATATGGGCCAGTTCGTTTTCCGTATAGTCCTCGATGGGGATCCCGTCCAGAAGATAAGTGCCCGCGTCGGCGACGTCCAGACAGCCGATGATGTTCATCAGGGTGGACTTTCCGGAGCCGGAAGGCCCGATGATGCTGACAAACTCATGTGGATAGATGTGCATGGTTGCGTGATCCAGAGCCCGGACGCGCTCGTCGCCGACGGTATAGAACTTACACAGGTCGTGAATATCGATCATGGGCGTCCTCCCCCAGTTCCGCCGGGCAACCCGCCCTGACCGCCGCCGAAGCCGCTGCCGGGCATACCGCCCTGGCCGCCGCCGAAGCCGCCGCCGGGCATGCCGCCCTGACCACTGCCGAAGCCGCTGCCGGGCAACCCGCCCTGACCACTGCCGGGCATGCCGCCGAAGAACGGGAAGCTGCTGTCGGCACTCTCGACATAATACACGGTGTCGCCTTCGTTCAGACCGGAAAGAATCTCCACATAATCGCTGTTGGAGATGCCGGCCTCCACCTCTGTCAGACCGCCGTATTCTCCGGTCTCCGCGTTGTAGGAGGTGTAGACGAAGGAACTGGTACTGGTCTGGTGCAGCGCGTCAACGGGGATGATGAGCGCGTTTTCAACGCCGCGGATGTTCACGACCACCCGGGCCGTCATGCCGGGCAGCATCTCATCCGCCTTGTCCAGCGTGATCTTTGCGCTGTAGCGTGTGACGCCGGAGGAACTGGTGGCGGTCTTGCTGATTTCGGTGACGGTGCCGCGATAGCTCTCATCCCCGATGGAGCTGACCGTCAGCCTCGCGGTCTGACCGATCTCCAGGGAGAGAATATTGGTCTCATCAACGCTGATGCTGACCTCCATCTCGCGGTCGGGAGAGACCGTGACCACCGAAAACCTGTCAACGCTGGAATAATCGGCATCCTCAGCATAGTCCACCGCGCTGACTGAGCCGTCGTAAGGGGCAAGAAGCGCACCGTCGTTGTAGAGCTGCATCAGTTGGAGGAAGAGCTCCTCCTTCTCCTGGCGCTCCTGCACATAGGCGTCGTAATTGGCGCTGAACCAGGTGTCGGTCAGCGTGAAGAGGACCGAACCGTTGTAAACGGGGCTGCCCTCGGTCACCTGCACGCGGAAGACCGTCCCCGCAAGACCGATGACGCGGATGCTCTGTCCGTTTTTCAGCAGAATCTCTGCCAGACAGCCGTGTTGGGCCATCACGTCAGTGACAAGGTCGCCGGGTGCGGCATAGATCCTGCTGAGCGTCCCTTCGACCCCGGAAGTGATGTAGTTCTGCACCTCTTCCGCCCTCGAGTCATAGATTTTTTCATCCAGGCCTGTCAGGGCCGACTGCATGTCCTCCATGGCGCTGAGGACGGAGGACTTGTCCAGCGTGGCGATGGTATCACCGGCATGGATCTTTTCGTTTGCCTTCACCAGAACTTCGTCGATGACGACACCGGAGGGCACGGTGAGCTCCTCCTCGTCGACGTTGGCCAGCGTGCCGGAACCCGAGACCGTTGTGCTGATGCTGCCGCGCTCCGCCTTCGCCGAGGTCACGTCGCTGTCTGAGACCAAACTGCGCGTCACGCGGCGGCGCAGATAGATGACGCCTCCCGTCAGCGCGAGAGCCGCTGTCAGCGTTATGATGATCGCCCTGCGGATTTTACGGCGTTTTTTAGCCTGTTTCTTTCTCTGGAGGGAGTTGAACAGAGCTTCATCCTGCGACTCTTCCTGCGGCAGTCTGTCCGGGGCGTTGCTGTTCTGCTGAGATCTCATCGAGGCATTCCTCCTGTAGCTTTGGTTTAGTAAAAGACAGTATAACAGCCCGACCTTAAACCAACCTGAAATGATGCCGTGTTCAGCCCAGACCAGCTCCCTCGGTCCGATGATGCGGAAGCGTTCTGCCGGACCGCCAGAAACCGGGGCTGTACCGTCGTGCCGTGTGCAGATCCGGCGCCGCCGGGACGCATGCTTACAGCGCTTCCTTCGTCACGGGCCTGCCGCAGACGATGTTCAGGTTGCCGTTGCGCATGCGGAGCTCGTCGAGGAAGGGTTTGGTGGCGTGAGGATCGCGGAGCACGATCCGATAGCTCAGCTCGTAGAGCGTGCCCATGCTGGTAGTTCTGACCGTCTCCAGCTCCGCGCTGCGGGTATACCGCTGCAGCAGGTCGTCGAACAGCCCGTCGTAATCCAGGTTCTCGGGAATGGTGATCCTGAGCTCGCGCTCAGCTGCCCGCCCTGCGCCGAAGCCGGCCGCGGTCAGAACCAGAGAGAACACTGCCATCACGGCGAAGAAGATCGCGGCGACAAACACATAACCCATACCGGTGGCGAGGCCGATGGCGGTCGCCAGAAACACCATGCCGATCTCTCTGGCGCTGCCCGGTGCGCTGCGGAAGCGGATCAGACCGAAGGCGCCCGCCACGGCGACGCCCGCGCCGATGTTGCCGTTGACCATCATGATGATGAGCTGTACCATGGCGGGCAGCATGGCGAGCGTCACGACGAAGCTCTGGGAGTATCTGGACCTGACCGTGCTCAGCGCCGCGGCGCCGAGGCCGAGCAGCAGCGAGACGGCGGTACAGGTAAAGAACGCGGATAAAGTGATTCCGGATCCGGTAATGATCGAGTCAAGCACTGAGAATAACCTCCTTCTGGATGACGGCAGATCTGCCGCCGAGGACGAACTGTTTATAGTATGTGCCGTATTTGGAGAACGAAGTGGGGAAGACGCCGTTGTCTGACAGCAGCCGTGCCAGCCACATCGGGGCCGTGCCAGGGATCTTGACCTCCATCAGGCAGGCCCCCGGCCTCAGAAGCGGGACGCCGTGATCACCGCAGCGCAGGTCCAGGTCATTGGAGCGGACGCGTAGCGCAGTGTCGAAGGTGATGCGGAGCTCGCTCCCGTCTGCGGCGGCATAGGCCTCCCGGTCGTAGGCGATGAACACCTTTGGGTCGGGCCGGTACAGCTGCAGGAAGTAATCGATCTCATGGCTGATCTGGCTGCCGTCGCCTTTGCGCAGACCCTGCAGGTATGCTGCCGCGTCCTGCATCCGCATGGTGATGCGGCGCTTATAGACGACGCCGTCAAACTTCTTCTTGAGCTCGACAAACACGGCGTCGCGGCTGTCCGGCACGCCGTAGCTGCGCAGGCGGAGCTTCTCTTTATAGACCGGCTTCTCGAGGGAAGCGCGTATGAGGTCATAGTGCTCGGTGTCGTAATAGATGCTGCTGATGGAGTAGTGCGGATAGTAGTCCGGCTCCATATAGGGCAGCATGCCGGCCAGCACGGCACGGTACTGTTCCTGTGTCAGCAGGTATTTCTTTTCATATCGCTGAAAGCAGCTCTGGATTTCACTCATTGTTATACCCTCCTTCGGACGGAGACTGCCGCTGATTTCCCCGAGCGGCTTCGGTGTCTGTAATGATAGCGGAAGACCGGACAAAAGTCTCCGAGAAAGAGCGGCGAATTTTACGAAAAACTCACGAAAGCTCTCGTGCGGATTGCGGCAGTCTCCCGGGCCGGGAGGCATTGCTTTTCTCGGGCAGGACTGGTAAAATAGAGACAGATTTCAGAAAGAGGAAGAGCGAATGGACATGGAAGACAAAGCAAAATGCATCTATATTGCGGACGATGATGACAACATCCGCCAGGTCGTCAGGACCTTTCTGGCCAGCGACGGCTATCGGGTGGAGGACTTTCCGACCGGCGACCTGCTGCTGGAGCGCTTTGCGCAGAGCCCCTGTGACCTGGTGATCCTCGACGTGATGATGCCCGGCTCTGACGGATTTGCGGTCTGTACGGAGCTGCGCAGGCAGAGCACGGTGCCGATCATCATGCTGACCGCGCGGGACGCGGAGAACGACTATGCCATGGGGCTGGGGCTCGGGAGCGACGACTATATTACCAAGCCCTTTTCGGCAATGGCGCTGCTGATGCGCGTGCGGGCCATCTTCCGCCGGATCGACTTTGAGAGCCGGAAATACGCCGAAGAAGCGCCCGCTGCTGCCGCAGTCGGAAAACTGACCCTGGACGAAAACCGGCGGCATATCCTCTGCGACGGACGGGCGCTTGCCCTGACCCCGACAGAGTATGAGGTGCTCAGGTATCTGATGCTCCGCAGGGATCAGGCGGTGTCCCGCGAGGAGCTGCTCAATGCGGTCTGGGGCTTTGAGACCGCTGTGGAGACCCGCGCCACCGACGATACCGTGCGGCGGCTGAGGCAGAAGCTGGAGGGCAGCGGCGTCAGCATCACGGCGGTCTGGGGCTTCGGCTTCCGCCTGGAGGAGAAGCCGTGAGAAGGCGCTGGCATATCCGGACGAGAGTGCTGCTTACGCTGATCGGCCTGACGGCGGCGGTCCTGCTGACGGTGGGGCTGACCTTCAACCTCTCGGTACGGGGCTTTATCCGCAGCCGGGTCACGGCACAGCTTGACTCGGTTTCGGAGAGCGCGTCCTATGACCGGCGCGGCAGCCTGCAGGAACAGCCACAGCCACAGCCGGAAAAACGCCTGGAAGGGCGCCCTGACCGTATCATGGGAACCACGGGAAGCGCCGCCGTACTGAACAAAAACGGCGCGCTGGTCTTCCCAATGCACGGGGATGAAGAGACGGCAGCGGCAATTGCGGACTATTTCCGCGTCCACGGCTTTGACGGGAGCAGGCGCTACCGGATCCTCAGCATCGGCAGCGAGAAATACGCGGTCTCGGTGGCGGATGACCCGATACAGAAGGACTGCTTCCTTGTGTCCTATGTGGATGTGACGGCGATCCTCGCCTTTACTGCGCGGATCAACACGGTCCTGCTCATCATCATCCTGGCGACGATCCTGCTCTCGGTCCTCCTGAGCCGCCGCTTTGCAAAATCCTTTGCGGAACCCGTACAGGAGCTCTCTGTTTTCGCCCGCGAGATCGGCAGCGGAAACCTGAACGCGCAGGAGTTTCGGTTTCAGGACGTGGAGTTTGAATCGCTGGCCGAATCGATGAACCGCATGGTCTCGGAGCTGAGCGAGGCGAAGCAGAAGCAGGAGATCTTCTTCCAGAATGTGTCGCACGAGCTGCGCACGCCGCTGACCTCCATCCGCGGAAATGCGGAAGGCATTGTCTACGGGCTTATGGAGCCCCGGAACGCAGCAAAGGTCATTCTCAGCGAATCGGATCAGCTCGGCGGAATGGTGGAGGACATCCTCTATCTTTCCCGCATGGGGAAGGCCGCGCCGGAGGGGACTGCAGAGGCGGCGGATCTGCGCGAGGTGCTCTCCCTCTGCGTCTCGGAGCAGCGCGCTGAGGCGGAGAGAAAGGGCCTCACATTCACCTATGACTTTGACGAAGCTCCCGTGCTGTTGCCGGTCCGCGAGCAGGATGCACAGCGGCTCTTCGGGAATCTCATCTCCAACGCGATCCGCTATGCCGAAAGCAGGATCACACTGCAGTGCCGCAGGGAGGAGAGCTGCGTGTTTGTATCGGTTGCGGATGACGGACCAGGGATCGCCGAGGAGGATCTGCCGCACATTTTCGAACGCTTCTATAAAGGCAGGGGCGGAAAACACGGCATCGGACTTGCCATTGCGCAGTCCGTTGCCGAGAGCTGCCATGGCAGTATCACTGCGCACAACGACGGAGGCGCGGTGTTTGAGCTCCGATTTCCCGCCGCGGAATGACAGAAGGACGAAACGGGCATCGGTACGCAGCCGAGGCCCGCTTCGTGTGTTTTGCGTAAAATTCGCTGACACTTTTCGGGGATGTATCGGCGCAGACGTGCTATACTGCGCCCGGAATCCAAAAAGAAAAAGGAGATATCAGCATGAACTTCAAATACCTGAAACTTCTTCCCCTGCTGCTCTCCGCTCTGCTGCTCTTCGCCGGCTGGGGCGCTGTGCGGATCACAGCCTCCGCGGAGGACAGCGCGGCTGTCACTGAGGCGGAAGCGACCGAAGTGGTCACGGTGACGCTGAACGGAATCGGCGCGCAGGCGGATTCGGACGCGGTGCAGATCTCCGGCTCGGACCTGAGCATCACCGAGGCGGGCACCTACGTCCTGTCCGGGACCCTCGAGAACGGCACGGTCACGGTTGCTGCGGATCCGGAGGACGAGGTGCAGCTGGTGCTGAACGGTGTGAGCATCCATTCCGACAGCTTCGCCGCCCTCTACGTCGCGCAGGCGGACAGAGTGGTGATCACCCTTGCGGAAGGCAGCGAAAACCGCCTCTCCAACGGAGGCAGCTTTACTGCGCGGGACGAGAACAACGTGAACGCCGCAGTCTATGCCAGGGATGACATCAGCTTTGCCGGCCCGGGCAGCCTTAAGATCAGCTCCCCCGGCGGACACGGGATCGCCGGGAAGGACGGGGTGACGGTGACCGGCGGCGCCTATGAGATCACAGCCGCGGACAGCGCCATCCGTGCCAGGGACAGGATCACGGTCGCCGACGGCAGCTTCAGCCTGACGGCTGGCGGGGACGGCCTCCATGCCGAGAACACGGACGATCAGACACTGGGCAATGTCCTCATCACGGACGGCAGGTTCAGTATCACGGCATCCGACGACGCCATCCATGCCAACACCCTTCTCCAGATCGACGGCGGCAGCTTTGCCCTGACCGCTGCGGAGGGCCTCGAGGGAACGTATATCAGCATCAACGGCGGTGATATCAGCATCTCGGCCACAGACGACGGCGTGAACGCCGCATGGAAGTCCTCCGCCTACACGCCCACCGTGGAGATCAACGGCGGCAGCCTGACTATCGTCATGGCCGAGGGCGACACAGACGGCGTGGACTCCAACGGCAACCTCATCATCAACGGCGGCACCGTCAATATTACAGGACGCTCGGCCTTTGATTACGACGGCACGGCGCAGTACAACGGCGGCACCATCATCGTGAACGGCCAGACGCTGGATACCATTCCCAACCAGATGATGGGCGGTGGCATGGGTCCCGGTATGGGCGGCAGAATGAACGGCGGTATGGGTCCCGGCATGGGTCCCGGCATGGGCCCCGGTATGGGCAACGGGACCGGAGAAGAGATGGGCCCCGGTGACGGCATGGACCGGGGCAGGCACGGCGGCATGGGCGGCTGGCGGGGCTGAGGCTCCCGCAGGTAAGCCCCCGCTGACAGAATGAATACGGCAGTCCGCAGGGAAAGCTGCGGGCTGCCGTATTTTAAGGGCCTGGCTGTTTTGCGTTTCTGTCAGGTCTGCTTTCTGTGGAACACAATGACCCGGTCGTTTATCAGCTCATAGTAGGAGGCTCCGATCCCGGTCTCGTCGAGATACAGCCGGAAGAGGACGAACACCGGCCTGTCGTTGTCGACGCCGTAGTACTTTCCCTGCGGATTGCCGGTCGAGAAGGGAATGACCGCCGTATACGCGTCCAGCTCCGTACGCGCCATCTTATAGACGTAATAGCCGTCCGCGTCGTCCGCGCTGTCGCCGAGGTACGGCGCGGCGCTCCCCGGCAGCATCGAGTTGTACACGCTGCACACGCCGTTGATCAGGGGGCGCTCGTGGAGGACGGCGTTGAAGTAACGCGCCTTGCCGGTATAGTTGTGGTTTACCCCGTAGACGACGACAAAGTCCTCGTCGCTCTGAAGCCGGAAGTCGCCGCAGTTGAGATACGCCGCATCCAGAACGTCGCCCTGCGCGTCTGCGTCCTTCATATAGGCGGTGAGCCCGTCGGTAATGCCGATGTCGGTCGAGAGCTCTTCACAGTCATAGTCTCCGGCATACTGCGCGAGGATTGCTTCCCGGATCGTGTCGAGCTTCTGCGTACAGCCGGGGAGTTTCGCAGCCTCATGGATACCGGAGCCTCTGGGCTGAAGCTTTTGGATGGCAAAGGTTGCCGGCGGAACCTCGTCCTTCGGACTGACGCGGAAAACGGCGGCGGTCTCGGGAAGCTGCGCAAGGTACTGCCGGAAGCCCTCCCGATCCTCGGGCTGTGAGACGCGCCCGAAAATACTGAAGGTATCCCTGCCGCGCTCGAGACCCATGCGGTAAGTGTCGGCCGGGATCTCCATCACGTTCACCATGCCGTCCGGATAACCCGCAGCCGTCAGGCAGCCCGAGATCCGGTCCCGGACCGTCCTGTTGGCACAGAGAACCAGCACGGTGTCTGTCCCGAAGGGACTGTCTCCGGCATGACGGGCATTCAGCAGGTTGACCGGCCAGCCGATGGAGGCGAACACGGTATGATAATAACCGGATTCCTCATTCCCGAAGCCGAAGTAGGCTTTTTCGTTGGAATAATCCTTGCCCTCCATCTGCTTTGCGAACATGTCATATGCGATGAAGGACCAGTATTTGCAGCGCTCGGGCAGCCGGGTGACAACGACGACCGCTTCATCCTGGCGCATCTTGAACGCCATGCCCGCCGGTGAAAAGAAGGGGTTCTCGGGCGCGTTCTCCACCTCGGGATCGTCGTAAGCGCTCGGAAGCTCGCCGTCCCAGCCGCGCTCCGGATTGCCGGGCGCCGCGTTCTGGTTCGGTGCGGGCGGGAGGTTCAGAATCAGATAGGTGGAACCGGCGTTGTTGCCGAAACAGGTGAGAAGCTTCCCCTCCGAGGCAAGGCCCAGCGTGTCGAATTCATAGAGCTTTCCGTTCTGAACCCGGAAACCGGCCCCCTCCAGCTCCTGCCGGAGCGCTTCGGGGGAGCCGTCGGAGACGACGGGCTCAGCCTGAACGGCGGCTTCAGGCTCGGCGGCCTCCGCATGCGCCTCGGCCGTTGCTGCAGAAGCAGGCAGTACGGCCATCACACCGAGGCTGGCCGCACCGGCAGCCACGCCTTTCAGAAAATCTCTGCGGGTCAGATCTGATGTCATAAATACCCTCCTGTTATCGCCTGAGCGAAATTACTGCTTGTGGAACACGATCACGCGATCGTAGATGACCTCATAGTATGAAGCGCCGGCCCCGGTATCCTCCAGATAGGAACGGAAGGCCATCAGAACGGGATTGCCGTTGTCCACCCCGTAGTATTTGCCCTGCTCGTTCCCAGTGGAATACGGAATCAGGGCGGTGCACTCGTCCGCGGCTTCCCTTGCCAGCCTGTAAACATAGTATGCGTCCGCATCCTCGCAGTCTTCGCCGAGCCAGGCCGTGGCGCTCCCTTCAAACAGCGTGTCGTAGATGCTGGTGACGCCGTTGAGCATCGGCTTTGCGTACAGCACCGCGTTGGCGTAGAGAGCCTTGCCGGTTTTGGCGTGGTTTACGCCGTAGATGACGACGAAGTCCTCGTCACTGTCCAGGGTGAAATCCGGGGTCATGAGGTACATGGCGTCCCGATTGTCGCCTTTGGCGTTGAAGTCTGTGAAGTAGGCAGTGAGCCCCTCCGGCACCGAGATCACGCATGTCGGTTCTTCATAGGTGTATCCATCCGCATATTTTGCGATCAGGGCCTCCCGGATCGTCTCCAGATTCCTTTCTGCATCGATCAGTACGGCCGCTTCGTGGACGCCGTTGCCGCGGGGGATGACGGTCTCGTTCGGATAGGGGTTTGCCGCTGCCTCAGAGACCGGGGTGACCCGATACAGGGTTGCCCGCTCGGAGATGTGGTCCAGATAGTCCCGGTAGGCGTCTCTGTCTGTGGCCTGAGAGACACGCTGCAGGAAGGAGAAGGTATCCGCGCCCTTCTGCAGACCCATCCGGTATGTGCCGGAGGGGATCGGCATGACGTTGATCATTCCGTCATCATAACCCGCGCTGTGCAGGTCCTCCACCACCGCGGCAACGGAATCCTGATTGGCACCGATCACGATGACCGCCTCCGTGTCGAAGACCGAGTCTCCGCTGTGGCGGATGTTGGTAAAGTTGACTGTGCTGCCGATGGAGCCGAAGATCGGGTGATACAGACCGGTGCTCTCATTCCCGACCGAGAACATGCCCGGGACGCCCTGATAGTTCTTGCCCGGCTTGTCCTCGGTGAACATGATGTAGTTGATAAAGGAATAGTACTTGCACTCGCAGGGCAGCGGTGTGACCAGAACGATCACCTCGTCCTGCCGCAGCTTGTATTCCCAGCCGCCGGGGGCAAAATACGGATTGGCCGGTGCATTCTCAACGGCGGGATCGTCATAGACTGTGGCGATCTCATCCGGCCAGCCCAGCTTCTCCAAGCCCAGAGAGGTATCCTGCTCCGGGGCTGCGGGGAGGCAGAAAACAATATAGGCGGAGCCCGCATTGTTGCCGAAGCAGCTCAGCAGCCTGCCCGCCGAGGCTTCCTTTACGGTATCCAGCTCACGGTAGACGCCCTGCTGTACATAGAACGAGTCCTCCTCCAGCAGCGTCTTCAGTGCGGCAGGATCAGGGCTGCCTTCCGCCGAGGCTGATGCGGGGGAAAAACCGACGGCCATGGCCAGGATCAGAAAGATAATCAGCATCCGTTTCATTTTCCGTAACTCCTTATCAAAATCTGTGGTTTGTCTGGCCTGTATTCGGCAGCGGTGCATGGCCTTCGCAGCACCTCTGCATTCTGCAGGCTTCAGCTGTCAGAAAGATTATACACAGATGTACGGGAAATAGCAATCAGAGTTTTTATCATTGCACGATGCGGTTTTGCGCTTTGGGGATGGAAAAACGCGGCGCTTCGTGTTACAATCATTTCAAATACAGTACAGGGACGGAGAAAACTGTGAAAGAAAGCAGTGCAGGTGTGAATATGACAAAACCCGAGCAGAACAGAAGGAAAACCAGACGGATTCTGATGAGCGCCCTGGGCGTCATGATCTGTGGAATCAGTGTGGGGATGTTCAAGCATGCCTCTCTGGGCGTGGATCCCTTTCAGTCCCTGATGAGCGGTCTGGACGCGGTGATTCCGATCCGCTTCGGAACGCTGTACGTCATTGTCAACCTGCTTCTGCTGACATTTGCGCTGGTATTTGACCGACGTAAAATCGGCCTGGCCACTCTGATCAACCTCTTTCTGCTGGGCTATATTGCCGAGTTCTCGCAGGGGATCTGCCAGCGGCTCTTTCCGGAGATCGGGTTTGCAGGAAGGCTTGTCCTTCTGCTGGCTGCGATTGTGATCATGTGCCTTGCTTCGTCGTTCTACTTTACTGCGGACCTCGGCGTTTCAACATATGACGCGGTATCCCTGATATGGTCTGAGAAGCAAAGCCGTATTCCGTTTCAGTACTGCCGGATCATCTGCGACCTGATCTGCGTCAGCCTGGGGGCGCTGCTCTGCCGGATCGGGGGGATCGATGTCTTTGGGGAAGTGAACATAGGGACCGTCGTAACCGCATTCTTTATGGGACCGCTGATTGCGTTCTTCAACCGTAGCATCGCGGAACCGTTCCTGAACCGCGGAGCGGAAGCATAGGAACAGCGGCCTTGGCTGCGGCGCTCTGTGAGACAGCCGCCGGACAACAAAGGAGGAATATCAAATGCTGAAGAGAACAACTGCCGTGCTCTGGCTTGTGTTGGCCCTGATGATCCGTTTCGGCGCAGGCATTCCGTCCGGGAAGGCCTCTGCGGACGCACTGCCGCAGCAGCCTGCGGAAATGTGGGCTGTATACGAGAATGACGGCCTTCGGATGGAGATCGAGCCCGAATACAATGACCTGATCACGGCGGAAACCCCTGCGGATGACAGCTACGGACTTCTCTTCATCGTCTGCGAGACCGCATCCCTTGAGGCGGGCCGGTATGACGGGGCGGGCTGGCTGTTTTCCATCGGGAAGGTCAGTGAAGAGAGGCTCCATGAGCTGCTGTGCTATGACATGTCGGGCATGCGCGTGTTTGCAAGGGACGAGGCCGGACAGTATTATATCTACTATCATCCGACGGACGTCCGCTTCGAGCGGGCCACGGCGGAGGAGTACGAGAGCGGGCTGAAACAGTGGTCCATGCTCTGCGAATGGGCGTGGAATCTGCCGAATCGCTTCGCGGAGAATAACGGACTGGAGACGGTGTCTTTCGGCAACACGGAGATCGACATGGCACTTGCCCGTGCCGCGTACATGCCGGAGAAAGAGGCGACGCTCAGCACAGCGGAATACGGCCCGGTCGGACTCTCAGAGGTCGACGGAAGGCCGTATGCCGAAGCGGTCATGCAGGGCCGGTTCACCGAGACGGACGCCGATGAAACACCGGAGGGGGAATACATTACCCTGGATTTTCCGGAGATGAACCTCCGCGCTGACTTTTTCTTCGCACCGGGCGGCTATGCCCGCGCAGTGTCCTGGGGACGGGAGACGCTCTATCAGGCGACTGAATATGACGATGACGTCAGCTTCGCGGAGATCATGCAGGACTGGTACGATGCCGCCGCGGAACAGGCCGGGATCCGGCCCGCCAGCTGAAGATCCGATCAGGAGCTCGAGCCGGCAGACAGACTGAAGCACAGTGTCAGCCGTTTTGACACTGTGCTGAGGGATGAGCAGCTGACCTGAGCTGCGGAGACAGCCCGACAGGAAAGTGGAGAGAGGACAGAAAACAGCAGACGGCCCGTTCGTCAGACGGCCGACCCCGGAAGAAAGGAGAAAAAATGAGCTTTGCCCTGATCGTTTTGGGAATCATCCTTCTCGTATGGTATATCCGTGAGAAACTCCGCGCCTACAGCGTCAAGGCCCTGCTGATCAAGAGCATGGTCTCGGTGCTGTTTGTCGCTGTGGCCGTCACGGCAAAGGCAGGCGCCCCGCTGGCCCCGTATGTTGTCCTGGGGCTGGTATTCGGGCTGATGGGTGACATCTGGCTTGACCTGAAGTACGTCTTCCCGGAGCAGGATCGCATTTTTACCTATGCCGGTTTCACCGTGTTCGGGATCGGACATCTTCTCTTTATCTCTGGGCTGCTGGTCCAATATGGCGGCGGGCTGTTTCTGATCGCCTCGTTTGCGCTGGCGGCTGCAGCGGACGGCCTCGTCGCCGTCCTGGAGAAGCCAATGAAGCTCAGCTATGGGATAATGAAGCCGGTGGTTCTTGCCTACGGAATCTGCCTGTTTTCGACGGTCTTTGTCTCGGGCGGACTGTTTCTGCTCCACGGAGGCGGCGCGCTGTGCTGCTTCTTCATCGGCAGCGTCCTGTTTGCCGTGTCGGATCTGGTCCTCAGCGGCACCTACTTCGGTACAGGGAAGGACCGTCCGGTCGATATTATCAGCAACTATATCTTTTACTACGGCGGACAGTTTCTGATCGCGTACAGCCTGTGCCTGCTGTGAGACCAGTAAGCTGCCGGCCTCAGCCGCGCAGCTCCGCGTCGGGGTCACAGCGTGTGATACAGCCGTCTTCGATCCGATAGATGATCCCGGCCTTCCGGATGGTGTTCAGCCGGTGGGCCACCATGACGACCGTGCACTGGCCGATGATCGCCTCGATCGCCGCCTGGACCTCCTGCTCGCACTCGCTGTCGAGGGCACTTGTGGCCTCGTCAAAGAGGATGATGCCCGGCTCACGGAGCAGCGCACGGGCAATGGAGATGCGCTGACGCTGGCCGCCTGACAGATTCTCGCCGTTTTCGTAGATCGGGCGGAACAGCCCGTCCGGGTGCGCGGTTACCAGCTCCAGCAGGCCGACGCTTTTCAGCACCTGGGTCACACGTTCCTCCGACACGTATTTGAGGCCGTAGGTCAGGGTGTCCCAGAGCGTGCCGGAGAACAGCACCGAGTTCTGCGGTACGACGGCAATGTACCGGCGGTAGCGGGTCTTGTCGATCTCGTCGAGATCCATGCCGTCTACGGTGATCCTTCCGGACTGTGGGGAATAGAGCCCGAGAAGCAGTGACAATATCGTGGATTTTCCCGCGCCGGACTTGCCCACAAAGGCGACACAGCTGCCCGCCGGGATCTGCATGCTGACCTTTTGGAGAACCGGCGGCTGCTCCTGAGAATAGCTGAAGGTCACGTCTTCAAAGCAGATCTCGCCCCGGAAGGGGAGGGGCAGGAGGGCGGTGCCGTTCTTTTCGGTGTCACGCTCGCTGAGAAGCTCATCCACACTCGTGAGGCTGTCCAGCTCCTGCGTGATCTGTGGAATATCGTCCAGGAACTTCTGCACGCTGTTGTTCAGCGCGTCGAACAGGGACGCGAAGAGCACCACCGAGGCGACGGTGATCCGGCCCTGAAAAGCGAGATAGATGGCGATGGAGACGCACAGGAGGCGGAAGCCCTGAGCCGTGGCGTAGCCTGCGTTGTTGAGATGGACCTGAAGCCGGTCCTGCTCGATGGCCGCGCTCTCTACAGAGCAGACCCTGGGGGAGATCCGCTGGATCTGAGCCTCTTCCGCACCGTGGGCGCGGGAGAGATCCTCCATGGCGAGCATCTCCTTGAAGGAAGCGTTCACGACCTCCGTTCTGCGCCGCATATTCGCCTTGCTTGCACGGATGGGGGGCATATAGCGCCGGATGATCCAGGCCGACATGGGAATCACCACCGCGTAAAAGACCAGCATGAGCGGCAGCCGAAGCAGAGACATGACAATCACAAAGACGATGTCGATCCCGAGATGCAGGACGGTCTGCATCTGCTCGCAGAGCAGGAGCTTGATAAACTGCACGTCCGAGACCAGCTTGGAGAGAATCTTTCCGCTGGGTGTGCTGCTGTAATACTTCATGGAAAGAACCTGTATCTTCTGGACGATCGCCATACGGAAACCGGATTCCACACCGCGCACAAAGCGCTGGTAGACCCGGGCGTCGACGGTCGCACAGATCAGATTGACAAGCAGCGCCAGCATGGCGCCGAGAATATTCAGCAGCACCGGCGCCTCAAAAAAGGACGAGCAGGTTGACAGCGTGTCTATCATGCCGGCCGCAAACACCGGCAACATCAGGGCGCAGGTATGCTTGAGCGTCCGGTTGAAGACGGAGAAGCCGACCATGGCGGCGTGATTCCCGGCGAGATAACGCAGCAGACCGGTCGGGCCGTCAAGGCCGCGCCGGCGGTCACCCTGGTAGAAGCGGAAGATCTCTTCGCTGAAAACCTCTCCGCCGCGCCGATGGGAATACACTCTGTACACCGTCTGGCCGTTTTTCTGCTCCTGGTCGATGTAGGCCCCGTACCGGCTGAGCAGATCCTTTCTGATCTCGGCCTCAATGCGTTCCTCTTCGCTTTTGCCCCTGAGATCATGAAGATCGTCGACCGGCAGATCTGCCGTGATTTCAACATGCGGGGTGAAAGCACCTTTTACGGAAACGGACAGGGCGTCATTGCCGGATTGCAGAAGACGGAGGATCAGCTCCTCGCAGATCATGAGACAGGTCGTTTTTTCCCTGCCGTCCAGACGGACGTTTTTATCCAGAAATGCTTCGGCTTTCTCAAGACCGGAGCGGTCGATACGGATTGTGTTTGCCAACGGGATCACCTCTCAGTTACTGCCGCGCAGCTGTCAGGGGGCGGGACGGTTGTATAAACGCTGTGCCGGTTCCCGGATGAGCAGATCCGGCTTCATCCTCACTCGGAGCCGTAAAACAGGATACCGGGCCTGCTGATCACGATTTTAGCAAAGCAAAAACGGAATTACAAGCATTTTTATGTGTGTGATGGTATTGTGGCAACGAAAGATTTGTGATACAATCATAAGCAGAATCGGGCAGAGTACAGCGAGAAACAGGGTCTGAATACTGCCAGCAGGCTCTGCAGACCATCCGCGGAGCCGTCATAGAATGCACAGAACAGAAGAAACAGAATCAAGGAGGAAAAACATGGAACTCAAGTTACGTCCGAAAGAAGAATGCATGTTTGACGCGGTGTCTCTGGGCGAGATCATGCTCCGCCTGGACCCGGGCGAAGGCCGCATCCGCACCGCACGCTGCTTCCGCGCCTGGGAGGGCGGCGGTGAGTACAACGTCGTCCGCGGCCTGCACAAGTGCTTCGGCATGAAGACCGGCGTCATCACTGCTTTCGCGGACAACGAGGTCGGCAAGCTTATGCGTGACCTGATCGAGCAGGGCGGCGTGTCCACGGATCTGATCTACTGGAAGAAGACCGACGGCATCGGCCGGGTGTGCCGCAACGGGCTTAACTTTACCGAGCGCGGCTTCGGCATCCGCGGCGCGGTCGGCTGCTCTGACCGGGCCAACACCGCAATCTCCCAGGCAACCCCGGAGGACTTTGACTTCGATTATATCTTCGGCAAGCTCGGCGTACGCTGGCTGCACACCGGCGGCATCTATGCGGCCCTGTCCGAGCAGTCCTGCGAGACCGTAATCGCGGCCTGCAAGACGGCGAAGAAATACGGCACCCTGATCTCCTACGATCTCAACTACCGTCCCTCCATGTGGAGCGCCATCGGCGGTCTGGAGAAGGCGCGGGAGGTCAACCGGGAAGTGGCCAAGTATGTGGACGTGATGATCGGCAACGAGGAGGACTTCACCGCCTGCCTGGGCTTCGAGATCGAGGGCAACGATGAAAACCTGAAGGAACTGAACCTGGACGGCTACAAGAAGATGATCGGCAAGGCCGCCGAGACCTACCCCAACTTCAAGGTCGTGGCGACCACGCTGCGCACGGTCAGGACCGCCACGGTCAACGACTGGAAGGCCATCTGCTGGGCGGACGGCGAGATCTACCAGTCCAAGGAGTACAACGGGCTCGAGATCATGGACCGTGTCGGCGGCGGCGACTCGTTTGCCTCCGGTCTGGTCTACGGCCTGATGACCACGGGAGATGCCGAGAAGGCTGTAAACTACGGCGCAGCCCACGGCGCACTCGCCATGACCACGCCCGGTGACACCTCCATGGCCAGCGTCAATGAGGTCGAGGCCATCATGGGAGGCGCAGGCGCGAGAGTCAAGCGCTGAACCGGTACAGCCGAGAGAGATTTTCACAGATGCCTGTCAGTGCAGGACAGGCACAGAGCAGAATCCTTTGGATCATGACGAAAACCAACACCTGCAGCATACGGAAAGGAGGCAGCATACATGACGATCAAAGAGCTCCGTGAGAAGTATGGCCTTTCTCAGGCAAAGCTGGCTGCAGCGATCGGTGTGAGCAGCGCAGCCATCGGCGCGATCGAAACCGGGCGCATGAAGGTCAGCCCCAAAATTGCGGATCAGGTAAAGGCAGTGTTCAGTGAAGCGGTCGAGACAGGGACCATGGCTGTAAAGTCCGGGAAGAAAGGCAAGACGGCCGGGAATATGGCCGCAAAGAAGACTGCGAAAAAACCCGTAAAACCGGCCGCAAAGAAGACAGAGGTCTTCATCCAGTCCCCGATGGGCGGCGAGATCACCCCGGAGGAGATCCTTGCCAAAGTCGGCCAGGCGGACAAGGCGTATGTCCGTCCGGATCAGAACAAGATCTACTGGGTCAGAGGGGACGAAACCGGCTCCGTGGATATCTGGTAAAAACACGGCTCCCTGCTGTGCAGTCCCGGCTCCGAAGCAGCATCCGCTTCCGCCCGGACTGTACCGCCGAAACGCATACGGCACACATACCCCGGCTCTGTCATACAGGGCCGGGCGTTTTTTCCCCCTGCACGAGGCCTGCGTCCTGCCTGGAAGGCTGCCCGCACCGGCGCTGCGGATCCGGAATTCTCCTGCAGGAAGGACTGGCGGCAGCAGAAGACCGATACATCCGGCAGTGTGTCAGGGCACCCACTGATATTGCTTCAGGTCGACGTTCCCGTTTGGGAGAAAGCGGACACCTTCCTCCCGAAGCAGGGACTCCTGCTCACGGAAGGACGGGGCCGGCCTTCCGGCGTGATTGACTACCCGGTGACATGGATAGCTCCCGTAGTATTCCGCCATGCTCAGGACCTTTCCCACAAGTCTGGCGTTCTGTTCTCTGCCGATCAGTCCGGCAATCTGGCCGTAGGTGGCGACCTTCCCTCGCGGGATCTCCTCGACGACGGAGAGTATTTCGTAGATCAGGTGTTCGTCCAGTACCATTCAAAGCGCTCCTTAAATACGATGCGGCTCTCTTCCAATACAGCGGGGATGCTGCTGTTCTTCACTCAGCCGTACTTTTTCTTTCTGCTGATCCATGATGCATCCCCTCCTGAAGATATGAATTCTCATCTGTGTCTGTACTGTATCACGGATTCTGTCATAAAACAATCACGGACGGCAGGGAAAGAGAGAGAAATGCCCTGCGCGGGCTATTGAATATTTCTGAAATCTTTGTTATCCTGTTAGCCGGTATCGCGCGGCATCGTTGCGCTGCATTCGGAAACCACGCATCCGGGGACACCCGGCGCAATGGCAGTCAGCGGTACCGGGCTTTCGCCGAAACGGATCGTATCCGCATCCCGCATCTGAAAGCCTCTTCTCATGTGAGCATGATGATTTTCCGGGAGGGATTGACATGAACATCAAGTCATGCACCGTCTTTTCTCTTTTCCTGTGTCTGTGCCTGAGCCTCAGTCTGTTCTTTCTCCCCGCCGCTTTTGCAGAGGGGGAGAGACAGGGGAGCTTTTCTGACGACGGCGTCATCACCGGCTTTGAGGGCCTTGGCGACTCTGCAACGATCAACACGGATTACAAGCTCGCCATGATCGAGCTTCGCAAGCGCTTCCCCGCTCATCTCTCCGTCAGGGTGGACTCTCTTCCGCGTACTCTGGAAGTATCGTGGGAATGCCTGGAGGACTACGACGAGGATCTGGAAGCTTTCCACTTCGCTCCAGTGCTTACGGATTACACCGTCGCGGACGGTTTGAAACCGCCTGTGATCACGGTCAACGTTCTCGGCCAGCTCGAGACGCCGCCGATGGCTGAGCTGTGGGAGGAGGATCTTGAACCGGAGCCGGTTTTCGGATCGTCGAATCAGGGCGGAGGCGGTCTGCCTTCCAGCTACAACGGCTATGAACTGGGCCTGCTTCCCCCGGTGCGAAATCAGGGGAGCTACGGCACCTGCTGGGCTTTCTCCACGATTGCCGCAATGGAAGCGGATCTGATCCATGACGGCAACGCCGGCACGGACATTGATCTCTCCGAGCTGCATCTGGCCTATTTTACCTATCACGATTTTCTGGATGAAAAAGGCTGCAGCAACGGCGACCATGTCCTGCTGAACGGAGCGGACTACCTGATGACAGGCGGGTCCGCCTACAATGCCTCCCTGCGGGCTGCCAATATGCTCGACCCTGTGCAGGAAACGGAGGTTCCGTACGCCTGGGCGGACAGCTTCGCGCCCGATCCCGCCGCGGGCCGTTCCGGAAGCATACAGCTTACGGATATGCACCTCATCAGCTCCAAAGACAGGGCCGCAGTGAAGACGGCAATTATGAACCACGGTGCGGTCTGCGCGGTTTATCGTTCAAACTGGGATTATTACAGCGCCACCTACAATTCCTTTTACTACCCCAAAGACGATGGCCGCAATCATGTGATCACGCTGGTCGGCTGGGACGATGATTTCCCCGCAGAGCATTTCCGCAGAGGAACGCCGCCGGGAAACGGCGCATGGCTTGTCCGGAACAGCTGGGGAAAGAACGAGTATAACTATGGCGGATACTTCTGGCTGTCCTACTATGACGCTACGCTCTCCTCTGCCGTGAATGTGATAGACGTCCAGCCCTGGCGCTATGACCATTGCTATTCGTATGACAGCATCCCTTCCACCTGGCACTGGAAAACCGCCGGTCTGGAAGCCCCCGCCCAGCAGATTTACCAGGTCGACGGCGGTGAGGAGATCCGGGCAATCGGCTATTTCAGCGACAGAAATACAAACAGCATCAGCCTGACGCTGACATACGGCGATAAAACGGTCACGGCATCCGCCGATATCGGCTTTCGCGGCTACCGCCTGATCCCTCTGGCGGAGCCCCTTCTGATCACAGAGAAGGGCCTGGTAACCGTCGAGTGCCGCATCACCGGCGGTGAAACGCCGCTGCGCTATTATATCGAGCACGGGAAAAACTACTCCGGCGAATACTCCTACGACAAAGTCAATAAGATCCCGTTCTCCGTCAATTTCAGCGCCGCGTGCGACAGCGGCGGGATGGTGGTAAGCGGGCGCAACACAAACTATGACGGTCCTTTCAAGCTGTTCACCTGCAATACGGAGGCCTCACCCGACCTCGCCGTCGACCAGACCAATTTCCCGGACAGCGAATTCCGCGCTTATGTGTCCAAAGAATTTGACAGGAACGGCGATGGATATCTCAGCAGTTCCGAGATCGAGGCGGTGACGATGGTCGACATCGGCGAGGACGGAGAGAAGCCGGGGGCCATCACCAGTCTGCAGGGACTTGAGCACTTCACCAGACTGCAGCACCTGTTCTGCTATCACAACCAGCTGAAAGAGCTGGACGTCAGCAGAAATACCGAACTGATTTCTCTCACCTGCCACGAAAACCAGCTGACTGCGCTGGATCTCAGCAGGAACACAGCGCTTCTGTATCTGGATTGCAACGACAACAGCCTCACGGCGCTGGACATCGGCAGTATGACCGCGCTGGATATTCTGTACTGCAGCGGCAACCGGCTGACCGCGCTGGATATCAGCAAAAATACCGCGCTCGAGTGTCTGGACTGCAGCGGCAATCAGCTGGGCGCACTGGACGTCGCCGGAAACGGCGGGCTGATCGAACTGTACTGCAGCGACAACAGCCTGACGCAGCTGGACATCAGAAGGAACGCGCTGCTCGAGTGTCTGTACTGCAGCGGCAATGAGCTCGTGAAGCTCAATATCACTGCCTGTCCAAGCCTCCTCAGGCTGATATCGGAGGTTCAGCCTGTGACAGAGGAGGGGATCGTCACTTATTTCAATATGAGTGATTCCGCCGGGGACCCCTTCGACGAAGACCCGCTCGAAGATGCGTTCTTCCTGGAGCTCAGCTATGACGAAAATGTCGTCCTGATTTTCTCTGCGGAACCTGATTTCCTCCTTCCCTCCGATCTTGCAGAGATCGGTGAAGAGGCCTTTGCGGGCGCTGCGTTCGTCTCTGTACGTCTGCCGGAAAGCGTCCGTGTGATCGGGGCGCGCGCCTTTGCCGACTGCCCGTATCTGACCTTTGTCCACATTACCGGCGCCGACGTCACCATCGCGGAGGACGCCTTTGCCAGCGACACGGAATATACCATTGTCAGGCCGGACGGAAGCGAATTGAATCACGAATCGAACTGACACGGCGCGGCCGGGGAAAGTGAGCAGCAGTCGCTCAGCCTTCCCCGGCCGCGGGCCTTTCTCTGGGTGCCTGTGGGCACCCTTCTTTTTTCAGAGGCTTTTTCACAGCCCCTGCTCATATCCGGAAGAGATCCGGCGAGACGCTTAATGCAGCCGGCATCTGACGAGCCTGCCCCAGCCTCTTTCGCCGACAAAGCTGCCATTGTCATAGACAAGCCTGCCGCGGGAGTAGGTTTGGACGGGGTAGCCGTGGAGCTTCAGGCCCTCCCAGATCGTATGGTCGCAGTTGGAATGCATCTTGTCATTTGTGACGGTGAAGTCCTTTGCGGGATCGTAAATCACGATGTCGGCGTCCCTGCCGACGGCAATCTCACCCTTCGAGCGGCAGCCGAAGATCTTCGCAGGGTTGGCAGAGCAGAGAGCGACGGCTTTTTCGAAGGTGATACGGCCCTCATTCGCAGCGGAGAGCATGTACGGATACATGTTCTCAATGCCGGCGCAGCCATTCGGAATCCTGGAGAAGTCATCCCTGCCCCAGTCTTTTTCATACGACTGGAAGGGGCAGTGGTCGGTTGCAACCGTGTCGATATCGCCGCGCCGGATCGCCTCCCAAAGCGCTTCACGGCTTTCAGCACCTTTGATCGGCGGAGAACAGACAAAGTTTCTGCCGTCCTCCCGCTTATAAACATCGCAGGTAAACTCGAGATACTGCGGACAGGTCTCGGCGTAGATCTCATAACCCTCGTCCTTGGCCGCCGTTACGGCCTCGACACCCTGCCGGTTGGCAAGATGCACGATGTAGAGAGGGACGCCGGTCGCCTTCGCCCACTGGATCGCACGGAAGTCGGCCTCGCCTTCGACGAACTCGGGACGGGACAGATAGTGGTACCAGGGGCCGGTTTTGCCTTCGGAGAGGTATTTCCTGGTGAGCATGTTCACAAGCTCGCTGTTCTCGGCGTGCACCGCGATGAGAGCGCCGACCTCTTTTGCCTTCTCCAGAACCCGGAAGAATACACCGTCGCTTACGCCGAAATCATAAACCATATAAACCTTGAAGGAAGGAATGCCGATCTCGACGCATTCGCCGATGCCGTCGATCAGCCCTTTCGACACGTCCGTGACCGCGACATGAAAGGAGTAATCCACCGCAGCGTTCGGTGCGCAGAGCGCGTCGCGCCGCTTCACGGTGTCGGTCATTTTTTCATTGGGATCCTGCTGCGCAAAATCGAAGACGGTTGTCGTTCCGCCGCAGGCCGCCGCTCTGGTACCGGCAAAGTAGTCGTCAGCGGAGGACGTTTCGCCGCAGGGCAGGGCAAGATGAGTGTGTGCGTCGATGGCACCGGGGAGCACAAGCATGCCTTCCGCGTCAACGACCTGTTCGCCGCCGCAGGGCTCGATGCTTTCGGCGATACAGACGATCCTGCCGTCCGTGACGCCGATATCAGCCTTGAAACGGCTGAGAGCGTTGACGACCGTCCCGTGTTTAATGATGAGATCCATGGTCGGTTACCTCCTTTTCTGGCTTCTTAAAGGCTTACTCTCACACTCCGAATATCTTCTTCTGAAATACCGGATTCTCTTCAGACACCATCACTTCAAGCGCGGCGTTCATGTACTCTTCCTTCGCAATAAACACAGCCCGGATCTTGTCCGCCTCTTCCGGTGACTTCCCGGCGCTGAGAAGCTTCTCCCGGATACTGTCTGCTTCCGGAATGCAGGCGTTGTTGGAGAGCATGTAGTCTGCCATGATCGTATCCTGCTTAACCCCTAATGCGGAAAGTACATATGCTGTGATTACCCCGCAGCGATCTTTTCCTGCTGTGCAGTGCCAGAGAATGCCGCCGGATGCAAAGTCGTGACTGAAGATGATGGAGAGGGCTTCCTTTACGGCTTTATGATGTTCCGTGATCATCTGCCGATACAGGCTGACCATGTCCGGCACGGTATCCAGCGATCCGCTCCTGGTGATCCCGGCCGCCTGTTCATCGAAGATCGGGACAATATGATAAGAGGCAGCCTCAGGAATCCGGTCAGGGGCCCGCTCTCTGCCTGTATCCGTCCTCAGGTCGATGATGGCTGAGATACCGGCAAGTTCCGCAGGCTCAGCTGCATGGAGATTGGCTGAACGGAAGAGCATGCCGGACGGAATGATCTGGCCGCGTGAGTTCTGTATGCCGCCGAGGTCTCTGAAATTACGGATCATGGAGGGCCTCCGGTTGATGAGAATGGAGAGAGTATAACACAGGACGGGCAGAACGGCAAGAAAAAGGACACTCCAACACGGAGAAGCCCGTTCCCTGAAAATCGGCAACTCATCACAGGATGCTGTGATCGATTCACGTCATAGGATGACCTGCATGTCGGATGAGCTGCAGGAAGCCGGGCGGAAAACGGAGATCCACGGAGCTTGACGGAGGGAAGCGGAGCATGATACAATTCATACCGTCGAAGCGCCCTGCCTGGCTTGCGCGCAGGGTGCTTCAATCTGCCGAAGGGGGAATACAAATGTCAGTAAAAAAACTGGGCTTCGGACTGATGCGGCTTCCGCTGACCGATCCGGACGACGAGAGCAGCATCGACATTGAACTGATGAAACAGATGGTGGACATCTTCCTTGCACGGGGCTTCACCTATTTTGACACCGCCTGGATGTACTGCGGCGGCAAAAGCGAGGAGGCGATCGGGGAGACGCTGGTCGCGCGTCATCCGCGTGACAGCTTTACTCTGACAACGAAGCTGCCCTCCTACATGATCAAAAGCGAAGACGACCGGGAGATGATCTTTTCCGAACAGCTGCGGCGCACCAGAGCGGTGTACTTCGACTATTACTGGCTTCACAACGTCAATTCCGGGTCTGTGGAGGTTTTCGACAAATATCACTGCTGGGATTTTATCCGCTCCAAGAAGGAGGCCGGGCTTGTAAAGCACATCGGCTTCTCGTATCACGACGGGCCGGAGCTGCTGGACAAGCTGCTGACTGCGCACCCGGAGATTGAGTATGTGCAGCTGATGATCAACTACCTCGACTGGGACAATCCCGGCGTACAGAGCCGTGCCAACTACGAGGTCTGCGTGAAGCACGGCAGACCCGTTATCGTCATGGAGCCGGTCAAGGGTGGAACCCTGGCCAACCTCCCCGGTGAGCTTGAGGCGCAGTTTAAGGCCCGTGAGCCGGAGATGTCCGTTCCCTCCTGGGCGATCCGCTTCGCCGCCAGCCAGGAGCAGGTTTATATGGTGCTCAGCGGCATGAGCAACATGGAGCAGATGCTCGATAACACCGCCACAATGGGCGACTTCAAGCCGCTCAACGCGGAAGAACTGCAATTTATGGAGGAGGCAGCCTCGATCATCAAGGCACGTATCGCCATCGCCTGCACACGCTGTTCCTATTGTACGGTCAACTGCCCGCAGCACATCGCCATCCCCGAGTATTTCTCCCTGTACAATAATGAGATGCTCATTGACGAAGACAGACGCCCTGTCTATGGCGGCAATTACAGGCGTCTGACCCTCAAGAACGGCAAGGCCAGTGACTGCATCAAATGCGGTCAATGCGAGGAAATGTGCCCCCAGCACCTGCCCATCCGGAAGTATCTGGAAAACGTAGCAAAAACCTTCGAGTAAGCGCAAACGCTTCAAACACGGGCTTCCAATCATAACAGGGGGGCTTTCTGCTCCCCCTGTACAAGGCCGGGATTCATGATAGAATCGTCACGACAGAGCTGGATCAGAGCAGTCCTGCCGGCCGGGACAGAAAGGAGAACATCATGGAGAAGCGGATCGGTTTTGGGATTGTCGGTCTCGGCAGCATCTCCGGAGCGCATGCGGCAGCGCTGCGGGATCAGGAGGACTGCCGGCTCGTGGGAGGGTTTCACAGAAACCGTGAGAAAGCGGATCAGTGGGCTTCGGAAAATCACTGTCGTGCGTTTTACTCCCTGGAGGAGATGCTGCAGGACCCGGAAATCGACGCGGTGAGCATCACGACGCCGTCCGGGTACCATCTCGATCCTGCCCTTGCGGCCATCCGTGCCAGGAAACACGTTCTGATCGAAAAGCCCATGGAAATCACGGAGGAGCGGATCCAGTTCCTGATTGAGAATGCCAGAGCGCACCACGTCCTTCTGTGCGGTATTTTCCAGAGCCGTTTCCAGGACGCGCCTCTGCTCCTGAAGAAAGCCGTGGACGAGGGAAGATTCGGAACCATCTCGCTGGCGGATGCACAGGTAAAATGGTACCGTTCACAGGACTATTACGACAGCGGCGCCTGGCGAGGCACATGGGCGGTGGACGGAGGCGGTGTCCTAATGAATCAGGGCATCCACGCCATCGACCTGCTGCTGTTCCTGATGGGTGACCCCGTGGAAGTCAGCGCACACACAGCGACGCTTGGTCACGAGAGAATTGAAGTGGAGGATACGGCCGTTGCCATTCTGAGGTTCGGAAACGGGGCGCTTGGAGTGATCGAGGGCACAACGGCCGCATATCCAGGGAGTCAGAAGCGTATCGAAATCTGTGGATCGAAAGGGCAGGCTGTTCTGGAAGAGGATTCCATCACAAAATGGGAGTTCGCGGAAGAGCGGCCGGAGGATGCAGAGATACGGGCCCGGTTTGCCTCATCCACATCCTCCGGAGGCGCCAGTGACCCCAAAGGGATCAGCCTGATCGGGCACATCCGTGAGTATGCAGACTTTGCCGCGGCGATCAGGAACGGGACAAAACCCTTTGTCCCCGGCGAAGAAGCGCTGAGATCCGTGCGCCTGATCCGCGCGATCTATCAGAGCGTCAAAACAGGCTCTTCCGTCCGGCTCTGACTGGACAGGACGAGCGGCAGAGAGCGCACACTTCGAACATGATATTCGTATCACAGCTCATTTCAGCGTTCGTTGCATTCGTCTGTAAATGAAATCGGGAGCTACGACGCCTGAGAAGCGTGGGCTCCCGGTTTCAGCTGTATTACCAGGGCAAAAACGAGACAGCCGATGAAGCGGCTGCCTGTATAACGATGCGGTGGCAGATTTTAAGTCCCCTGTAAGGGTCAGCAGGTACTGACCCTTACAGGGGACTGGATATACTACCGGTTTACCAGTGGTTATGATTGGGTAAATGGTTTTCAGACATTCATAAAGGAGGATGCCATATAGGTGATGAGGTCGCTGAAGTCCGCATCGGAGGCAGGCCAAGCGGTGAACTCCATGCAGTCCTTGCCGGCGGAGAGAACCACGTTGAATGTATCGTACTCGGTGTTCTCATAGGTGAAGGCCTTGAAGCCGTTGACCAGAGCCGGCTCCGGTACGCTGCAGTTGTCGTACTCCTTAAGCTCCTCTTCGTAATCCTCTATCGTCAGGTCGTCGTAGTAATAGACAGTGAAACCATACTCATTATCTTCGTCCGCAAAATACCCGTAGCAGCCGTCTTCGAGGTCCTCATCGGTCAGCTCCTGCTCCTGCAGCATCGAGGGGACCCACATCTGGAGATGGATCTCGTCGAACGTGACGGTGGCGCCGTCTGCGTCGGCTTCCAGCGCGTCAGCCTCAATGTCTTCCCAGTTCAACTCCGTCACGGAGGGACTGACAGACAGGATCATGTTCTTGATGTAGGGGGAATAGGCTTCATACTGGTCGTCGCTCGGGGCGCTGATAACACCGGTGATCAGAACACCGCTGGCGGTCAGTATGCCGTAGCCTGACACCTTGGTCTCCAGGTTCTCGAAGATCACGCCGGGAATGCGGTTGAGATCGGCATACGAGGCGGTCGTGGCAGTGGCGGCCAGCTCCTGTGCGAGCTGATCGAGGCTGTAGCCCTGCGGCGCGTCCATCATCGTGACGGTCATGTTGGCACCGCCGCCCTCTTCACCGGCCAGGAACGCGAGACCTGCGGCTGCCTGCTCCGCCGTGATATCCACCAGAACCCAGTCGCTGGGCAGATACACGTCAAAACCGAGACCGGTGCTTACCCAGGCGCCGTCATAGACAGAGGTGTCGATGTCGTGATAGTCCAATATGATGGGGTCGTCCGCGGTCTCCCCAGCGGCATAGACCGCCGTGGTCATAAGAGAGGCGGCAAGGGCCAGAACCAGAATCAATGCAAAAATTTTCTTGCTCATAGTGTTTCCATCCTTTCTTTAAGCTGGTAGTGTTAAGCGTATCATCTGTCGTCTGAAAAGTCAAGCACACGTTTTCCTGAACAGACTGATTCACAGGTTTTCGTCCTTGAAAAACTTAAACAAAACGGGCATCTCTCAGCACCAGATAAATATAGTAATTCCCATCAACTTCTTCTTGATAAGAGTCAAACGTTCCGACAACGGTGATTTCCGCACCGGCCTCAGGATATTCATCCGGATAAACAAGTTCCTCCGCCGTTTCAAACTCCAGCCCCTGGGCACAGCAGGCGGTCGCATCCTGCACGATACAGGCATAAAGCCGTTCACCGTTATACTCCTGCGTTGCAAACAGACCACGCATTTTTACGGTTTTCCCAATGTACTGCTCCGGCTCATACATCATGGCATAAACTTCGGAATAAACCATCGTGCTGCTGAGCTGCGTGAGATCCACATCCACGGCTCCGGGGTCGCCGTTGTCCGCAGGCACGGCTTCCACCGGTGCAGAGACAGGCCCGGATGCTTCTTCCGTTTTGGATTCAGGAGCAACGGAAGGCGTTGTTTCAGCCGGCTGTATTGCAGCTGTGGGGCTTGGGCTGAACACCGGAGAATCTGCCTCCTTCGAAACTGAACCTGAGCCGCAGGCCGCCAGCGAGAAGAGCATCGTCAGGGCAAGCGGGATGATAATAGATTTTTTCATGCGTGAACACCTCCGAGTATTCTGCCAAGGGCAGAAAAGACAAAGAACAGTACGATATCTACCGCCACGATAGTGGAGCCAACCGGCGTCCCGGCGAGGATCGAAATCAGAATGCCGAGAAGAGAACAGAAGATGGAGAGAACTGCCGAATAGACCGTCACGCTGCGAAAGCTTTTAAAAGCCCGCATGGCGGAGAGCGCCGGAAAGATGACTAGCGCGGAAATAAGCAGAGAACCGACAAGGTTCATGGCCAGCACGATGATGACCGCAATGATGACAGCGATGATGAAATTGTATACCTTTGTCTTTACGCCGGTCGCCGCGGCAAAGCTCTCGTCGAAGGTGACGGCAAAAACCTTGTGATAGAAGAACACGAATGCCGCTACAACGAGTACGGACAGGGCTGCACACAGTCTTACCTCAGTCTTCGTCAGCGTAAGGATCGATGTCGAGCCGAACAGCGTGGAGCAGACGTCGCCCGAGAGATTGCCGGATGGAGAAAAAAGATTCATCAGCAGATAACCGATCGCAAGCGCACCAACAGAAATCATGGCCACCATTGCATCACCTTTGATTTTCGCGTTCTGCCCGGCACGCAGCAGCAGGATCGCACTGAGGATTGTAATGAGCAGCACCAGCGGCATGTCGTTCGTCAGATGCAGCACCGAGGCGATCGCCATGGCTCCGAAGGCCACATGACTCAGTCCGTCTCCGATGAAGGAAAAACGCTTCAGCACCAGCGTTACACCCAGCAGCGAAGAACAGAGAGAAATCAGAACGCCCACGGCCAGTGCATAGCGGACAAAGGGATACTGCCAGTAAAGTGCAAGTTTTTCCAGAACGGCTGTCATCCGGTAACGCCCCCTTTCACGAACAGGTTTGCGATACCGCTGCTCCGGTACGCCTCTCGGTTCCCGAAAAACACCCGATCGCCTATGTGGAGAACGAGACTGGCATAGCGCAGAGCGGCATCGATGTCGTGGGAGATCATGATGATCGTGATCCCCTGCTCACGGTTAAGCTTTTCAATCAGATCGTACATCTCCGCCGTAACCTTTGGATCGAGCCCGGAGACCGGCTCATCCAGAAAGAGCAGTTTGCTGGTAGCGCAGAGAGCACGGGCAAGCAGAACACGCTGCTGCTGGCCGCCGGAAAGCTCCCGGTAGCATCGCGCGGTCAGGTGTTCGATCCCCATGGAGCGGATGTTGTCTTCTGCGCGCTGTTTTTCAGCTTTTGTATAAAAAGGCCGCCAGCGGCAACTCCCCTCAAAGCCGGAAAGAACCACCTCCCGAACGGAGGCCGGGAAATCCTTCTGCACCGGCGTCTGCTGGGGCAGATAGCCGATCTCGCTGATCCGGAGCCCATCGCCCGTCAAGATCTGCCCGGCAAGCGGCTTCTGCAGGCCGAGGATCGTCCGCATGAGGGTGCTTTTTCCGGAGCCGTTCTCCCCGACGATGCAGAGATAGTCTCCGCTGTTTACTTTAAACGACAGGCCGTGAAGGATCTCCTGACCGTCATAGCCTAAACACAGATTCTGACAGGTGATGAGCGCCATCGTTCCTCCTCAGCCCAGAGCGGCTTTCAGTACGTCAAGATTCTTTTCCATGATCGAGAGATAGTTTTCTCCCGCGGCCGCGTCCTTCGCTGTGGTTGACTGCATGGAATCCATGGTGAGAATCTGCTGATTCCCGGACTGCGTATTCTCCACGACGGTACGGGCGATGCTTCCGTCCGCACTTTCGATCTGCAGCACGGCAGGAAGACCGAGTTCATCCAGCTTTCCGGCAAGGAAGATGATCGTTTCAAAGCTGGCCTCTGTCTCCGCAGAGCAGCCGACAAAGGCGGCGTAGTAGTCCAGCGAATAATCGTCCGTCAGATACCGGAAGGGGAAGCGGTCGGCAAACAGAAGCGTGTGCTGGGTGGCTGCTTTAACGGCTGCCTGATACAGTGCATCCAACCTGCTCAGTTTTTCAATGTAGGCGTCGGCATTGGCCCCATAGAGCGCCGCGTTTTCGCTGTTGATCTGCCCAAGTACATCTGCGATCGCGCGACAGAGAACGGCGGCATTTTTCAGCGAGAGCCAGACGTGCTCGTCGTATTCGACTTCTTCCGGCTCTGCGTCGTGATCCTCTTCGTGATCATGTTCTTCCTCTTGGTCGTGGTCGTGATCTTGTTCCATCCCCTCAACGATCACTTCTTCTTTGACGGAATCCCCGAGGACTTCCATCAGGTTGATGACCACCATGTTTTTGTTCGTCGCTTCCTGCAGGGCGTCCTTGACCCATTCATCGCTCTCGCCGCCTGTATAGATGAACAGATCGCAGGCAGAAATGCGGACGATGTCGTCGGCAGTGGGCTGATAGCTGTGCAGATCCACGCCATTGTCCAACAGCATGGTCACTTCGGCGTTGGAAGCCTGTTCGCCGAGCATATTCAGAACCCAGTCGTAGATTGGAAAAATCGTCGTCACGATGCGCAGCTTTGGCGCAGCGACCGCCTCCTTTGCCGGAGCAGTCCCGCATCCGGCCAGAAGGCCCAGTGCAAGAGTGAGGACCAACGCAGCAGATAATAGCTTTTTCATAAGAAAACCTCCGAATCAATCCAAAAATAAGCGCAAAAAGACAAGGGGGTATGGCGATGCCAGACAAGCCTGTCTCATTGGACAGACTAACCCCTTGTGATGATCTGTGGATTCAATCGGAAAGCTTGATTTTTAAGACAATCAGGGTATGCGGGTGTACAGAACAGCAATCCGTGTCCGCAAAAACAAGGCTCAACGCATGAAGGCACCAGGCGGCTGCAACAGGCACGGAGACTGTCATCAGATTTCGAAGCAAATCTTCACAAACATGAATCTGCGCGCAGATGGCACAGCCTTCCCCGCAGCAGTCGTGATCAGCCTCAAGCGCAATAAACAGAACGGAGAAGAGCACGATAAAAGCCGCCAGCAGCACGAGCACAGAGGCAGGGTGTTTCGACTTGATCATGATCTCATCCCCTTTCAACAGACAAGTGTTATTTCCGACAGTCGGCGCAGATGCCGTAGAGTACGGTATCTGTCCGGTCTAATGCAAAGCCTTCGTTCTTTGCCAACTGGTGAGCCAGCGCATCGGTTGCTGCTTCTTCCACGTGCACGGTTTTTCCGCAGCGCAGGCAGCTCAGATGCAGATGCCCCCGACAGTCTTCGTCATCGGTAAAACGATAGTATGCTTCCTGGCTTCCCGGCTTGGCAGATCGTTTGAGTCTGCCTTCCTGTTCCAGTGCAGCCAGATTGCGGTAGATGGCGCTTGTACTGATCTCTTTCCCCGACAGCGCGTCTGCGATCTGTCCGGCGGACAGCGTCTCATCCGTATGTTCAGAGAGAAAGTCCAGCAGCAGTTTTCGCTGCTTTGTCAAATACTTAGCCATTCGTGATACCTCATGCGCTGATTTGCGAATAATTCGCAAATTAAAATACTCCTGCCATTGCCATTTGTCAAGAAAAAATCGTATCTCCATCCTGCAGCTCCATCCCACAGGCCAGGGTGAAGGGGATCCGGACCATGGCGCGGACCGTCATGTGGTCTGCGCCTGCCTTGGCGGGCAGACAAAACACGAAATCACATACTACACAGCAGAGGGAGGGTGCACCTTTTACGATTATTCAGCACTTAACCATTTTTTCGGACATAATCCGAAATACCTGCAAATATTGGAAGATGACCTACCGGCGCTGCACAATATATACGCTTCCCTGTGATTGTTTGTCTTTCGGGTATAAAAGGGAGGGGCTGTCTCAAAAGGCAGCCCCGGAAAAAAAGAGTAAAATAACGGCAGCCGTCCCTTGAAAAAGGGCGGCTGTCGGCTTAATATTAGGTTGTGAATCATAACAAAAAGCAGGTAGATTATACCCTGTATGAGGCAGGGCGTCAACTGAAACTACCGATGGAAACAGAAATATTTATAGCAGCAGACGATCCGGTGAGATTGGTAAGCGCCGTAGTGGAAAGGATGGACATTGAAAAGATCGAGCGCTCCTACTCTCAGGATGGGAGAAACGAATATCCGCCGAGGATTCTGCTGAAAGTCATGATCTACGCCTACATGCGTCTGATCTACAGTTCGCGTGAGATGGAGCGTGCATGCCGGGAAAACATATGTTTTATGTATCTGCTGGAAGACAATCCAGCACCGGATCACAATACAATTGCCCGGTTTCGATCACAACATCTGCAGGAATGCGAAAAAGATCTGCTGGAGCAGTTTGTAGCTATGTTGGTGGAATGGGGTTTTGTAAGTCTGGCAACAGTGTTCATCGACGGGACGAAGATCGAAGCCAATGCCAACAGATACAGCTTTGTGTGGAGAAAGAGCACAGAAAAGAAGATGGCAAAACTGAAGGAACAGATCAAAAAAGAACTGCCCGTTCTGAAACAAAGCCTTGCATTAAAATGGCATGTTCCGGAAACACCGCAGATACACCATCTGAAGAAGCTTCGCAAGAATTTGTATACGAAAGCAAAAGCTGAAAAGCTTGACTGGGTAACAGGAAAAGGCCACCGAAAAAGTCCGCTGCAAAAAGCCATAGAAACCGTAGATGCATGGCTGGCGAAGTGGAAGAAGTACACACAGGATCTGCACATCTGCGGAGATCGGAACAGCTATAGCAAAACAGACCATGATGCAACCTTCATGCACATGAAGGAAGATCACATGCGCAACGGTCAGCTCAAGCCCGGCTACAATGTGAACGTGGCGACCTCGGAAGAGTTCATCATCGGCAATTACATCAGTGCTGACCGAAATGACGTACATACATTGATCCCATTTACAAAGTATTTAAGGCGGTACAACAAGATCAAGCAGATTTGTGCGGACTCCGGCTATGAGAGCGAAGAAAACTACTGCTACTTTGAAGAATTAAAGGATATTGCTCTGTTTGTAAAGCCTTCCAACCACGAACAAAGGAAGACAAAAAAGTACCGTACAGACATCAGTCGCCGGGAAAATATGAAATACAATGCTGAGACAGACACATATACCTGTGCAAACGGAAAGGCGATCACGTTTGACGGCATTAAGAAAACCACTTCTCAAAATGGTTTTAAGATGGAAACCTCAGTATACAGTTGCAAAGACTGTGCGGGCTGTCCAATGAAGGGAAAATGTATCCGCGCCTGTGGCAGCAAGAAACCGTTGGAAGAAAGAAACAAGGTTATCTATGTCTCCAAGCGCTTTGCCAGACAGAGAGAAGAGATGGAAAAGCGCATCAGCACCGACGAAGGAAAGCTGGTCCGAGTGAATCGCAGCATCCAGGCCGAGGGTGTTTTTGCCATGACCAAACAAGACATGGGCTTCCGCAGATTTCTTCTGCGCAGCGCGGTCAAGGTTGAAGTGGAATGGACTTTGCTTAGCTTGGCATACAACGTCCTCAAACTTCATCATAAAATTCAAAATGACCGCTTGGGAACGGGTCTCGTGGCTCCCACGAGTTTTCCGGCGGGGCTGTAGTATACCAGGCATCTGAATATGGAAAAGCCATCCGGGAGCGCTGCTTTTTTGTGGCACTCTCTGGATGGTTTTCCACATTTTTGGCGGCAATTGTGCTTCGTAAAGCCTTGTTTTCCACAATCTACGCCAATTGAAAGAGGCGCTGCCTCTCAATAGCGTGTTTTGCTATTTTGAGACAGCGCCATTTTTTTGTTTTCACCGCAAGCCCCGTTTTTCAAATTCTTCATGCTCTTGGATTTGTCGGAAGTCACGCAAAAACAGAATCGGACCGAAGCAATAAAAATGCCCATAACTGCGCCCCCCGGCCTCTTTAATAAGAGCATGGACACGGCACGCGCACAAACTATCAGCAAAAAAGATAATAGCTTCTCTGCATGTCTTCAACTCAGGTAATGCAAAAAGCTATTGCGCGTCCCCCGTATCATCGGAAACATATTCAAATAAATCTCCCGGTTGACATTCTAAG
>JAILFJ010000012.1 GCA_024697625.1 Oscillospiraceae bacterium
TTTTTCTGGGCGGGAAGCCGCCCTGGAGAGAGAACTTATTCTGCGGAAATCATATAGTAGTAGACCGGCTGGCCGCCGTTGACCACGCTGACCTCGGCATCGGGGAAATTCCCGATGATCGTCTCGGCAGCGGCATTGGCCTCTTCCTCGCGGACATCTTCTCCGTAATACACAGTGATGAACTCGGGATGGAAGTCGTCGATGGCCCAGCTGAGTTCCTTGAAGAGGGTCTTGGTGTTGGTATAGCTGCCGATCAGGCTGCCGTCCAGCAGCGCGAGATACTCGCCTGCATGGATGGTGTGTCCGTCAAAGTCCGAGTCGCGGGCGGCATATGTCACCATGGCGGTGTGGACGTTGCCCATGGCTTCGCCCATGGCGCCCACCAGGCTCTCTTCGCTCTCGTTGGGGTCAAAGTTCAACAGGGCGCTGATGCCCTGGGGAACCGTGCGGGAAGGCATGACGATGACCTTTTTCTCCGTGAGGGAGACGCACTGTTCTGCGGCCATGATAATGTTCTTGTTATTCGGAAAGACAAAAACGGTGGAAGCCGGCGTGTGCTGCACAGCCTTCAGGATGTCATCGGTGGAGGGGTTCATGGTCTGGCCACCGGTGACGATGTTGTCGACACCGAGTTCCAGAAACAGATCTGCCATTCCCTGACCGGCGCAGACGGCGACAATGCCGTAGTCCTTTTCAGAATCGGCGATGTATTCCTCATCGTCGGCAGCCGGATCAGCCTGCTTCTTTTCGAGCTCTTCTTCTATTTTTTCAAGATCGTCGGTGGTCTGGGCTTTCTTGCCGGCCTTGAGCTGCTCAGCCTGGGTGACCATGTTCTCAATTTTGGCAAGCTCCAGCGTGCCGTACTTCTGGCTCTCGTTCAGCGCGTTGCCGGGCATGTCGGTATGAACGTGGACTTTGAAGATCTCGTCGTCATCGCTGATGACGAGAGAGTCGCCGATGCTGGACAGATATCTGCGCAGCGGTTCAAGGTCGACGTCGGGGCTGCTCTTGCGTACCACGTAGACGGTGTCAAAGGCAAAGGTGATGGACTCCATCAGAACATCGCCGGAGCCGGAGAAGAGATCGGACTCGGAATAATCCCGATCACCCTCTTCACCCGAAATCACTTCGCCCCGCAGGGAGGCGAGAATTGCTTCAAGGATGACCATGTAGCCCTTGCCGCCGGCGTCGATCACACCGGCCTTCTTCAGAACGGGGTTCTGGTTGATGGTGTCTTCAAGGGCGAGGTGTCCGGCGTTGATACCGGCGACGAGTGCGTCTTCCAGGGAAGCGCCTTTGTCGGCCGCCTTGGAAGCGGCCTTGGCCGAAAGGCGTGAAACAGTGAGGATGGTGCCTTCGGCCGGCTTCATGACAGCCTTGTAAGCAGCCGTGACGCCGTCGGACATGGCTCCGGTGAACTCTACGGCACCTGCGGTGTCGAGTCCCTTGAGCCGCTTGGAGATCCCCCGAAACAGCAGGGACAGAATGACGCCGGAATTACCGCGCGCACCGCGCAGCAAGGCGCCGGCTACACAGTCCGCTGCGGCGGAAACCGTGTCGAAGTCCTTCTTGCGCAGCTCCGTGGCGGCGTTGTTGATGGTGAGACCCATGTTGGTACCGGTATCTCCGTCCGGAACCGGGAACACATTCAGGTCGTTGATCGCCTGGATATTTTTATGCAGTGCCGCATCCGCGCAGAGAATCATCTCTTTGAAGGCTGCGGCATCAATATAGTCTTTCAAGATATACCTCCGGGGAGGATAAACCGGAAGGGCTTATCCGATGATTGTATCAATATATACATCTACGGCCTTCACGGGAACGCCGGTGTTTTTCTTTAATTTATAACTGACCTCGTTGATGATGCTGCGGGAGACGGCGGCGATATTGACGCCCTGGTCCACGCCAATGTGCAGTTCGAGGGAAATGCTCTCGTCGTCGTTGTAGTGGACGACCACGCCTTTGGACATCGACTCTCTGCGCAGCAGCTGCAGCGGACCACCGTCCTTGCTGCGGCCGGCCATGCCCTTCACGCCGAAACAGCTGGTCGCCGCGTCGCCGGCAAGAAGAGTAAACACGTCATCGGTAATACGGATGCTTCCGCTGTCATTGGTGATGTTGATCATAGTGCAAACTCCTTTCTGCAGAACTGACTGACCTCGGGCAGAAATCAATCAGCATATTATAATACGGAAAGGGAAAAAGCACAAGAGAATATTTGGGTAATACATTCATAGGTTTGCGAATTGCGTTTAGAGGGCAGGCTATTTTCCCGAAAACTTAAAAAACACTGGTTCCCCCAGGACATTTGTGCTATAATCCTATCTAATATCTAATATATATCACATATAGGGCAATCTATGATGCAAGTGGTTTTCTCCTTTTCAGAGAGAATTGAGAATGGGGAGGGGTAATTTTGTGATTTCGCCGGACACTATAAAAAGCACCACGGAGCTGCTTCAGGACATCAAAAACTATAAGGAATTTAATGCCTATCTTATTAACTTAGCAACTAAATATTTCCTAAAACTATAGCATTATAGACTCATATGTAGTATAATGAGTCTATGGAAAACGAAGGAAAAACCGATTATCGGAAATGCTCACCAGATGTGCTGTACCAAACTCGGAAAATCGTCATCAAGATGTGGAAATCCAAAAAGCCAGTGGAAGAGATCGCAGAGCTCACCGGGCTAACCACACGAACAGTCTATGAGACGATTCGGGTCTATAAGAAAGACGGCATGTCTGCGCTCAAACCCAAAACACGCGGAAGAAAAACGGGAGAAAAGAGAACTCTGAGTCCGGATCAGGAAAATGAGATCATCAAAACAATCACAGAGAAGAATCCGGATCAGCTGAAAATGAAATGCTGCTTGTGGACACGTGACGCAGTAAAGCAACTGATTCAAGAAAAATATGGGATAGAAATGCCCATTCGAACGGTAGGACAGTATCTCCAACGCTGGGGATTTACCGTTCAGCGTCCTGCTAAGCAGGCGATGAACCAGAAGCCGGAGGCTGTTCAGCAATGGCTGCACGAAACGTATCCCGAGATTCATGAAGCAGCGAAAGAGGCTGGAGCAGAGATTTTCTGGGGAGATGAAACAGCTGTTCAGAATGTTGCGAATTATGCAAGAGGTTATGCGCCAATAGGTCAAACACCGGTGCTGAAGGTACAGGCAACCAAAATGCATATCAATATGCTCAGCGCCATAAGCAGCCATGGAAAGGTCTATTTCACCTTCAGTAAAGAGAGCATCAATCAGGACAGACTGATTGATTTCTTTGAACGCCTGATTAAGGATGTGGGGCATCCTATCTTCATGATTCTCGATAATCTACGTGCACATCACAGCAAAAAAGTCACTGCTTGGGTGGAGGAGCACAGCTCACAGCTGCAGCTTTTCTATCTCCCAGCCTATTCACCCGAGTACAATCCTGATGAATACCTGAACCACGATCTCAAGCGGTCTATCGGAACACAACATCAAGCTTGCACGGAACCGGAACTTCAGGAGCAGGCGGAATCATTTATGAGCGAACTTGCCAAGTCTCCGGATCACGTTCAATCATACTTCGATCATCCGACTTTAGCCGCATACGAAGAGATTAAGCAGTCAGGAAACCTTTAATTGCCGGAGTAATAGTATAGTTCAGGCGTCGCGGGCGGCAATGACCGCCTCGATCACCGCCGAGCGGAAACCGTGCGCCTCCAGCGCCCGCACGCCCTGGATGGTCGTCCCTCCGGGCGAGCAGACGGCGTCCTTCAGTTCTCCGGGATGTCTTCCGCTCTCCAGGATCAGCTTTGCCGAGCCAAGCACCATCTGAGCTGCAAGAACCATGGCGTCCTTTCTCTGCAGGCCGCTCGCCACGGCGGCGTCGGCCAGGGCTTCCACGAACAGATCGACATAGGCGGGGCCGCAGCCGGAGACGGCCATGCCGGCCTCCATCAGCCGCTCCTCGACCTTCATAAAGCGTCCGGCCTTCCCCATCGCCTTCAGAAAGCGCTCCAGCTCCTCCGGGCTGACCTCTTCGCTGCAGCTGTACAGGATCATTCCCTCTCCCACCGCGACCGGTGTGTTGGGCATGATCCGGATGACCGGAAGCGTGGTTCCCAGCTCTGCCTGAATCCGCTCCACCGTCACTCCCGCCACCATGGAGACGATGACGCAGCGCTCTTTTCGGGCACGGAAAAGAGGCCGGAGGGTGTCGCAGAGCACCGGAAGCACCACGGGCTTCACGCCCAGGAAGATATAGTCCGCCGTGCCGACGGCTGTCGCGTGGTCGGTCACGACACCGCCGATCACCTTCTGCAGGCGTTCGGCCTTCTCCGGGTGGCGGTTGACCAGCAGCAGTTCGTTGTCTGCCTCGCAGGATGCGGCTCTTGCCAGCGCGCTTCCCATGTTTCCAGTTCCGATAAATGCCAGTTTCATGACGCTTCCTCCTTCTCTCCCGTGCCGGCAGGCCCCGGCACACGCACCGCCGCCTTCCGGACAGCGGCTTCTTTTTCTGCCCCAGAGTATAGGGGAAAGCGCCGGCAGTGTCAAGGCGCTTTCCCCGGTTTTTTTGTACCGGTCTTTTTCGTGTCCGATTTTTGGTACAGCTTCTGCGGTAGACTGGGTTCAGATAAAAACCGGAAAGCCCCCTTTCGGGCGGAAAAGGAGAGTTTGAATTATGGCTGCAAAGAACGAAAAGACTTCGGTCAAGGTTTCTCCCGCTGAGAGCGGGACTCCGGAGAGCAGGCGGAAGGCGCTGGAAACCGCAATTGCGAAGATCGAACGGGACTACGGCAAGGGCACCATCATGCGTCTCGGGGACGACATCCCCGTGAATGTCGAGGCGCTCTCCACCGGGTCCCTGACGCTGGACCTCGCCCTGGGGATCGGCGGCGTTCCCAAGGGGCGCATTGTGGAGATCTACGGGCCGGAGGCCTCCGGCAAGACGACCCTCGCCCTGCATGTGGTCGCCTCCGCCCAGCGGGACGGCGGAACTGCGGCCTATGTGGACGTGGAGCACGCGCTGGAACCGGCCTATGCCCGGGCGGTCGGCGTCGATATCGACGATCTTCTGATCTCCCAGCCGGACACCGGCGAGCAGGCTCTGGACATCACCGAGTCCCTCGTCCGCTCCGGCGCGGTGGACGTTGTCGTGGTCGACTCCGTCGCCGCCCTGATCCCCCGCAGCGAGCTGGAGGGCGAGATCGGCGATTCGGTTGTCGGCGTGCTGGCCCGTCTGATGAGCCAGGCCATGCGCCGCTTAGCCGGCGCCATCTCCAAGAACAACTGTACCGTGATCTTCATCAACCAGCTGCGCCAGAAGATCGGTGTCATGTACGGCAACCCCGAGACGACGCCCGGCGGTCTGGCTCTGAAATACTACGCCAGCGTCCGCATCGACGTCCGCCGCGTGGAGAGCCTGAAGGTCGGCAACGAGGTCATCGGCAACCACACCCGCGCCAAAGTGGTCAAAAACAAACTGGCGCCCCCCTTCCGGGAGGCGGAGTTCGACATCATGTACGGCGAGGGCATCTCCCGTGTGGGCGAGATCGTCGACCTAGGCGTCAGGCTGGAGCTCATCGACAAGGGCGGTGCCTGGTTCACGGTCGAGGGCAACCGGATTCAGGGCCGCGACGCCGTGAAGCAGTATCTTCTGGACAATCCTGAGATCTGCGAGCGGCTTGATTCGCAGATCCGGGAAAACGCCTGGAAGCTCGCCGGACCCCAGGGCAAGCGCGCTGCGGCCGCAGCCGGTCGTTTCGCGCCCGTCCCCGCGGTGGATATCTCCGCGCAGGACTTCGATCAGGGATGAAAAAACGGCCCTTTTGCCTCTGGCAAAAGGGCCGCTGTTTCGTTTTGCTTACTGTTCGCTTCTCTTGCGGATCTCGATCCGTCTCTGTCTTCCCGCGATAAACTCCGGAAGCACTTTGGGCCGGTCGAAGTAGTCAATGCTCTCCACATAGGTGCGCTTGCGCAGATGGATCGCGTCGAACTTGCACCGGGTTGTGCAGACGCCGCAGCCGAGGCACTTGTTCGGATCCACGAAGGCCGCGCCGCAGCCGAGGCAGCGGGCCGTCTCCTTCTTCAGCTGCTCCTCGGTGAAGGTCCTGCGGTCATCCCGGAAGGTGGACGCTTTCTGTCCGTCCTTCTCCGGGATCTGGCGTTCTGCGGGATCGCTGTTCCGTCTGACCGAGTCAAAGTCCACGTTCTCCTTGTCAAACGCGCGGTAGGTCAGCCGGTCGCGTCCGATCACGAGGCTCTGGCCGGGGTGTACATAGCGGTGGATGGAGATGGCCGCCTGCTTGCCCTGGG
>JAILFJ010000064.1 GCA_024697625.1 Oscillospiraceae bacterium
TAAACTGGAAGCAGGACCTGCAAAGCAAGCCATCGGTAAGTAAAACGCACTAATATAAGGCGTGTTTGGCCCTTTTCATCCGGCCAGAATTGGCCCTTTCTCTCCGGCTCTGAGTGGCCCTTTCCGCCCGGCGCTAACAACTCTGCCTTCACTTACCACCCGATATCACCCTGTACCACGCTGTTCTTGCAGGTATGAATTCTTATAAAAAGCTTAAAGATTCCCGAAGCAGTTGACATCTCTGCTTCGGGATACTATTGTTAATCTGTCAGGAATTTCTGACAGAAAGGTGGTATATTGTCATGATGCTTTACCGGCACCGTAAAAATGTCAGGATCGGTATTTCCCTCCTGACTGCACTGTTTCTGATGATAGGCCTTCTCGGCCCCATCTCCGCGCCCGTTGCATCTGCGGACGACGATGAGCTCCCGGAGTACCGGATCCGGGTCACTGATGTCGACAGTCTTCTGGCGGCGATCGGTTCTGACCGCGTAATTGAAATCGCCGACGGAGAGTACAATCTGACGATGGCCAGAAGCTATGGGAAAGAGTCCTACTCCGACAGTTGGTACTGGGAGGACGGTTACGACGGATACCAGCTCAGGCTCCGCGGCTTACACGATCTCCGTTTTGAGGGCAGCGGCCGGGAACTCTGCAGCATCGTGACCGAGCCCCGTTATGCCAATGTCATGCACTTCACTGACTGTGAGAATATCAGCATTGCAGACATCACCGCCGGTCATACGCCCGGTGAGGGATACTGCAGCGGCGGCGTTCTGGACTTTGCTGACTGCCGCAGTATTCGTATCACGGGCTGTGAGCTTTTCGGCTGTGGAACCTGGGGCATCAATGCTGTGAACTGCAGCTCTTTGATCGCAGACGGCTGCATCATCCGCAACTGCAGTTATGGCGCAGTTTCGGCGTCTTCCTGTCTGGATGTCCGTTTTCAGAACGGCAGCATCTTCGATTGTGGTCTCAGCAAGGAGTTCGGCGACGACTGGATTGCATTCCAGCTGCTTGAAGCCAGCACCTGCACAGGTTTTGCAGTTCTGAATACCGAGATTTTCGGGAATATTGCTCAGACCGCCTTCCAGAGCAGCAGTACCGTAGGCTTTTTTGTCGGTGGCTGCAGGGTACATGACAACAGCATCGGTGAGCACGGAACTTATTCCGACGAATTCGGCAAACAGCATGACTACAACTGGGGCGGTATGTTCCGGGTCAGCGGCCAGCCCGCATGTGTCACCGGGACCGAATTCCAGAACAATCAGCTTGCAGTTCCCTTTTTCTTCTATGATGAAGAGGATTCCTTCCCAGCACCGGATTCTCAGGTAACCGATCCGGATGGAAATCCTCTGGATCAGAGCCAGTTGGAGAGCATGACTCACGAGGATTATGACTGTGCAGATTACGAGGTCCCTGCCTCCGTCTCGGATGCGTGGCAGTCGGAAGGCAGCATAGCGCATGCCGGGTTAAAAGAATACCACGTGACCACCACAGATGAGTTTCTCTCCGCAATCGGCAGCAATACTGTCATCTATGTTGACGCGCCTCTGATCGACTTCAGTGCAGCCTCCAATTACGGCGGATATGGCGGGACGTCGTACTACTGGCTGGATATCTATGACGGACCGGGTCTGGTGATCAGTGGTGTCAACAATCTTCAGATCATCGGTCAGGGTCGGGAGCAGACCATGCTGCAGGCAACGCCTCGCTATGCCGAAGTCCTGTATTTTGAAAACTGCAGTGACCTTCTGATCAGCGGACTCACTGCCGGGCACCTGAAGGAAGCCCCCGGTTACTGCGGTGGGGATGTTTTTGAATTTACCGGCTGCCACGATGTCATTGTGGAAGACTGCGGCCTTTTTGGCTGCGGCGTGAACGCCATCAGTGCCGAGAGCAGCTCCGATTTCTCCATACGAAACACCGAGATGTATGAATGCAGCCAATACGGTGCCATTCTCTGGAGCTGCGATCACTTCGCCTTCGAAAGCTGTGTTGTCCGTGACTGCGGTGCAAACGGTCTTGAGCTCATCGACACCCACCATATCACCTGGGACGGTCAGAGACTTGCAGACGGGTATATCGAGTTCTGATCGATATACCCGCTCTGATTGCCCTGAATATCTTCTCTCAGATCTGCTCCGGTGGGACGAAGTCGAACTTCATCACATCAAACAGTCCTCGCGTCGAGATTTTGAGTTCCGGAATCACGATCAGACTCATAAAGCAAAGCGTCATGAGAGGCTCCACGTCCCCGCTGATGCCAAGTCGTCTGTAGGCTTCTTCATGCAGATGCTTCAGGCGCTCTGCAACCTCCTCCCCCGACAGATCACTCATCAGCCCGGCAATCGGCAGAGGAAGAGAGGCAATCGTTTCTCCGTTCTCGACCAGGACGAAACCTCCCTCCTGTTCGATGAGTGCCTGGATTGCTGCATACATTTCTTCGTTGCTGACACCGACGCATATGATGTTGTGTGAGTCGTGAGCAACCGAGAGCGCAACGGCTCCCCGCTGGATTCCATAGCCTTTCAAAAGGCCCAGGCCGATCCGTCCCGTATTGTGATGGCGTTCCACCACGGCGATTTTCACCACTGGCTGTTTTGGGTCAAAGATGAAATCGCCTTCCTCATCCCGCCGGACCGAAACCGTCTCCGCTCTGGTGGCGACGCCATCCCGGATGATACCAATCGCCCGGACGTGGTCGCTCTTCAGTTTCATCTTAAGGCGGTCAGCTGAGAACGGCCTGACGTGCATCGAGCCGCTGACAGAAGAGATCGGCGCTTTCTGTACAGGCAGCAGATAACGCCCGTTCTCTGCAACCTTTCGTCCCTCGATAAATACCGTATGCGCACGGAATTCCTTCAGGTCGTCAAACAGGACAATGTCCGCCCGCTTTCCTGGCGCCAGAGCGCCGCGCTCTTCCAGTCCGTAGCATTCCGCGGTGTTCAGTGTGGCCATGCAGACCGCCATAACCGGATCGATCCCAGCCTGAACAAGAATCCGGAGATGGCCGTCAATATGCCCCTCTTCCAGGATCGTCTTTGTCTGGCGGTCGTCAGAGCACAGAAGGCAGCGTCTGTAATTGTACGGTGTAACAGCCGGGATCAGATTCTTCAGATCGTGACAGGCCGAGCCTTCTCGCAGTTCAACATACATTCCCCGCTGCAGCCGCTCGGTCATCGCCTCAGGTGTTGCACATTCGTGGTCGGTCTTCACTCCGGTTGCGATATAGGCATTGAGCTCGGCACCGCTGACCCCCGGGGCATGCCCGTCAATCATCTTACCCAGTTCCCGTGCAACCAGCAGTTTGTTGATTACCTCCTCATCCTTGGCCAGCACACCCGGGAAGTTCATAAATTCACCCAGGCCCAGCGTATATCGGCTGTCCATCGGCCACCGCATGTCCATTGCATTGACGACAGCTCCCGAATCTTCCAAAGGCGTAGCCGGCACACAGCTTGGGATCATATAACGCACTGAGAGCTCCGTCCTGGATGCGGCGCTGATCATATATCTGAGGCCTTCCAGTCCGTAGACATTGACGATCTCGTGGGGATCGGCAATCACCGTTGTCGTTCCGCACGGCACAACCATCCGGCCGAATTCTTCCGGAGAAATAAAGGACGACTCAATGTGGATATGCGCATCGATCAGGCCGGGTGCTGCGTATCTTCCCTCTGCATCGATTTCCTCCATGCCACAGTAATCCTCTCCAAATCCGGCAATGAGTCCCTCTGTGACCGCGATGCAGTCCTTCCAGATGGTTCCGGTATACACGTCAACAACCTTACAGTTTCGGATGACCAGCTCTGCCGGGATTCGGTGCATTGCTGTATCGATCAGTTTTTCCATGATCTGTTTGTTCATAGGTTTCATACAGTTCCCCCCGTGTATGATTGTGGCCAGCTGCTTACGGACTGCTTTCTTATTTTTAACATTATAACAAGCCTGACAGACCATTTCAAGCGAATATTCAGCAAATGCAGAAGAGGCGGTATGACTTTCGGTCATGCCACCTCTTCTGCTTTTATTTCGCCAGGATCAGGTAAAAAACCTCAGGACAGCTTTTCTTTCTCACTTCCCGCTCTGTCAGTCGTCCACGCCGACCATGACGGAGGTCGCTTTGACGACGGCGTAGGCTTCCTTTCCGACCTCAAGACCAAGCTCCTTGATCGCATTCATTGAGATCGTTGCGCTGACGACGTTGCCCGCTCCGATATCGATTTTGACAATGCCGTTCACGGCGCCTTCCTGAATATCAACGATCTTGCCCTTAAACTGGTTTCTTGCACTGAGTTTCATAACAGTGATCTCCTTTATCTGATTATTCGTATAGTAACAGGATGTTTGCCGGGGCAACTCCCAGTTCTGCCGGGAACGCCTGCGGTTTCCTGTCCTTCGGAAGCCTCCACCAGATTGGGGGGCTTTCGGCCCGCTGGTCCGCGTACCGGAACTGGAGGATGACCTCGAAGGGCTCCTCCATCTCCTCTGTATAGCAGACGGGATAGCGGTTCTGTTTTGTGCTTGGGTTAAAATAGTGCGCTCGGATGCCGACAGCCGCAAGGCCGTCCTGCACCTGTTCCGCTGTCTGGAGGCGGATACCCCAGGTTGGAATTTCCACCTCGTAATCCCCGGTCTTCTTCGCTTCTGCGATGTTCTTGCATCCAGTGAGCGTCGCTGCAGCGATACTGCCGGGATTTGCAAACAGTTCCTTGGTATCCTTCACCGTCAGAAGTTTCCCTCTGTCCATCACGGCGATCTTCCGGCTCATGTTGTAGGCCTCTTCTCTGCTGTGCGTCACCATCAGGACCTCTTTGCCGAACTTCTGCAGCATATCCCGCAGTTCGATCTTCAGAGAGTCGCGGAGGTGCGCATCCAGGGCTGAGAAGGGTTCGTCCAGCATCAGCAGTCTCGGCTCGTTCACAAGGATTCTGGCTAAAGCCACACGCTGCTGCTGTCCGCCGGAGAGCTGGGCCGGGCGGTGGTTTTCCAATCCGTCAAGCTGCATGGTGCGCAGCATCTCTCGCAGCTTCCGTTCCTTCAGGTTTCTGTCCTTCTCTCCGTGCAGACCGCAGAGGATGTTCTGTCGTACCGTCATGTTCGGGAACAGCGCGTAGTTCTGAAACAGATAGCCCACTCTGCGTTTTTGCGGCGGAAGGTCGATATGGCGGTCGGAATCGAAAAGCACCGTACCGTCCAGCTCAATATGTCCTCTGTCCGGTTTCTCGATCCCGGCAATGCATTTCAGCGTGTAGCTCTTCCCGCAGCCGGAGGCGCCGAGCAGACATGTCACTCCGTTTTCCGCTTCAAACTTTACATCCAGCGTAAAAGCCCCGAGCTGTTTTCGGATATCGACAAGCAGGCTCATCTCTTCACCGCTTTCTTCTGACGGCTCTCCAGCATGTTTACCGTAAGGAGCACAACCGTGCTGATTGCCAGATTAATCATCACCCAGAAAAATGCGCCTTTTTCATCGTTGGTCCTCCACAGCTGATAGACCGTCGTTGAAATCGTCGCAGTCCGCCCCGGGGTATATCCAATCAGCATGCTGGTCGCCCCGTATTCTCCCAGCGCCCGTGCAAAGGCCAGGACAGTTCCCGCCAGGATTCCCTGTCTGCAGGCGGGCATCCGGATCCGCCAGAAGATATAGGTATTCGACAGCCCGAGAGTCTGTCCCGAATAGGCCAGTGTCCGATCAAAGCTTTCAAAAGCACCCCGCGCCGTACGGTACATCAGCGGGAAAGCGACAACGGATGCCGCCAGCACACCGCCGTACCAGGTCATGACGAACTTGATGCCATACTTCAGGAGGAAGATTCCCAGCGGCCGTTTCACTCCAAAGACAAGAAGGAGGAAATAGCCGCAGACGGTCGGCGGCAGCACCATGGGGAGCGTCAGGATGACATCCAGAATGCCCTTCAGGACCCGGGGCAGCTTTGCCGCGTAAAAGGCAAAGAAAATCCCGAGGAAAAAAACCAGCACACAGCTGATCGCCGCAATGCGAAGGGAGTTCCATAGAGGATACCAGTCAAAATTCATATGTTTCTCCGGGGAAGTCGGCAGACAGAGCCTCTGTCCACCGGCTTATTCAGATTCAGTCTGCGGAAATCGGCGAAAACCCTACCGCTTCAAAGACCTCGGAGGCTTCTTTCGTGCTCAGATAGTCCAGGAAAGCCTGAGCAGCCTCGGGATTGGCGCTGATATTCAGTACCGCCGCGGGATAGATCACCTGCCCGCACATGTCGGCGGCTGCGGTGTCTACAATTTCCAGTTCAGCGGAGAAAGCGTCTGTGGCGTAGATCACGCCACAGTCCACGCTGGCCTCTTTGACCTGGGTGGTCACTTCCTTGACGTTGGATCCGTAGGTGAGGCAGCCTGCCGCCGCAAGGTCTTCTTCATTCAGCTCATAGTATGCAAGAATCTTCTGGGTATACTGGCCAACCGGAACATCGCTGTTGCCCATGGCCATGAAGACGTCCCCGGCCTTCAGCAGTTCCGCCAGTTGATCGAAGCTCTTGATTCCTTTGGGGTTCCCCTCGGGAACAACCAGGGCCACCTTATTTTCCAGCAGGTTTAGACGGCTGCCCTGCAGAACAAAATCCAGACTGTCCGGGTTCTTCTCTTCACCGGCCTCGATGTCCAACTGATTCATCTGCTTCGGTGCGGCTGAGATGAACACATCACAGTCTGCGCCCTCCTGGATCTGGGTCTTCAGCGTGCCTGAGGAATCAAAGTTGTACGTAACGGTAACGTCGGGGTTCGCCGCTTCGTACAGGTCTTTGATCTGGGTCAGCGTTTCCGTCATGGAGGCGGCGGCAAAGACGATGATCTCAGTCTTTTCCTCCTCCGCGGCGAAAGCGCCTGTTGCCCCCAGCGCCAACAGCATTGTCAGCGCCAGCAGCATTGCAAGTGCTTTTTTCATGGTTTTCTCCTTCTTCCCATGTTTCAGGGAACTGTATTTATATAAACGTGGATTTACACGTTCATATACAGAGAGAATTCTGCGGGAACAGCTTATACGCCCTTTCCGAAACCGCAGTTCGGGAAGTGGCAGACCTTGCAGTTGAGACAGAGCCCTCCGTGGCCGAGTCCGGCTAGATATTCCTTCGTCACCGGCGTATCCGTCACCAGATACGGCAGGATCAGATCAAAAATCGTCCGCTTCGCATACATCACGCAGCCGGGCAGACCGCAGACCGGGCGTCCATCCTGCATATAGGACACAAGAAACATGGCTCCCGGCAGGACCGGAGCACCGTAGGAGACAATGTCTGCTCCTGTATTCTTGATTGCAAGCGGGGTTTTGTCATCCGGGTCAACACTCATGCCGCCGGTACAGATGACCATCTCGCAGCCCTTCGACAGCATGTCCAGGATTGCGGCAGTGATCTTCTCATGGTCGTCGTTCAAAACAACATGCTCTGCCATCTCACAGCCGAATTCCGCCAGCTTTGCCTGGACTACCGGCGAAAAGCTGTCCTCTATCCGCCCGTAAAAAACCTCGTTTCCGGTCGTCACCAGGCCGTATTTCCTTGGCCGTACCGGAACAAGCCTCATGATCGGCCTGTCTCCGGCAGCCTGCTTTGCCGCCTCCATGCGTTCCTTCTTGATCACCAGAGGGATCACACGGGTGCCGCAGAGCTTGTCACCCTTCTTCACCATGAAGCCGGATGCTCTGGTCGCGATCATCATGTCTCCCAGACTGTTGACTGCACGCAGCCGGTCCAGATCTACAAGAAACAGTCCGTCCGCATCCGCTGTCAGTTCAATCTTGCCCTCTTTCGGTTCCGAAGCAAGCATATGGTCGTTCATGCAGATATCCCGGAGAATGAAAGCCGCATCGTTTTCATGCAGCATACTCTCGTCGTTTTCCCAGATGTAGACGGTATCTTTCCCGACGCTCAGCAGAACCGGCACATCCTCCGGCTGAATGACATGTCCTTTGCGGAAGACCGCGTCCTTGGTCACGCCGCGAATGATCTGTGTGATGTCATGACAGAGGACCTGTCCGACAGCTTCTTCGGTCTTCATGAGCTTCATATTACAGTTCCCTCCCAGAGCGATTTGTAATTCATTAATAGTTGCTCTATAATAGAACGAATCCTGTCTGAAAATCAAGAGTAGGCACTGTTTTTGGCAACTTTGCCAATAACGAAGAGGAGTTTTTATGTAATATTCACAAACAGAAAAGCAGCCTGCCCCATAGGGCTCGGCTGCTTCCATGTTATTGTGGCTGAATACTCTGTCGGTTTATTGCCGCTCTGCCTTAGGGCTCTGGCCATAACCGTCCGGATTTCAGCGCTTCCTCTCTTCTTTACTTTTTCGCGCAGCGCTCTCTGTTCAGCGCTGGACACGGCCGGAGGCGTTTCCTCCCGCTAGGGCGAGGACTTCTTTCTCTGAGGACAGGTTGAAGTCAAATTCGGTCGCCTGCTTCAGACAGCTTGCCGCCACCGCAAACTCGATCTGCTGCTGCCTGTCGTCCGGCCACTTGCGCATGGCGTGGATCAGGCCGCCGCCAAAGGAGTCTCCGCCGCCTACGCGGTCCACCAGATGAATGAGATAGTTGCGGGCAAAATACGCGTGTCCGTCCACAAACAGCATACCGCTCCAGTTGTTCTCGGACGCGGAGATGCTGCCGCGCAGGGTGATGGCGACGGCCTTGAACCCGAATCGCTCCGTGAGCTGTCTGGCTACGGAGATATAGCCTTCCCGGTCGAGCTTGCCGGAGTTGATATCCGTGTTCTCTGCCGCAATCCCAAAGACGTCCTTTGCGTCCTCCTCGTTAGCGATGCAGACATCCACATAAGGCATGAGCGTCGCCATGACTTCGCCTGCTTTTTCACGGGTCCACAGTTTTCCGCGATAGTTGAGATCGCAGGAGACCGTGATTCCCTTCTCTTTCGCAGCCTTGCATGCATCCAGGCAGGCAGCGGGCATATCACCGCCGAGAGCCGGGGTGATCCCCGTGAAGTGGAACCAGTCGACCCCTTCAAAAATCCGATCCCAGTCAAATTCTTCCCGCTTCGCCAGTGCGATGGAGGAGCCCGCCCGGTCATAGATTACCTTGCTGCCGCGCTGGGAAGCGCCCTTTTCACAGAAATAGATCCCGAGTCTCGGCCCACCCACCAGCATCATGGAGGTGTCCACACCGTAGCGGCGCAGGGCGTTGATCGCACACTGCCCGATTTCGTTGTCCGGCACTTTTGTCACATAGGCTACATCGTTCTTATAGTTTGCCAGGGAGACCGCCACGTTGGCTTCGCCGCCTGCATAGGTTGCCTCATACGAATCTGTCTGGAGGAAGCGCAGATACCCAGGAGGATTAAGCCGCATCATAATTTCGCCGAAGGTAATGACTTTCATGCTTCATTCACCGCTTTCATAAATTCTTTTGCGAGGACTGTGATTTTTTCCCACTCACCGTTTTTGATCCATTCCTTGTTGACAAGGTTTCCGCCGACACCGAGGCCAACGCACCCAGCTTTCATGAAATCCGCAGCGTTTTTCTCATTCACGCCTCCGACAGCCATCAACGGGATGTGCGAGAGCGGGCCGCGAATTGCTTTGATATAGGACGGACCCACACAGCTGACCGGGAAGACCTTGACAGCATCGGCCCCTGCTTCCCAGGCAGTGAGGATCTCCGTTGCGCTGAAAGCGCCTGGAAAGAGTCCGAGACCGAGCGCTTTGCCCATCCGGATGATTTCCGGCTGCGTGGTCGGGGTTACCAGATAGTGCCCGCCGGCATTGTAGGTAAGGCTGACCTGCTCCGGCGTGATCACCGTACCGGCTCCGACCAGAAGACGGTCGCCGAATTCCTTCTCCACGGCCTCGATGGCCTTCGCAGTATCCTTCCAGGTATCGGGGGCGCTCTGGTTGTAGGTTACCTCCATCAGGCCGATTCCGCCTTCCTCAAATGCATGTCCAAGCCGGACCATATACTCCGGGGCCAGTCCGCGTACAATTGCGACAATCTTTCTCTGTTTTACGTACTCCAATGATGTCATTTTTCAGCCTCCCTTGTGTGGATATTCCTTTGATGCAGGAAATGCACATGCATGTATCTGCATGCAGCAGTATGAACACGAATGAATAAGGCACTGATTGCTGTCGAAAACTATTATAAAACACGGGAAGAAAAAGGCAAGAGGAATTTCCCATAAAGCACTATTTTCTGTCTTTCTTCTGTCTTTCCTCTTGAAAAAATGGACAGAGCGTGGTAGAGTAACGGAGTAAAATAAATGCTTTACGGAGGCATACAGCATGTTTGAAAATCTGATTGAAATTCTCAAAGCAAATCCCCGTAAGATTGTCTATACCGAGGGTTCTGATGCCCGTATTCTGTCCGCTGCAGATCGGCTGAAAAAGGGTGGTTTTTTGACTCCGGTTCTGGTCGGCAATGTGGAGGAAGTAAAGGCTGCAGCCGCAAAGGGTGGTTTCGATATTGAAGGCCTCGAGATCCTGGATCCTGCCACCTATCCCGGTATGGATGAGATGGTCGAGAAGATGGTCGAGCTCCGCAAAGGCAAGATGACTCCGGAGGAGTGCCGCGCGAATCTCAGCAAAGGCAATTATTTTGGTACCATGCTCGTTAAGATGGGTGTGGCAGATGCGCTCCTCGGCGGTGCTACCTATTCCACTGCCGATACCGTTCGTCCTGCACTTCAGCTTGTCAAGACCAGAAAGGGAGCCAACCTTGTAAGCTCCTGCTTTATTCTGGTCAAGGGTGAGGACATGATCTGCATGGGCGACTGTGCCATCAATATTGACTATCAGGACAAGGTCGACAAGGAAGGCAACGTTGTCCTTTCTGCCGCTGCCCAGCTGGCAGAAGTGGCTGTCGAGACCGCAAAGACCGCAAAAGTCTTCGGCATGGATCCGAAAGTCGCCATGCTCTCCTACTCCACGAAAGGCTCCGGCAAGGGTGCCAATGTTGATCTCGTCCGGGAAGCCACCGCAATTGCGAAGGAAAAGGCTCCTGAGTTCTCCATCGATGGCGAGATGCAGTTCGATGCTGCGGTCTCTCCGGTTGTCGGTCAGCTGAAGTTCCCTGGCAGCGCGGTCGCGGGCTACGCCAACACTTTTATCTTCCCGGAGATCCAATCTGGCAATATTGGCTATAAAATTGCCCAGCGCCTCGGTGGCTACGCTGCTTTCGGTCCTATTCTGCAGGGTCTGAACGCACCTATCAATGATCTCTCCCGTGGCTGTGACGCTGAAGAGGTCTATCAGATGTCCATTATCACTGCTGCTCTCGCATAAGTACAAGCCGAAAAGAGCTGTGTCTTCACAGGCGCAGCTCTTTTTTTATCTGACCGTGATTCTGTAATTTACCTTATGAGTGTTATGATCGATTATATGAACGAAGCGCTGCTTTTGGCAGAGGAGGCATCCAGAAACGGCGATGTTCCTGTGGGATGTGTGGTCGTCGACCGAGACGGCAGCATTATCGGCAGAGGCCGAAATCGTCGTGAAGAACTTCATGACGCCACTGCCCACGCTGAGACAGAGGCCATTCGGGAAGCCTGCATAGCAAAAGGTGACTGGAGGCTGGATGACTGCAGCATCTATGTCACTCTGGAGCCGTGTCCCATGTGTGCCGGCGCGATCATCAATTCGCGAATCTCTCAGGTAGTGTATGCCGCACGTGAACAGTACAGCGGCTCCTGCGGCAGTGTACTTGATCTTTTCTCGGAAAACTACGGACATCACCCGGCTGTTTATACCGGGCTCGGAGAAACTGAGAGCCGACGGATGCTGCAGGATTTCTTTAAAAAACAGCGCTGACAGAGCTTTCGCTCCGTCAGCGCTGTTATTATATGACAGCGTACTGCCGTCAATGCGCAATATCTTGTCTTTCGCTCTGCCTGTTTTTCAAAGTCGCAGTGTAAGTTACCACTGCGCTTTATTCTTTCACAGTTCCGTCAGAATTAAACAACGGGAGAGGCGCCAGCACAATGATATCGTCGCGCTTTGCCGCATCGCCCTCCGCGAGAACGGCCATTTTTCCGGCGATGATGCCGCCGGCCTGGTGAACCAGCTCTTCCATGGCATGGAGAGACTCGCCTGTGGAGATTACATCGTCGAGAATCAGCATACGCTTACCCCGGATCAGTTCGGCATCTGCGGTATCAATGACCAGTTTCTGAACTCCCATCGTCGTAATGGATTTTACATTAACCTCAAAGACACCGCTCATATAAGCCTTGGGCCCCTTACGGGCGAGGAAGTACTTGTCCGCACCGCTCTGTCTTGCCATCTCATAAAGCAGCGGGATGCTCTTTGCCTCCGGTGCGATAAGGTAATCGTACTCCGGTGCCAGCTTCAGCAATTCTGTGGCGCAATGAACCGTGAGTTCCACATCTCCGAACATGACAAAAGCACCGATATACAGATCATCGGTAACCTTGCACAGGGGAAGATCTCGTTTCAAGCCTGCAATATCAATTTCGTACGTCATTTTTTGTTCCTTTCTCTTCTCTGTTCAGATCCATTTTTTTATTTGTCCCGTGGGAAAAAACCCAGAATTTCTGGATAAAGAAGCTGATAACAAAGAGCACTCCGTCTACCAGTGCTTTTACCATTGTTGATGCATCTGCCCCTTCAATCTGAAACAGCTGCACCAGAAGTGTCAGCAGCAGTGTCGCTGCAGCCATCTGCGGAATCGCCAGGCAATAATAGCGGACCAGTGATTTTCTATATGATCCTTCACTTTGAAAAACCATTTTGTTATTCAGATTAAAGTTAAAGAAAGAAGATATCGCCCGGGCTGTAATCAGGCAGGCTGGTTCTGCATAGTCCCCGAGTTCTCTTTCCAGAAGGAGCATCAGAACATAGTATACTCCGATGTCCAGCAGCGCTGAGCAAGCAGAGCTGACCGCATACAGAAGCGGCTGCTTACCCTTCTGCATGCCTTATCTCCGATGAATCAGGCTTCTCAGCATGATCCTGAAAATTCTCCAGGAGTCCTTAATTGTGTCATAATGAGATCCTGCATTCTCATCTTCGTAAACCGTCTCAATTGGCTGTTCTGCGAAGGGTATTCCCCAACGTTTCATCTGCAGCAGCATATTGGTCTCATACTCAAAGCGTTCACCCTCGATCCCGCAGAATCGGCTGAGATAGCGCATCGGGATGGCGCGGAGACCGGTCTGTGTATCTGAAAGCTGGATGCCGTAGACCAGATGAAACAGCCGCGACGTTGTCTTGTTTCCCGCGACACTCCTGGCGGGAATCCCCGGGAGGTCAAAGTTCCGGCAGCCGAGGATGACACTCTTTTTCTCTGCCAGCATGCGGTTTCCGCAGGCGATGATATCTTCCGTCAGATGTTGTCCGTCACCGTCAATCGTGATGGCACCTTCTGCATCTGGAAAATCGCAGAGCACTTTCAAAAAACCGTCCTTCAGTGCACGCCCCTTTCCTCTGTTGACCTCGTGATGAAGAATCGAACACTCCGGAAAAGCCTCTGCACGTTCAAAGTGAGACTGGTGCTCCCTGTCGCTGCCGTCATCGATGATAACGATTCTCTGAAAGCCTGCCTCCAGCAATCCATCCAGTACGCTGTCGAACTTCTCATTCGGGTTCAGCGACGGGAGAACGATCACGCAGCTGTTTCGGCAGTCTGTCAGTTTTTCTGTTTCCATCACAGAATTCATCTCAGATATCATCTATCGTTGCTGTCACAATTCTTCCGCTCGACGCATCTACTATGGAGCGGAAATTGCGGACCACATCCATCACTCCCGCCGGCTGATTCACCGTCGCATGGGCAGTGTACTCCACCAGGAAGCACATGTCACTGATCAAATATGCGCTGGTCAGTTCACTTCCCAGATACTGATAGTAGGAATTGTGGGACCAGTTTCCGATTTGTAGAACCTGTTTTAATTTAAAGTCCAGTTCGCCGCCCGGCTCGATATAATTGAGCACTTCACGGTAAGGTACACTTTGATCGACCCCATCGATGCTGGCGCTCAGCCACAGATAAGCATTGGCGAACCCGTCAATATGCTGGGCAAGCACAGCCCAGGTCGTATCGTCAACCGGCTGCAGGAATTGGGAGTCATCCCTTGTCTCGTCAATGACAAATTCCTTTCCGCTGTCGTCATAGATCACCGGATCGATATGGCCAATTATATGGTCAAACTCATAGGTCACTTTTGTCGGCAGGCCACTGTAACGATAATAGTAGCTTTCCAGATTGTCAAAATGGATATCGCGCTCGACAATATACTCTTCGCTGAGATTAACCCCGTTCAGCGACACGCGGTAGCTGGAGGGGACCGTCACTCGAATGCCGGAATAAAGGCCCGAAAAATCGAAGGTCTCCTGACCCACTTTCCAGGAATAGAGCTCAGGCTGAATGGAAACGCCCATTTTTGCAAGAATGCCGACAAACTTTGACGGAAGGTTGATCCCCGCCGCAAGATTCTTCGACGTGTCCTGTTCCAAGGCCACCTGCCCGAATGTATTGCCGTCTGCAAGCAGGTCATAGACGATTCGGTTGCCCCGGCTGTCACGCTTATTGATCACATAGCTCAGATCATTCTGAAGCATCTCCTTGACCAGAGCATTAACTTCTTCATCCGACTGAACCTGGTGCGGCATCGCCGCGACCGTCGCACCGATGCTGTCATCCCATAGATTTTCGCGCAGCGAACTTATATAAGCTTCAATCACCGGCTCCGGCTGAGTATCGTCATAGATACTGGCATAGTTGTAAACCTGCCGGATAATATACATCCCGATCGCAAACAGAGCAACAATCCATACCGCCAGCAGTAAAACGTAAAGTGCCGTACCGACAGCGGAAGCTCTCCCGCTTCTTTTTTTTGTCTTAGCCATCTCGTCCCCCCCTTATCTGAACAGGAACGCGTTCGGCAGAGCTCTGGATGTTCCGCTGGCGGACGACGGGCTGTTCATATACTGACCGTTATAGTACATTACGGTTGATGAGCCTCCATCCAGATTACATGCATTGATTGCGCCGAAGTCAAACATCACATCGCGTGCATCGCCAAAGCTGGCTCCGATGCTGTGCATCTGACGGCCGTCAATCACAAGCATCAGCACTGCGCCATCCGCACGTTGCCCTATGGCTGTGCGTGGATTGATTCCAGACTCCAGCTCAGCGCCGTAATTTCCGATACCGTTTACAATCAGGGAAGGTCCAAAGCTGACACCATCACGAATCCCCAGCTGCATTGCCGCCTCGGCATCGATATCGCCGACAAAAAGGATATTGTCATTGGTAAACCCGACAAAGGTTCTCTCATTCCCCTTCATGTAAGGTTCACCCTCCGTGATTGTGAGGCCATCCGGAAAGCCGCCGGTTCCGCCTCCATCCTCGTCAAAAAAAGCACCTCCGTTGATGCCGCCTAAGGCATTATAGCGTTCGACAAACGTCTCCAGGGTCTGGCCGTAACCTCCCCAGATTTCGGGCTTTGCAACAAACACACGGGACGGGTCAAGGACAACGATCATAGTCCCTGCAAAACCCTGCTTTTTGACCGGTACCACTATGATTCCGTCTCCGTCCTCATCTAAGAGCCCGTACTCATCCGGCTGCGGGCCCTGGTTCTCTGTTTCCGTATTCTCAGCCTGTTCATCCTTCTGCTGGGCCTTCACCGTAACCAGGCTGGTATCCGTGGCCTCCTCCACTGTTGTGGTAGAATGCGACAGAACAATGTCCGTCACTTCCTCCGGAGACAGAAAAATATTAGTGATAAAATCAAAGCGCCTGGTCCAGACCATTGTCATGACAAAGGAATCTCTCAACGCAGGTGACGGTCCTTTCACAAGAACCCATTCCAGCGCCAGACCGCAGATTCCGATTACTATCACCGCTGCCAAGATCAATCCGAAAAATCGGTCAACAACTCTGGCAACTGTCTTTCCGGCAGTCTTTTTCTTCTTCATTGTGTCGCCTTTCCTGTTCTTTTACATAAATCGCAATTTTATAACCAGCGAAACATGAATATTTTAGCATAGAACAAGGTCTTTGACAAGGGATTTTCCATTATCATTTTTGATTTACGGGTTTTTTAAACGGGTGTGGAATCTTTTTTACCGGCAAGGGATTGTAAAAACAGCTTATTTCTATTATAATAAAACACAAATTTTAGGAAAGGAGCATTCTGCAATGCGTATTAAAACAATACTTCCTTCTGTTTCCCTGGGCGCTGCCGCAGGTGCTGTTTATTACTTTTTGCAGAAGAGGTCTTCTGCAAAGTCTGACTCTGCCAAACCTGCAAAAGCAGTTTCCACGCTTTCAGCTGATCTCAAAACCGGAACCTACAGCTTTATTTCCGGATTTCAGGATGCCGTTACCGTTGAGTTGACTTTCTCTTATATTCCTGAAAAACACATCTACAGCATTCGGGAAGACGACTTTCTGGTCGAATCTGACGACTCCCACGTTGGCGTTCTGGAAGGAGAAAATTTCAGCCTGCAGCTTGAGTATGCTGTATATTATGCCGGGGAGGATTATCAGAAGCTGACTGAGGAACTCGCTGTCAAGCATCATGACCTTACTCCGATCTCTTACGGATCAAATGTCGGGGTGATGTATCAGTCGGGCGACAATCTCAGTCTCGTCTTTCCGATTCCGGAGGATACTCACAGCTATCTCCATGTCACACTTGTCAAAGCTGCCGGCAATGACGATGCTTTGGAGATGCTGCCGACTTATCAGGAGGTTGAAATGATTCTCCGCTCAATGAAATTCAGCAGGGTTTAAACCGGGGTATCATCAGATGAGAAACAATCGAACTACTGCATTATTAATGCTTCTGGTCTTCCTGCTTGTTGTCGCTGTCGTTATCATTTTTTTGACCGGTTTGGATAACACAAACCCCAAATCCAATATTCCGTATCAGAATGTCACCGCAAGCGCTGAGCCGGAAGTTTCCACTGAAACACCCGCTCCGACCCCGGTGCCGAGTGCTGCGCCCACTTCAGCGCCCGTGTATTATCCGCCGTCAACCAGTGCGCCTTCTCAGACTGCGCGCCCCGTCACTACAGCAGCACCGCCGCAGTCATCCAACACTCCTGCCTCCAGCACTCCCGGCTCCGGGCCTGTCATGCTTCCTGCTGAGGAATTGATCCCTTCAACGCCTGCTCCTTCCGCCAATGGAGATACCCTTACCGAGTCACCAGGCGATACATCGGTAACCTCTCCGTCGCCGGCATCTGCTGCACAGACGGCTGCACCGGTTCAGGTTATTCCTGTCGGAACACTCCTCGGCAGCGGTACTTTCCGCTCTGATACCGGAACGAGCTTAAACATCCACGCTGACTGGACTGCGACAGTCAGCGGAGACCGTACCGTCGATATTGCCGTTTCGGTTTATGTAGATTCGTACAGTCTCTATACCGGCGCTTCTCCCAATGCGCTGAATATCGCCGTAGACGGTCAGTATGCCTCGCTCGCTTCTCCCGCTATCGAGTATGATGGCACCGACGGGCCTCGCAGCACCCTGATCAACAGCCGCACCTTTACCGTTAATCTTCTCTCCGGTGAGCTGAAAACGATTCCCATTGAAGTTGCATGGCTGTATCGCGGGACTTACAGTAATGTCTCCTTGGATACAATTGAATGCGGCGGAAGCATCGGCCTGACTCGATGAAAGCAAGGTTCGCTCTTCTCGTCTGGCTGATTCCGGTTCTTTCTCTCTCCATATTATGCGGCACAGCCGTATTCATAACTGATCCGTTTTTCCATTACAGGAAGCCCTGTACAGAGCGTTACTTTTATGTGATGGATAATGAACGGAGTCAAAATGATGGGATTCTGAAGCATTTTGATTATGACGCTCTGATCATTGGCTCCTCCATGACTCAGAACTTTGAAACGTCTGAATTTGATGCTCTTTTCGATGTTCATTCTGTCAAAACCCCGTTTAAAGGCGCCTCTTTTCGTGAAATCAGCGACAATCTGACCACTGCTTTCAAGTGGAATCCTGGTATCAGAACGGTGATCCGGGCGCTGGACTACGTAAGCATTACTGGCGGGACCGCTCCTAGAAAAAGCAACCTTCCCGATTATCTCTATGACCGGAACCCCTTTAACGATGTGAAATATCTTCTCAACCGGGATGTTATCTTCAACCGTTCCTATGAGATGATCTCTGAAACGTATCAGGACGGTTTTGCACCGGGCATCACCACCTTTGACGATTATGACCGGTTTTATCACCCGAGCGGGCTTGGGGCTGCAACCTATGAAGGTATTCAGCCGCTGCCTGCTGGGAATCCGGTTCATCTGACAGAAGAAGATCAGGCAAAAATCCGCGAGAACATCCTCCTGAATGTAGTCTCCGTAGCACAGGCACATCCGGAAACAGATTTCTATGTTTTTTTCACTCCGTACAGTGCTGCGTGGTGGCAGTCCGTCGTGTCAGACGGCACGATCTATCAGCAGATTGAAGCTGAAAAGGTTCTCATAGAGCTCATTTTGCCCTGCAGGAATATTCATCTTTTTTCGTTTAATCTGCGCACGGATATTACCACAGATATGAACAACTATTCCGACCCTCTCCATTATTCCACATGGATCAACAGTCTGATTCTGAAGTGGCTGTATGACGGGACCGGACTTCTCACACAGGAAAACTATTTGGATTATCTTGACGAAGAGCTTGATTTTTATCTTCATTTCGACTATCTCAGTCTGAACAATATGCCGGATTATGAAAATGATCTGTATGCCGCAGCTCTTCTTAATCAGGAGCTCACCGGAACAGAACCCGTGTCTCTTTCCTCCGGTTGCTTTGATTCTCTCGAAATGCGTTTTCCTGAAGAAGGCATTTATGGATATCTGGCGTTTGAATATCAGGTTCCGAAAGAAGGCAATCTCTCTGTTATCATCAACAACGAAACCGGTGATCCTCTGGATTGTTTCATCTCTGAAGTGAGCAGCACAGACGGTGGCTGGCATCAGCAGGTGATAAATCTCACCGGGATCCACAACCCGTGTTCTGTCGCCTTTCAATCCGCCGGAGGTGCGTCTTTTCGGCAGGCAGCTCTTTATTGATTTCCCTGAATCCGTGAAACTCCCTTACCAAAATATGCTCGCATGATTTTCACGGAAAAACCAATGCGAGTTCTCTGCAATAACGTACTGAACGAAGTAGATTCATTCAAAACGAGCGCAACAATACAAACCCTCTGTCGAGAGTGAACATTTCTGGCCAGTAATATGAGTTTTTAATTCGCAGCAAACCTCAGCCAGGTCTGCATGAAAGCAAATCGCCAGGTGTTACTTCG
>JAILFJ010000158.1 GCA_024697625.1 Oscillospiraceae bacterium
GCTGTGGTGATTACCAGCCGTACCTGAATGAGTTCTGTTTCCGATACAACCGTAGATTCCATCCTGCGGAACTCTTTACAAGGCTCTCAAGGGCTGTCGCTACATCTTGTACATTGCTGAGTTAAGCCGATACCCATATAATAAAAATATGAAAGAGAATCACGGGAAGGCGTTAGATTATGGGAATCTACAGCATAGTTTTTGACCGGGACACCAGGGAGTTTTCTGAGCACGGCGGAGCCGATGCGCGTGATGCCCTGTATTCCTGCGTCGAAATGGGAGACCTCGCGCAGTTCGAGAAAGTGTTTCAGGCTTTCGACAAGGCGCTGATGTCACTGACCAAAAACGACCGGACACACTATAAATTTACCATACAGTATGTCATGGCGCAGTTGGAACTGGTAGCTGTACGAGGCGGCTTGTCTCTGATGGAGTGCAACGAGCTGGAAGACCGGTACTATCGCGAACTGGAGAACACAGCCACACCGGAGGATGCGGTGAGCCTTCTGAAAAGCCACTGCCGTGCATTGACGGGAATGATCGCCGAGTGCCGCGAACTCAGCCCCATCACCCGCGAATGCCGTTCCTATGTACAAAACCATTTGTATGAGGATCTGTCCCTGCCCTCAATCGCATCAGCGCTCCAGTACAGTGAGAGTTATCTCTCCCATAAATTCAAAGAAGACCTGGGCCAGAGCGTGAACGACTATGTCCGCCAGATGCGCATCGCAAGGGCAAAGAATCTGCTGCGGCAGGACTATTCCGTCGCTCAGGTCGCGAACATGCTGTGCTTTTCTTCGCAGAGCCATTTTGCCGCAGCCTTTAAAAAGGCTACCGGGGTCACACCCACCGCATATAAAAAGACTGCTCCCTCCGAGTTGGAAGCACCGCCCCCGGAAAAAGCAGAATTTTGACAATTTGCAGCCGCAGCTTTGTATCTTCGAAGCCGCGGCTGTGTTATGCTGAATACGAACAATCCCACACAGAGGAGGTTTTCGTATGCAATCCGAATCAAAAGCCCTGAATTCCGAGCGAATCCCCATGCGTCAGCAGCTGGCCTATGCCCTCAGTGAGCTGGCGTCATGCCCCTTGTACACCATCGTCTTTACTTTCCTGACCTTCTTCTATACGGATGTGCTGGGTATGAACGCCGGCACGGTCGGTATCGTGATCCTGGCCAGCAAGGTTTTTGACGGTATCAGCGATCTCTGGGCAGGCAATCTGATCGACCATACCCACACCAGAAACGGCTCGGCGCGGCCCTGGATTCTGCGCGCCGCAATCCCGCTTGCACTGAGCTATGTGCTGCTCTTCACCGTTCCCGATATGGGCAATGTCGGAAAGATCCTTTACATCTTCGTCACCTATAATTTTGCCATGACCGTGGCATTTACGATCAACAACTGCGCCATCAACGCACTGCCTGTTTACATGTCCAACGACACCACCAGCCGCTCTTCTGCCTATGCGGTACGTACAATTTTCGCGGGCGTGGTGCAGATGGCAGTCTCCATGGTGTTCTTGAATCTGGTGGAAAACTTTGGCGGCGGTCAGGCGGGCTGGATCAAGGTCTCCGGCCTTCTGGCGGCGATCTCGCTGCTCTTCAGCCTTGTTGTTTACTTTGGTACGCGTGAGCGGACCGTCAGGGCCAATGAGGAAAAAGTTGAGAATGTCCCCTTCAAGACCGCGATCGGCTCGGTCCTGCAAAACAGATACTGGTTCATGGTGCTGGCCATGATCCTGATCATCGCCCTGCATCAGGTGGCAACCCTGACCGTCGGTGTGTACTACGCCAAGTACATCCTGCTGGATGAAAAGCTGGCGGGCAATCTGGTGCTGTACCACCATCTGGGCGGCGCAGTAGGTATGCTGGCCATGCCCTTCATCCTGCGCACAGGGATTTCCAAGCGCAGCGCCGTCTTTGCCGCCGGCCTGTGCATGGTCGCCGGTTCTCTGATCTCTGCCTTCCGAGGCGACGGCGTCTTTCTGATTGCATCCCTCGCGCTGCGCGGCATGGGCTTTGGCGTCACCAACAGCCTGTACTACGGCATGTTGGCCGACTCCGTGGACTACGGCGAGTGGAAGACCGGCATCCGCGCCACTGCGGTCACCACCAGCGCTGCCAGCGTCGGGAATAAGCTCGGCTCGGGACTCGGCTCCGCATTGATCGGGCTGGCGCTCTCTGCCGCCGGATATGATGGGCTCCAGGCCGTTCAGACTGCGTCTGCGGTCTCCTGCATCCGCATCGTGTTCGTAGTGCTTCCGCTGGTGCTCTATGTCCTGCTGCTCGTCCTGATGTACTTCTACAGGCTTGATGCGCAGCTCCCCCGGATCCGTGAAGAACTGGATCGCAAAAACAACGCGTGAGGTCAGATATGAACAGGCTATCCATAAAGCACATCCCGTCCAATCCCTCGCTGGCCGGTCTCTGCCGCCTGATTCCCGACGTCGTTTACTCTGAGTCACAGGGGAAGCGCCTGCACATGGACCTGCTCGTTCCCTGGACGGCGGAGCGGCCGGGATTTGATAAGCGCTGCCCTCTTATCGTCTTCATTCAGGGCAGCTCCTGGACGACGCCCGACCGCGGGTATGAGATCCCGCAGCTGAGCTTCTTTGCCCGGCAGGGCTTTGTAGTCGCAACGGTGGAACACCGCAGCATTTTTGAAGGTGCTGCTTTCCCGGCTTTTCTCAGGGACGTGAAGTGCGCTGTCCGTTTTCTGAGGAAAAATGCTGATAAATATGCTGTCGACCCGGAGCAGGTTGCCGTCTGGGGGACATCTTCCGGCTCCAATGCGGCTATGCTGGTCGGACTGACCGGAGGGGAGAAGCAATTTATCACGGACGAATACCCGGAGTTTTCCGATGCCGTCCAAGCTGTCGTGGGCTGCTTCGGCCCGGCAGACATCCGGGATCTCGTCTGGAGCGCGCGGCATTCGGCAGCGATTGCACCGGTGCTCACGGCGGCCTTCGGCCCAGACGAAAGCCTGTGGGAGAGTGCTATGGCCGACTTCAGCCCCATGACCCACGTCGAGAAGGACAAGGCTGTCCCGCCCTTCCTGCTGCTGCATGGGAACAGTGATGTGGAGGTGCCCTATGAGCAGAGCATCCGCTTTGCGCAGAAGCTTGCTGCCTGCGGCGCGGAAGTCTCCGCCGTCTGCATCGATGGGGCGGGGCATGAGTGGGATTTCTGGAGTCAGGCCGTATATGAGGAGATCCTTGGATTTCTGAAGCAAAACCTTTCAGGCAGGCATTAGAAGGAAGGATAATTGACCGGTCACCTGATATCGACCGGTCATTATCATTTTCATCCGTCTCGATTTTCTTTACCGATGCGCACAGACCAGATTTATATGCTATACTCTGTTCATGAGCTTAAACAAACGATCTCAGGAGGCATCGTTATGGATATCCGGGAGGAAATCAAGGATCTGGCCATGAACTTCGAAGCCTGTCGCAAAACACTCGCCGCCATGGGAGACGAGACCCGTCAGCACATCATTCTGGAGATGATGCGCATGGACTATAACGGTTCGCGCGTGCCGGACATCACGGCACGTACCAACCTCTCCCGCCCGGCCGTCTCCCACCATCTGCAGATCCTGAAGGATGCGGGCATTGTCAAGATGCGCAAGGAGGGCACCATGACCTACTATTATCTTGATCCGGACATGGCCTCTTTCAACCGCCTGAGCGAAGCGCTGAACCAGGCCGTAGCGATCTGCGCCAAACTGCCCGACCGCAGCGGGAAGGATGAAGCATGAGCATCGAACAGGAAACCTTTTCTCATTATCTCATTCAGCCGGAAAAGCTGCTGTTCTACGGCTTCGAGCCGGACGGGCAAACCCTGGTCTTTGAGAAAATGCTCCCGGAACGATCACGCGGGCGATTGTCCCTGCTATGCCCGGATCAATGAGAACTGGCCGACTATCCGGTTGGCTCCGGATTGCGAGGTGAGATAATCTCTTGTAAAAATCTCTGACCGATACAAGTACAACTTAGAAAAGAAATCAGGAGGATACTTTTTTATGGCAGAAAATATCATTTATTGCTATTCCGGCTCCGGCCATTGTCTCGACATGGCTAAAAAAATCGCCAGGATCATTGGCGATACCGATATCGTTATGATGCGAAGCTTTCCGGCTGTCACCGATGCAAGTCACGCTAAACGGGTAGGTTTTATTTTCTCCTGCATGGGCGGCGGCCTTCCGGGTGATGTGGAGGAGTATGTCAAAGCAATTCGAATCGCGCCCGACGCCTACAGATTCGCGGTTGAACAATACGCCGGTTATCTCGGCTGCGGTCTCAGAAAGATTGATGATATCGTGCATCTGGACTACTGGGACGGTATTTCCAACCACTCCACTGCAATTTGGCTCATGCCTCATGTGCTGACTTTCCCGCCCACGACACCCAATAAAGCGCAGGAGCGGATTGACCGTAAAGCCAAGGAGATCGGGGCTGCCGTTCGACTTGGCAGAAAGAGTGAGAAGCGTCCTCCTAAAGGAGCGGCGTTTGAACTGATGAGCAAGGGAATCTCTGCCTCTCACGCCAAAAGAGTCAAAAGCTTTAAGGCAAACGACAACTGTGTCAGCTGCGGTACCTGCGTCACCGTTTGTCCCCGGAACAACATTCAGCTTGTCGGCGGCAAGCCCAGCTTCGGCACCAACTGCATTGGCTGTCTGAGCTGCGTACAGATGTGTCCGACAGCTGCGATCGATATCGGAAATGTCACCAGAAAACGTGAACGCTACCCCAACAGGCAGATTAAGGCCGCAGAGCTCTCTGAAAAGGTCATCCATATAGACTGAACCTGACGCACCGCGAAAACAGGAAATGCACCACGGTTTTCCTGAGCAGTATTTCTGGCTTTTCGGCGTTTCAAGGCCGATCTCGGATACTCCCGGGACCGGCCTTTTTTATGTTTATGGGGTTTTCAGACGCTCCCGGCCAGACAGACTTGGGTTGTTTGGTTTGGTGAGGTATTCTGTATTCCCCTATATGGCAATAACCCCCGGCTTGACATCCGGATCGTGGCTGCACAGCACGGCGGTGCAGTCCGGGTCCGCAGCCATCTCCGCGATCCATCGGAGGCTCTTCCTCTGAGAATCACGGCCAAAGCCGAAGCCGGGCACGATCATCTCCTGCCAGTTGCGGGGAGAGAAGGCGGCGTCTGCCGTCAGAAGGGCAAACCTTCCGCCGTTTCGGATCACGATCGCCGCCTGGCCTTCCGTATGTCCCGGCACGTTGACCATCTGGATGCTCTCATCTCCGAACAGATCGATGACCCAACGGTTCGGGCCGAGCGGCGAGCCCCGGTAATACGGGCGCTCCATAGGGTACTGGATCCACAGCTCCTGCGGCTGCCTGATCCTGTACACGGTGCGGCAGGACCAGAAGTACTCGTATTCCGGCAGAACGATGTGCTTTGCTCCGTGCACATGCCGAAGTCCCGATACGTGGTCTGCATCAAGATGCGTCAGCAGCACATAGTCCAGATCCTCCGGCTGTATGCCCATGCCTGCCAGCTGCTCATGGATCGCCATCCCTTTCGGAACAGAGGGATGAAGGAGAGCGGCCATACGGGGCGGGAAGACCGCGCCTGCCGCTCTTGGGTCGTACACACCTTCCGGGCTGATCTCACGGCACAGGCCGGTGTCCACCAGAATCAGGCCATTCGGGTGTTCGATCAGATAGGTGAAAACGGGAAGCGTGATCCGGTTCTTATCCGCTGCAGTGAGCTGTTTTGCCGTTTCGATCAGATCGAGCCGTTTGCCGAAGGGAACGGTCGGATCGACGCGAATGCTTCCGCACTGCAGCACATGAATCTTCATGGAATCATCCTCTTTTTATGAATGTGTCAGATTGCCCAGATATCCGATAATATTGTCGCTGATTTCGCCGGTCAGTGCACCGTTGTAGTTGCAGATAAAAGTGCCGGCAATGAGGATCATCATCGCCTCGGCCTCGTGCCTGCCGACCTCCGGTCCGTAGATTGCGATCAGGCACTGCTCCATGGTCTCGCGCCATTCGCGAAACTCGCCCTTGACCAGTTCGGCGACTGCATCACTGTAGTGCGCCAGCACATAGGTCTGCGTGGTGGCGTTGGGGCGCTGCTCGCCCTCCTCGCCGCGCGCGACATAGGACATAAATGCATTCATGTAGGCGAGGTTGCTCTCGTAATCCGCCCTCGGGTGCGTAGCAAACCAGAGCTTGCATTTCTCGGTCATGAAGTCCTTGGTATAGCGCAGATAGCTCACGACCAGGTTGTCCCGGTTCTCGAAATAGTGCAGGAGCTTGGGATGGGACATCCCCGCTTCCTCCGCGATATCCCGCAGCGTGATCTTCGTCATGGGCTTTTTCTCGATGCAGCGCTCAAAGGCCATCAGGATCTCCATCCGGACGGCTTCTTTATCGACAATCAAAGGCATTGGAATCCCTCACTTTCGGCAACAGTATATCCATTTTTCAGCACAAAAGCAAGAGACCGCCAATCAGCATTTTCAGACCCATCGAGGTAACCAGCACCGCGCCAAACTTGCGCAGATATTTTGTCCAGCCACGAGGCAGCAGCGCCCCGAGCGATGAGAAAAGCAGCATCAGGGGTACGGTGCCGAGTGCGAAGGCCAGCATCAGAAGGGCACCGTTTTCTGCGCTGCCGCTGGACATGGCACAGAGCCAGGCGGCATAGAGAGCGCCGCAGGGCATGAAGCCAGTCAGCAGTCCGACCAGCAGCGGCGTTTGACGCTGAACCTTGTCGGGCAGGCGGCAGGCCGCGCTCTGTTCCCCGGGGAGGGACGGCAGTGCGGGCAGCAGTCCCCACATGTTGAGACCCAGCAAAGCCACGATCAGACCGAGCATTGTGAAGAGCATCGACTTCATGCTGAGCGTATACGTCAGCACCGTGCCCAAAGCGCCGAACACAGCGCCCAGTACTGTGTAGGAGATCATACGCCCGCCGTTATAGCCGAGCGCAGCGCCGAGCTGCGCTTTTCGTCCTTCACGACCCGCACAGGCCGAGAGCAGAATGCCGCCGCACATGCCGAGACAGTGGGGACTGGTCGATAGGCCGACCAGAAACAGCGCACCGAAGCTCGCACCGCCGATCTCGGGCGATGCCCCGCCCCAGCGGAGCAGCAGCCAGACGAGCAGGACGGTAAGGGCGGCACAGCCCAAGTCCAGCAAACGCTCGGCGAGGCTGCGTTCTCCGGTCTCATAACCGAGAGACTTGATGCGTTTTTCCAGTTCATCCGGCGTGACAAGCGCAGCGTCATAGCTGACCTCAGCTAGGGCCTTGCGGTGACTGACGGTCGCGTTGACGACCCCTTTTGTCCGCAGCAGCATCCCGGATACCTCGTCGGTACAGCTTCTGCAGATCATGCCGCGGATCCTGATTTCACAGCGTTCCGTTTTCATTCAATGCCTCCGCCTTGTTCAGCCGCAGCGAATGCAGCAAAATGCCGTTGGACGAGAGCGTCATGGCTGCCGCGGCGATGGA
>JAILFJ010000171.1 GCA_024697625.1 Oscillospiraceae bacterium
TATCCGAAGGAACATATCTGCCGTTCTCCAGAACCATATTGCGGGTGAAGCGGTCGGATGGCCTCCCGTCCCGGCGGGTATGCAGAATTGCGGTATCCTTCATGCCGGCGGGCTCGAAGAGATTCTTTTTGAGAAAGTCCTCGAATCCGATTCCAGAGACCTTTTCCACCACATTGGCGATCAGGCAGTATCCGACATCCGTGTACTCAAACTTTTCACCGGGAGCGCAGGCTGCTTCCTCACCGCTTTCGCAGATGAAGCGCAGGATCTCGCTGCACGCCGGAATCCTGTTTTCCTTTTCCAGGATCGGGGCGACCCAATCTGCGGTTTCAAAATCATCGGGCATACCGCTCGTATGGGTCAGAAGATGACGGATCGTCACGCCTTGATACGGATATTCAGGAAAGAACTTCGTATACTCGTCGTCAAGGCGGAGTTTGCCTTCTCTGACAAGGAGCATGACCGCTGCTGCCGTAAACTGCTTGGTGATTGAGGCCATCTCAAAGATGCTGTCCACCTGCATGGGGAGTTTGTCTTCCGCATCACGAAAACCGAATGCGCCTTTGCTGATGATTTGCCCGTTCTCTGCGTAGAGCCAGGTGCCGTTGAATACGCCCTTTTCGTGCGCCTCGCGGGCGAGGCTTTCCATAGCTGTCTTTTTATCCATGATCAAATTCCCCTTACAACTTCAGGACGGCGTCAATATTGCCGTCTTCATATTCTCTTATTTCTTCAAAACCGAAGGAACGGTATAGCTTTCTTGCCACTGTATTTTCCCGATCATAGCAAATCCAGCAATACTCCGCTTTTCCGTGGGGAAACGTCTTGATATAATCCAGCGCGAGTTTGACAGCCTCGCGTCCGTAACCTTTTCCCTGGAACTCCTCATCGATCAGGCTCAATCACATTTTTTGTGGGATGAGCAAAGTTGACAATTGAATAAAACGAAACCTCGAAGTAGGATTAAGAAGCATCTAGCCGGATGTACTTACTTAATCAAACCCGAGGTTTCATCATGGATTATACAACAGAAAGTCAGATCAAGCAAGTAGAATATTCAGAAAAAAGTGCCGGTCAAGAATGTTTGCTGCTCCCTTCCGCGTTGTTTGGCTTTCACAACACGGCGACAACGGTCGAGCACACGAAAAGCGGCAGAGAGGTATTCGTTCTTTATGGCGAGCTGTCAGCACACCCGGCAGACAGCGTTTGCCCAAAGTGCGGCAGAAGAATGCACGTCCACGGCAGCTATCCGACCTGCCTGCGGCACTTAAACTTCGGCGGCAAGCTGAGCTGCGTCTGCTTCGAGAAGTCTCGGTACTACTGCCCCGCCTGCCGCCACAGCCAGATGCAGGAAATCTTCTTTAAGGCCGAAAACCATAACATCACCCGTGAGCTGGAGCACTATGCCAGAGATTTGCTTGCGTACGGCCTGACGAACAAAGCCGTTGCGGAGATTACCGGTCTTGGAAAGAACGTCGTCAAAGAGATCGACATGAAGCGGCTGCAGGAGAAGTATACCATCGACGGCAAGAAGCTCATCCAACCGGAGCGCCAGGCGAAGTTCCTCGGGATCGACGAGTTCAAGCTTCATGACGGCCACAAATACGCGACGTCCATCATTGACATGGAGACCGGGCACATTCTCTGGCTCGCACACGGGAAGAAAAAAGCTGTGGTCTACAGCTTCATAGACCACGTCGGCCTGGAATGGATGGACGGCGTAGAGGCCGTTGCCTGCGACATGAATTCAGACTTTCAGGAAGCCTTTGAGGAACGCTGCTCGCATATCCAGCCGGTATTCGACTACTTCCATATTGTCAAGAATTTCAACGACAAAGTTGTCAGCGAGATTCGGAAGGACGAGCAGCGCCGCTTGATGGAGGAGGGACAGCCCGAGGCCGCAGCAAAGCTAAAGAAAACGAAGTATATCCTGACTTCTTCCCGCCAGACGCTTCAGCGAAAGGACGAGGAGGCGGCAGATGGCAGGGTTATTGCGGGCGGCGGCACGCTGTTTCACCAGCCGGAGGTTGTACGCAAGTCCGGTTACATGGAGCGCTACGAGACGCTGCTCCGAGAGAACAAGCTGTTCTTTACTCTGGACTTGATCAAGGAAAAGCTGACAGCAGCCTATGCACTAACAGACGAGATCAAGATGGCAACAGAAATCGGCGAGATCATGGACCTGTGCCGAGCATCCAAGAATGAACATCTTCTGTGGTTTTGCCGCCTTCTCGATTCACATTTTGAGGGCATTATCGCTCACGCAACCTATAACATCTCTGCTGGAAAACTGGAAGGAATCAACAACAAGATCAAAACCCTCCGCCGCCAAGGCTACGGTTATCC
>JAILFJ010000180.1 GCA_024697625.1 Oscillospiraceae bacterium
CAGGCAGTACTCTGCCGGTGAGATTCCGTCCGCTGATCTGGAGCGAATCGTGACGCTCTGCGGGACGAGCAATATCGAAGAGATCTACGATGTGACAGGAATGCAGGAGATGATGATCCGTCGCATGCGTAAGATCAAGGACAGCTATGTGTTGCAGTTCATGATCCGCACCAAGCTGAAGCTGGATTCCATCGCCTTCCGCGAACAGGTGGATAAGGTCTGTGTGAATCTCGACAATCTGCGCTCGGTCTATATTTATCGCCACATAAGCCGGCCTTATCGTGTGGTGATGAAAAACCGCACCGCTGATGTGAACTTTTTCGATCTGACCGACCAGCTATGTTCTGCTTCTCCGGAAAAGGTCGACAGCAAGCTCGAAGAACTGATGGAGGCGGATCGGCGCAATGGGTTTGATCTTGAGCGCGACTCTCTTCTTCGGATTCTGATCTATAAGCTGGATGAAGACGACACCTATGCGATTCTCATCTCTCAGCCTCACGTCAACAGCGATGGAATCAGCGTCTCCATGTTGTTCCGGAATATCTTTATCGGTTACGGTTTAAAACAGAGCACAGGCGTAGACCTTCCCATCACACAGTCGACGTTCCGTGAGTATGCGGAATATCTGAAGTCCGTGGACAAAGAGAAAGAGCTCGCGTGGTGGCGGGAGTATCTGGCAGGCTTCGGCGGAGAAATCTTCTTACCCGGTTATTCACCGAGCAATCTGGATTATGAGCTTAATCTGTATTTTCAGCCCTTTGGCGAGGAGACGGTCAAAGCGCTGAAAGAGCTGCAGAAGAGCTGTAAATCTACCTTCGCCACCATCATTCAGACCGTCTGGGCGATTCTTCTGTCCCGTCTGACCGGGACAGAAGATGTCGTATTCGGCTCGGTAACTGCAGGTCGGGACAGTGCTGTTGCTAACAGCATGCAGATTTCCGGCGGATTCATCAATACACTTCTTCTGCGCAGCGCTCTGAAGCCAGAAACCCCCTTTGTCGAAGCTGTACAGGCTCTGCAAAAGGACTACCAGTCTGCGATGGAATTCTCTCACTGCTCACCGGAAGAGATCCGTGGTATTCTCGGGAGAGAGAGCGCACTGACTAACCATATTCTGAATTTCCATAATTACAACAGGAATAAGGCAGGCGCACCTCCAGCGCAGTCTGCTCTCCCCGGCCTGGAGATTCTGGGCATGAATGTCTATGACAATCTATCCTACGATCTGGCTCTATATTTCAGGGAGAATGACGAAGGGCAGTACGGCTGCACCTTTGCTTACAACGCAAGGACCTACTCTCGCGAGAGCATTCTTCTGATCGGCGATTACTTCCGCCAGTATCTCGACCTGACAGCCGAACACGGCGGCATGCTCACAGTTGACGACTATCCTGCTCCCGACCTTATGCTATTCGAGCTTGCACAGCAGGCCATCACCATGGTGCGATACAAGAAGGCTGCATTTTTGAAGTCGATCTCCGTTTTTCAGGGAGTCGACGACGATACCCTGATGCGGCTCACCGAAAATGCCCTTATCCGCTCGTTCATGCAGAACGATCAGGTTTTCGGCAGAGACGATGGCAAAGACGTGATCTGTCTTGTGATGGACGGGTTCATCGACCTGTCCCTGACAGCAGCTGACGGCTGGAATCGGAAATTCTCTTTTGAAAGTCGCGGTCATATGCTGCCCCTTTCCGGTGTCGGCAGAGGTGAGGCCCAGACCGTCGCAACCGTATCTTCCGCGACAGCTACCCTGATGGAAATCCCTCTGGACGATCTGAAACAGCTTCTGGGTGAATATCCGGAGGTCGCCATCCGTACGATCCGGATTCTGGAGAACAAATGGCTCAATTACGGAAGACTGTGGGCAAGCGCAGAATAAACACCCATACCCTATGAAGCTCTAAGGAGGAGAACCATGGCAGACAAAGCTGCAGAAAATGCTAACGAGGCATTCCAGACCGCAAAACTGACCTCATACTGGCTGGAACTTGCCGGACTGCCGGAAGCGCTGGAATATGCGGATCTGATCCATCTCAATCAGGAGTTGGATCCTGCCATCATCCCGCATACGGAAGACATGTGCTTCCTTAATCCGATCATTCATGAGATACGTTATGGCTCGATCAACGAGTTTATCGAACACTCCGGCTGCCGCGGCATTCTGGATATCGCCTGCGGATACTCCCCACGTGGTCTGCTCTTTGCCGAAAAGGGGTATCACTATGTCGGCGCCGATCTGCCGGTGGTTGCGGAGCAACTGAATCAGGTTGTTTCTGAACTCGGCCTTGCGGGTCTCGACTATGTCGGCGCGGACGCCACCAATTACGCATCTCTCCGGAAGGCTGCCGATCTGCTGGAAGGCCCAATCTGCATCGTTGTGGAAGGTCTTGGCATGTATCTGAACGCAGCCGAGGCGGAGATGCTGCGGCTGAATATCGCGAGGCTCCTTTCTGAACGGCCCGGTTCCTCCTTCGTCACGACCGACCCGGGGAACGGTTACCTGTTTCACGCTGTGATCACTTCGGTTTATCCTCCTCAACGAACCATGATGACTTTCGGTGAACTCTTTGAGATGTATAACTGGGCTTCTGATGGCGGCATCACTTACGAGACAGCGAAGCGTCCCCTCGAAGAGGATCTAAAGCTTTTCCGGGAGGCCGGCATGGACGTGACAGCGGTTCCTCTGCTCCCGGAGGGGCATGAACTGCGCTGCTTCCAGGCTCTTCCGGAAGAGGCGGTTGCTTCTCTGAAAAAAGCCATCGGGCAGCGACTTCTCTTTACTGCCACCGCTTTTCAGAAAGACAACGCAGAATCGGCTGGAACGGAAGCGGAGCCGTGTTTCTCTCTGAGCGCCGACGTCGCCGACGGTGTTCTCCACGCAGGCATCCGTGGGCGTCTCGATTCCCTGACCGCGCCTTCCCTGCTCCGCTGCTTTGAGGAGCACAGATCAGAAATAAGCGCGGTGGAAATCGACCTCTCGGAGACGAGATTCGTTTCCTCTGCCGGGAACAGATCGTTCTATCTGATCCGGAAAGAACTGGGCAGCGAGGAGTCCCTGACACTGAGCGGCGCCAATGAGACCGTAGCCAAACTCATCGCGGATGACGGCATCATCAGTCACCTACAATAATTGTATAGCATCGACAGTTCCCTGCCTCACACAGAGAGCATTTCTGTCGCTTACTATAATTCTCGGCATTTCACAGCGAAATTGAATCAGGAGGAAACACGAAATGACAAAAGAAGAAATGAAGGTACTCTTCGCACAAGCATGGAAGGAAGTTTTCCAAGTAGATGAAGTTGCCGATAATTCGGATTTCTTTGAATCCGGCGGCGATTCCATTATGGCAGTTCAGCTCGCGGCATGGCTGATCCAGAAGGGAGTCAAACTCGATCTGGTGGATCTCTTTACCTCCGGTACATTCGGCGCTATCGCCGACAAACTCACGGAAGGCGAGCCCATGTATGTGCCCGAAGAGATGATGACAAAGGAAATCGCAGCCAAGGAAATGGGCTTTAACAGTGTGGAAGAAGCGGAAGCCGCTGAGAAGGCCGGAATGGGCGCTCCTGCCATGAACCCGATGGGCGATCAGCAGGCTTGCAACCCCGTGGGCGGCCAGCAGGTTTGCAACCCCATGGGCAGCCAGCAGGCTTGCAGTCCCATGGGTAATCAGCAGGCTTGCAATCCCATGGGTAATCAGCAGGTTTGCAATCCAATGGGCGGCCAGCAGGTCTGCAATCCTATGGGCAGCCAGCAGGTCTGCAATCCCATGGGTGGCCAGCAGGTTTGCAATCCCATGGGTGGCCAGCAGGTTTGCAATCCTATGGGTGGCCAGCAGGTTTGCAATCCTATGGGCGGCCAGCAGGTCTGCAATCCCATGGGTGGCCAGCAGGTCTGCAATCCCATGGGTGGCCAGCAGATTTGCAATCCTATGGGTGGTCAGCAGGTCTGCAATCCCATGGGTGGTCAGCAGGTCTGCAATCCCATGGGTGGCCAGCAGGTCTGCAATCCATCTGAGAATGTCGTTGACCCCTTGAGCATGATTCCTCCTCAGATCCGGAAATATATCTCCCGTCCGGTTGACCAACCTATTGAGAATCCCAATGTAATCAAGATCAATAAGGTCAAGCTGGGTGAGAAGGTTAACGCGCCGGAAGAGGTTCTGACCTCGGTTCTGCAGGGGCTTCTGTCCAACTTTGATCCGAGCGTGGATCTGTTTGAACAGGGGCTGACCTCCCTCGACACGGTCAAGATGGTGACCAGATGTGCAGAAGCCGGTTATGAGCTTCAGATGAAGGACATCTACACCAATTCCACCTTTGACGCACTTGTCAAGTGCATGAAGTAATCCCCGTTTAAATGGACCGATGCTGACTTCGGCAGCATCGGTCATCATCCAGATTCCCCGGGAGCAGAGAAGACAGGGCAGAAGCTTGCTGTTGCACGTTGCCTTCTTTCTCTGCTCCCTGTTTCAGGATCGAGACATCTGGCGGCCGGCCGATGATCACAGCGGATTCACCGGACGCTGCAAAGCCGAAAAAGCAGGAGGGATATACCGCCTATGGATTCCCATGCAACATTGTTGTCGATCATCACACCCACGAAGGACACGGATCTGGTCAGGTTTGCGGTAACCGCAGCCGCTGTGCTGGAGGCAATGCAGAGTGATTGGGAATGGCTTATCGTCGTGCATAATTCAGCGCCGGGTACGGTGGAGCAGATCAGACAGCTTATTGGAGATCGGTCGGAGGTTCAGATCATAGAGAAGCATGACAGCGTACATAGCCCCAGTTCACCACGCAACGTCGGCCTCCTTCAGGCAAAGGGCAAATATGTCTATCTGCTGGATGACGATGACCTTCCTAACCGGGAGTTTCTGGACAGCGCGCTCAAACGCATGGAGCGTGACGCCTGCGACCTCCTGATCGGCAGCGCCGGGCAGACATCCTCTTCTGACCTTCTGGCTGTGATGCCTATGGATCTGGATTTTCCGGAGACGGAGGACGGCTTCATTCTCCCCCGCGATCCGGAGCAGCTGGGGAAACTGCTGGTCGGGGCCGGAGCCTTTCTGAGCAGCAGAGTCATTCGCCGCAGCCTGCTCACGGAAAACAGCATTTTCTTTGATGAGGACCTCCCTTTGATGGAAGATCATGTTTTCAATGCACGCTGCTATGCACACGCCACAAGAATCTGTGTCACCCCCGGGATCATCGCCTACACCTATGTTCAGCATGATGGGTCGCTGCTGCAGCGTGTATCCCGTGAAAACGCCGATCCGGAGAAGACCTTTCTTGAACCGATCCGCAGAGTCGTCCGGACATCCCTGGATAACGGGATCTCTCCTGGTGCGTATTTGTGGCTGATGATGTCATTCGCCATCTGGGTTTGTCGGAACAGCGCGATGAGCATGGAAAACAAACGGCGGCTGATGTCCGGCGTCCAGGTCTACCTTCCTCTGATGAAGCAAGAGGAAAACCCCAAACGGGAAAAAACGAGCCAGAACAGCCGAAAAGGAGATCGAATATGAGCCGAGCAACGAAACCGACAAAGCAAATGGTGCTGGCAACGTCGAATAGATATACAGAACAGACGCTGCAGAGTGCTGTTCTGGCATGCCGGGGGCGCTTTACCGG
>JAILFJ010000181.1 GCA_024697625.1 Oscillospiraceae bacterium
TTACACGCTCGGTTTCCGCATTGACTACCATCAGCAGATCCTCCTATGAATGATCTGCTGATAGTATATCATATTGTCACAAAATAATCCACTCTTTTCGTTACAATATGATTAATTAATTTTGTGACAAATCCTTAGTCAGAGCACTGATCGGCTATGCAGCCTTGTTGGTCTATGAGCTCGTTGTGCTGGTTCGCTACAGGAAGAAGCCAGAAACGTTCTGCGGTATGAGCACTCTGGCGGAAAAGGCGGTATAAGGCTGACCCATTCAGGGGTTTTACGAATAACAGAGCGTATTTTTTTCGACAACTTCCAGTTTATCTATACCCATTCCTTCAGGATCTCCTGTTCTGCGCTGCTGAGGCGGGAGGGCAGGATCACCAGGGAGCGGTTCTTCTTCAGGAAGAGCCGTTCCCATTTTTCGAGCTTCTGACCGGTCTTCAGCTTCTCTCGGATGCGGACCACCCGGCCGAAGAGGCTCTCCGGACCGATTTCCCAGTACGCCGCGAGGAAGCTGTGCCAGTGGAGATACGGAGCGCTGCGGCACTCGAAGCCGAGGATGTGGTTCACCGGGGCGGCCATCAGAGGGAAGTCCCGCTCCCAGTCCACGAGGTTCCGGGGGCCGGAGGCGGTCTGCCGGTGCGGGGAGATGAAGTCCAGAGCGGCGGAGATGGCGGCCTCGGAGTCCGGCGGGCGCCCGGGGTACATCATCCGGAGGAGAGCCTCGGTCCTGTCCGCGTCGGTGAGATCCGGATCGCGGAGCATGACCAGGACCTCAAGGACGGTACGGAAATCCGTGCGGATGGGACAGGAACGGCCGGAGACGGTAACGGAGTCCGGGAGGGAAAAGATTGAAATCATGGGCAAAATATGGTAAGTTACGGAACAATTAGAATGGATCTGTTTTATCTCTGAATCAAGCGGGAGGACATCATGGATATTGTGCAGTTGTGCGAAATAGGAATGCTGGTTGCTTTTGGATTCTCATGGCCATTTAATATCGTAAAATCCTGGCGCTCTCGGACAGCGAAGGGGAAAAGCGTGCAGTTTGAATATGTTGTTATATTTGGGTATTTTATTGGTTTGGTTGGAAAGATAATCACTTATCACCGCAGCGGCGAGTTGCCCTGGTCAACCTGGGTTTACATTGCGGATATGATGATGGTTTTGATCGACGTTTTCCTCTATTATCGGAACACAGCACTGGACCGTCAGGAAACCGGCCGCGAATAAGCGAAAAGCTTATTGATACTCATTCCGGTACTTCGCCGTGTACTTCGCGATGCGCTGCTCGCGGGCGGCAAGCTCGCCCTGCATGGCGGATTCCACTTCCTCAGTAATGGCGATCATGAAGTTCGCCCAGACCGGGAAGCCGCCCGCGGAGGCGTAGAGGTTCAGCGAGCCGAAGAGGACGTCGCAGATTGGGGTGTCAAAGAGCTCGTCAAGGACGCTGCGCATCTTGGCATCCTGCCCTCGGGCGAAGGGAAAGATATCCGCTTCGGAAAGGGTCTCACGGGAGGAGTTCAGCTCCTCCTGCAGGGCATCCAGCCTCTCATAGGTCTCCGTCAGCTTCTCAAGGAAGCCCACGTCGGTGGGGTTGAAGCGGACGGAGACTTTGTCGTTGAGGCGGTACTCCTCCCGGCCGTCGGAAAAGTTAAGAGTTTTCATGCTGCGGGAGTAAAGGAGATGGCACCGGTGGATGCATCCTTCGAGGCGGTGCCAACGTTGCGGGTCCCGCCATAGGTGACGGTGAGGGGCATCCCGACGTTTCCGCCGCCCTCGCCGCCGAGGCCGGTGACCTCGATCATGCAGGAGGCGTAGCGCTCGGCGAAGGGCGTGGCGGTCTCGCCGGCGTAGAAGTGGACGATCAGCATATCCTGCGCGGCGAGGGCCTGCGCGTCCTGATCGCGGACGGCCAGGTTCCAGATCCGGAGCTGGGCCGCGTCGCTGCCGTCCAGGTCGCAGGGCTCAAAGCTCTGGGAGATCTTCGGCTTCTTCAGGATGCCGTAGGTGCTGCCGAGGATATCCCGGATGGTGTTGCTGTCCCAGTCCAGCTCGGTGGAGCTCTCCTCCACGCGCTTGCCGAGGGGGGACCAGACCGGCGCGGCAGCGGTACCGGTGTTGAGATAGCAGATGAGAAGCTCGCGGGCGACGGTCTGGCCCGCTGGGGTATTGAAGGAAAGATCGGAAGGCATGGCTTAAAGTCCTTTCAAAATGGAGAGTGTTGGATTGCGGAAAGCAGGGAAGTATGGTAGAATCGGCCTGAAAAATCGGGATCTGTGAGGGGTCTGCACATGAAGGAAAAATCAATTCAAATCACATTTATGATAGCTGTATCAGTGCTGCTGCTCATGACAGTGCTAACCGGTTGCAATAAGGACCAGAACGCCTCGAATGGTTCATCTCAAAAAATGATTCCTGGGACCTGGCAAACGGCATCGATGGGTTATGAATACTATGGGACATACCAGCCAGAATACTATGTGCAATTTACAAACAGTGAGATTATTTATGGACATATGAAAAACGGAGAGTTTATTCCGGATCATACCGACAGAATCATACGTCTCGAAGAAATCGTTCCAGGTAAATTCAAGGTACAGGCCGAATCTGCTAATGGAACGCATTACACTTATTTGACTAGTGAAAGTGATAATTCTGTAATGGAATACTATGGTACCTGGAGTGAAGAAGAATTTCCTGAAACGTACAGTGTCGGTGCATCACTGAGCAGTTGCAACTGATATGAAAATGTGAAACAGATCGGGATCTGTGATGGGATGAATTCAGATGAAGTCAATCGATATAACCAAAGCCGCTGAGACTGACTATGAGGAAGTACGGCACTTCTATCATTCTCTGATTGACTGCTTAATCCCGGAGCAATGTTATGTCTGCTGGAAGAAGGATGTTTACCCGTCTCCGGAGTTTCTTCGCAGTTCTATAGACCACGGTGATCTGTACTTTTGCCGCGACGGGGAACGTATGGCCGGGGCAATGGTTTTGAACCATGAATATAATGTAAGTTATAGCAACTACCAGTGGCAGACTGCAGCAGATGATTCGGAGCTTTTAATCGTCCACGCCCTTGGTGTCCATTCAGATTTCACCGGGAAAGGATTCGCAAAAGCAATGGTTCAGAAAGCCATTGATATTGCCAGAGAAACCAATATGAAAGCGATTCGGCTTGATGTGATTGCCGGAAATATTCCCGCGGAGAGGCTGTATCAGGGATTTGGGTTTCAGCACGTGGCTAGTTTACAAATGTACTATGAGGATACAGGATGGGCAGATTTCAACCTGTATGAGTATGTGCTTTGAGAATGCTGTTTTTCAAATTCCGGTTTTCTCGCTACACCCATTCCTTCAGGATCTCCTGTTCCGCGCTGCTGAGGCGGGAGGGCAGGATCACCAGGGAGCGGTTCTTCTTCAGGAAGAGCCGTTCCCATTTTTCGAGCTTCTCACCGGTACGGAGCTTCTCGCGGATGCGGATCACCCTGCCGAAGAGGCTCTCCGGGCTCGAAGGTCTGGGAGATCTTCGGCTTTTTCAGGGTTCCGTAGGTGCTGCCCAGGATGTCCCGGATGGTATTGCTGTCCCAGTCCAGCTCGGTGGAGCTCTCCTCGACACGCTTGCCGAGGGGGACCAGACCGGCGTGGCAGCGGTACCGGTGTTGAGATAGCAGATGAGAAGCTCGCGGGCGACGGTCTGGCCCGCAGGGGTATTGAAAATGAGATCAGAAGGCATGGTCTATATCCTTTCTGAATGGAGCAGAAGTATGGAATGCGAAAAACGGAGGCTTGTGATAGAATCATCGCGACAAATCAGGATTTGATAGGGGGATTAACATATGAGAAAACTGAGAACGATCATGAGCCTGCTGCTTGTTTTTCTGCTGATTGTATCCGCAAACCCCGGATGTGATGCAAAAGATGAGTCATCCATAAAGACAGGAATCATTGGTGCGATGGATGAGGAGGTGGATTCCTTAAAAGCAGCTGTCAGCGATGCAAAAATCACACTCCTCGGCGGCATGGAGTTTTGTGAGGGGATGTTGGATGGTCATTTCGTGGTCATTGTCAGATGCGGTGTCGGAAAAGTCAATGCGGGAAACTGTGCGCAGCTTCTCATCAGCGTCTTTGGCGTTGACCGCGTAATCAATACCGGAGTTGCCGGCTCCTTAGATGCATCAATCGATATCGGAGATATTGTCGTATCTACCGATGCAGTGCAGCACGATTTCGACCTGACTCCGCTGGGATACGCTCCCGGTGAACTGGATGGGATCGGTTCACCGTCGTTACCTGCGGATGCGGGTATGCGTGAAAGTGCGGTGAATGCAGTCAAACAGTGTGCGCCGGAAATTCACGTTTTCGAGGGTCGTGTCTGCACCGGCGATCAGTTCATCTCGTCGGCGGAACAGAAAGATGCCATAGTTTCAGAATTCGGCGGTTTTTGCTGTGAGATGGAAGGCAGTGCAATCGCCCAGGTCTGTTATCAGAATGAGATACCATTTGTGATTATCAGGGCAATCTCAGATAAAGCAGACGGTTCCGCAGAAATGGATTACACAGAATTTGTACATGATGCGGCAGTCCGATGCGCGGCGATTACCCGCTACATGATTGCTCACTAAAAACCGGATCCTGTCAACCTGGAAGTTAACTCTGCAGATTCCAGTTTGCAGAGGTCTCAATGAATCGGGAGCTGTGGATATCGAGCTTGAGCTGCTGGTGGTTGTGGGTCTGATGGTGCTGGGGATCATTTTTACATTATCATTAACAGACATAAGAAAGCTACCCTGATCCGATTGAAGCGGAGGGCAGAAAGGAAAAACGGATATGAACAGAGTATCGATCCATCGTTTTATTGCGTCTGTGCTGGTGCTCATCGTTGCTTTTTCTGCCGCCGGCTGCAGAAGCGGCAAAAGCGGAAAGGCTTCCGAAGATCCGACGTTCACAGAAAAAACTGTCGAAGAAATCGCTGTCGATTACGGCACCTATGGGGCGGAGGCGAAAGGCCGGATCAGCCAGCTGTTAAAGGAACTGTCCTCCGCAGATCCGAGCACCGGGGCTCGTTGGGAAAAGATCATGAACCTGTGGATGTCTCCGGAACTCGGGCAGCCACTGCATTACGACGTTCTTCCGGACGGGCTTCCGGATACGGACGAACTGGCTATCGTTGTTCTGGGCTTTCAGCTGAATCCTGACGGGACGATGAAAGATGAACTGATCGAGCGTCTGAACGTTGCGCTGGCAAGCGCGGAAAAATATCCCAACGCCTATATCGTCTGCACAGGCGGCGGAACGGCCGCAGAAAACGAAGACGCTTCCGAATCCGGTGAGATGGCAAAATGGCTCATTGCGAACGGAATTGATAAAAAACGTGTCATCGTTGAAGACAACTCCATCACGACCGCACAGAATGCCCTGTTCACCTATGATATTCTGACTTCCCTCTACCCATCGGTCAGAAAGCTCGCCATCATATCCAGTGACTATCACATCGCAACCGGCGAACTTCTTTTTAAGGCCGAAGCAATCCTCAGGGCGAACGCGCCGGGGAATGAAAAGCTTGAAGTCATCTCAAACGCCGCATGGAAAGCGCCTTCCGGCTCACTCTCTGCCATGTTCCAGGCAGGCGCACTCATTGAGCTGTTCGGTGACGTGAAGACCGCGTTTGAGATCTACTACGAAACCTACGATATACACAGCCTGCCGCCGCTGAATTGAACAGATCCCTCTCTGCAGCCCCCTCGCCCCTGCCCTGTGCAGGGGCTTTTTCCATATATACAGGGGGTCAGGTATCGGTCAGGGTCAGGGTGACGGAGAGGTCCTCGGTGCCGGAGGCGTTGCGGGAGGAGAACTGCGGCAGGCCGGAGACCCGGATGCGGCAGGTGTCCGGCGGGTTCTCACGCGCCCACTCCGCCAAGTCCTCCAGCTCCTCCAGAAGTCTGAGCCTCTCGGCCCCGTCCCGGACGCTGCTGCGGCGGGTAATGCGGATCTCCCGGACACTGCGGGTTTCGCCGAGGATATCCCTTCTGGCGGTCTCGCGGACAGTGGAGAGAGACCAGCCGGCATAGGACGGGAGGTAGTCGGGGTTCAGGGCTGCGCCGGCGAGGACCGGGCAGGCGGAGAGCCAGGTGATGATATTGCGGGTTGTCATTGGCGGTCCTTTCGAGAGGCGGAGTGGAGATTCTGTTTGGATATCAGCCGATGAAGAGCCCAGCGAAGCGGGTCTTCATCGGAAAGGAGGAGCAGCGAAGGGAGCGAGCTTTCCTGACGCTTCAGGGAAGCGAGACGATCCGGAGCTTGTGACGACGTCATGGTTGATAAAAATAGCGGGTGGAGACCCTGCTGCGGACCTCGATGTGCTGCATCCGGGGAGAGCCGTAGTCGCGGACGAGGTAACCGGCGACAAGGTAGACGAAGTCAAAGCGCTCGCGGGCTTCACTGAGCTCAAGCGGCTCGGTGAGCTCCCCCTTGACGAAGAAGCCGCAGCGGGCGGCGCTCTCCCCTTCCGTCTGCAGGGTCCAGTGGTTCTCCGGGTTCGGACAGGCAGCGTACTCCCGGGGCGGAAGGAAGCCGGAGAAGTCCGGGATGTAGAGCCGGACGTCGTTCTCCTCGGTGTCTCCGGTACGGAGGGTACTCCGGCCGTCCATGGCCTGGAGCATCACGTTCCGGAGCACCGTCAGGCGGGGCTGGCCCTGCCGGAAGCAGATCAGGGAAACGGTGTGGGGTGCGTACATTCTCTGTTTTCTCACGCTCCCTTCGGCAGGTTACCGTCGCGGTGTTATTCTGTCGCGGTTATACATACACCCCCTCGCAGGGGATGCCGCAATAGAGAAGGCCCGTGCCAAAGAGGTACATCTCCGCAAGAGCGGCCAGCTCTGTCATGTCGGCCTTCCGGTCGGTCAGACGGTATTCGACGCTGCAGTCACCCACCGTCTCCCGCTTCAGTCGCCTCTCCCGCTCCCCCATCTCCTGCAGCTTCTCCGTCACGGCGCAGCAGGCGAGACAGAGCTTCTTCTCCCGGTCCCGGTACTTCGGGGCGCGGCCGACGGTCAGCCGGTTGAGCACCGCCTCCGCCCGGAGCTCCAGGCGGTCGAAGTCCTCGCTGTCCCTGATGGCCCGGCCGCAGTACAGGTTCCGGTAATCGTCAAAGCTTGCGTAGGCCACGGTCCGCCTCAGCCTCCTTCTCCGTCAGCCGGCACGTACACCGCGAAGGGGCAGTAGTCGTCCAGCCTGCTGCGGTAGGCGCTGATGGGGTTCGGGATCTCCCAGCCGAGGCGCATCACCGCGCGGAGCGCCACCATGTCCTGCTGGGCCAGGGAGTAGACCACATCGCGGGTGGCCGGATCCACAATGGTCGCCTCGGTCAGGATCTTGTAGGTCACGTCCTGGCGGATGGAGTACACCAGCTGGTGGAAGTCGCCGACGATCATCAGGGCTTTCGTGTCGTCCCAGGCGCCGTTCATCGGGAAACTCATCTCCATACCGTCCAGCATGTAAGGGGTTTTGCCCTGCATGCCGGAGACGAAGATCGGCTGTTTGTTCTGGTCTACAAGGCCCCGGAGCCGGGCCCGCATGCTGACGGCGCTCATGACGCCGGTGGGCATGTAGCCGGATTCCTCGGCCCTGGCGATGACGCCGTCCACGCCCATGATGTCCTGATAGAGGTCGGCTGTCGCGGTCACGACGGTGCCGGCGTCCGTGGCGGTCTCCAGGATGGATTCACGCCAGGTGGCTGGCTTGTTGGTGCCAAAGAGGATGGCCTCGTCGATGCGCTGACCCATGGCCTCGACGATCCGGGGCCGAACCTCGCCCCAGATGTCGTAGTTACTGTCCTCCAGGACAGCTTCGGGGATCGGGATGATGACGGCGAGTTCCTCGGCATAGAGCTTCTTCTTGTCCCAGGCCATGTGGCTGGTCTGCTTGAAGCCGGTGTCACCGTCCACCCAGTAGGCCAGGGGCAGCATGTCCAGGACGTTGATGCTCTGGGTTTTGGCGGTCATGTTGGGCAGCTTCCGTCCGTATCGGAGGACAGCGCTCTGCTCCGTGACACCCTGGAAGATTTCGCGGGTGACGGGTTCCGGGATCAGCCCGGCAAGGTTTTCGCGGGTGATGTAACTGGGCATAAACTCCTCACAGTCTGCATATCCTTCGCTTCCCTGCGGCGACAGAAAAGCTCAGTCATTCCGATGCTCGTCGCTTTTCGCAGAAAACCCGCTGACGCCGGGTTTTTCTGCGAGGATGTGGAGGATATGCGGTAAGATGATTTTGATTTGAATGACTGATTCTTGTCCGATGGTTACCTGCCGCGGATCAGGCGGTTCATGGTCTCGTTTGCGCCGGAGAAGACAGCGCCGCCGCTTCCGGACAGGCTCCCTCCGGTCCGGAACCCCGCGCCGCTCCGCTTCGTCTGGCGCTCGCGGAGGAACTCCTTCGCCGCGGTGCCGAAGTCCTTCTCCTTCGTCACCAGCTTTCCGATCCGGAAGGCATAGTAGTCCAGATCCTCCTCCGGCACGCCGTGCAGCAGGAGGAAACGCTCCCGCTCCAGTTCCTCCACCCTGGCCTTTGCGCTCTCCAGCGCCTGGAGGGTCTCCGGAGCCGCCGGTGCGTCTGCCGGTGTGTCTGCCTGCGCGGCTGCCGTCCGTGCTGCTGCGGGCTGAGCAGCTGCGGCCTGTCCGGCTGCAGCCCCGGTGTTTACCGGCTTCGTGTCCGCCGTGTGTGCATCCCGGACTTCCGGATCTGTCACTGCCTGCGCGTCCGCTCTCTGTTCGCTGTCCATACATTCTCCTTTCTCATAATACAATCCACTTCTTTCGGAACTCCTCCTTCTCCATCACCCCGAGCTCCAGCATCCTGCAGTCTCTGTCGAACTCACTGCTCCGGTCCTCGAGGATGCTGTCGTCGAAGTCGATGCGGATCGGGGTCTCGGGGTTCACGCTCTCGCCGAGCCAGTCGCAGCCCATGCGCAGGAGGATCCGCATCAGCTCCTTCAGCGACGCCTCCAGAAGAAGCTCGTGCCGGCAGACGCTGCGGTAGAGGCTGCTGTTGGAGCTGATCACCTCTGTCGCGGTCCGCACGGTGCCCCGCTCGAAGCGGTAATACTGCTCGCCGAGGCCGCACTTCACGCTCAGCAGGTTCAGCATGTCCTGGATGCCCTGGTGGTGCTCGGCGGTCCGGAGAGACATGTCGATCTCGCGGATGACGCTGCCGTTGCCGGAGTCCTCCGGAAGGATGTAGAAGGCCAGCTCGTCGGTGTCAAAGAGGGGCGCGCCGTCAAAGTCCTTCGTCGCCTCGGGCTTCAGCATGATGCGCTTCTTGCCCAGGATGAACTCGTTGACGTAGCTGTCATAGGCCACGTCCGCGCCGCGGAGCTGATCGATGGCATTGGCGAACACCGAGAGGCCCATCGGCGAATCCGGCGCGAGGTTGTTCACGGTGTTCATGCGGTCGGTCACGAACTGGCGCTCCTCCCGCCCCGTCGGCAGCGTCTCCGGGAGACCGCGGAGCGAGGGCAGTGCATCCAGAGGACACGGCTCAAGCCGGTCGCCGTCGGAAGCGAAGAGCAGATTCTCGATCCGGTACAGGCCCCGGACGCGGTGATGCACCTGGACATAGACCCAGTTCCGCCCCTCCTCCCGCCGCGTCACGGCAAATGCGCAGTCGGTGATCTCACCGTTCTCCCAGCTCAGGGGGAAGATCCCCTCCGCGTCGATCCCGTCGAGCACGATCCGGCCGCCGCAGACCCGGGGGACGCAGGCCGCGGTACCGAGGGCCGCCTTCAGCTCCTGCATGCGGTTGGCCAACAGGGGGAAGCGGTTCTCTGTCAGGACCCGGTCAAGGAATTTCTGTTCCCGGTCACCCTCTGCAGCGATACGGACACGCTCGTTCATGAGCAGATTCGCCCAGTCCTCGCAGATCTTCTTCGCCATACCGAGGCTCGCCCGCCGGCATAGCACCCGCTTCTGCCCGTTGTAAACGCGGTAGCTGTGGAAGCGGGCCACGTTCCCCTCGTACCAGCTCCGCCAGAGCGACAGCAGCTCCCCGTCCGCCGCCGTGCCGGCTCCCGCCTGCGTACCGGTCCCGGTTCCGCCGATGATCCCGTCGCCGCTCCCGCTGCCTCTTCCGTAGCCAAGCTCGGCCAGGCAGCGGTAGATCTCCCGTCTCACGGTGTTCTGTTCCTCCTTCCTGTGTGCTGTCCGGATTCACGCCCGGCTGCGGTACTTCGCATAAACCCGCTCCAGCGCGTAGCGGACAGCGTCGATCAGATGGTTGTCCCGGTCCGGGTAGCCGGAGATGAAGTTGCCGTCCCGGTCGCGCTCGAACTCATACCGGCTGAATTCCCGGTACGCCTCGGGGGTGCGGCGCCGGTCGATGACGATTTTTCTCCCCTGCAGCCACTTCATGCCGTATTCCACACTGCCCGGCCCCTTCACCGCCGCCCTCGCATTCAGGCCGAGGCTCCGGAAGTCCGCGACGCTCTTGGGTTCTGCGCTGTCGCAGGTGATGACGCCGTCGCCGTAGCCCCGCTCCAGAATCGCCGCGGCAGTCATGCTGTTGGTCTGCCGCAGGACACAGATCTCGTCCAGCAGACAGATCCGCTCTCTCGCCGCGTCGTAATGCAGGCGGATGAAGGCAAAGGGATCGGGCGCAAAGCCCCAGTCCACACCCATGTAGATCCGGTCAAAGCTTCTCAGCTCTTCTTCCGTGATCTCGCGCAGCTCCAGATTCTCAAAGACATTTCCGCCGGTCCCCACGGCCTCGCCCAGATACTCGTGCCGATAGGCCCGCTCGTCCGCCGTCCGGAGGTTTTCGGCCTCCTGCAGAAAAGCCTCGCCCAGCCACTCGGCCGGGGCATCGAGATAGCTGCTGCGGTGGCGGAGCCGGTTCGGCAGCTCCAGTTCCGAGTCCAGATTGGCCCAGTTGTCACGCGAGACGGGCGGGTTATAGCTCTCGAAGTTCCAGAACCGGTCTCCGCCGCGCATCGTGGACTGCAGCACGGTCCGGATCTCGCCCCGTCCGGCAAACTGGTCCTTCTCCTCGAAGTGGGTGACTGCGATGCGCCCGAAGGGGACCTTGACGGACTTGATCTTCATGGGGTCGTCCGCGCCCCGGAACAGAATCTTCTGTCCGGTCGGACGGAAGATCAGCTCCATCGGGCTGAGGCGGCAGTCGAACCAGGGCTGAACCCCGAGCTTCTCGATCGCCCAGAAATACTGTGCGTAGACCGAGTCGCGCATGGTGTTGGCCACCTTGCGGAGCACCATGGCATGGGCTTCCGGCTCCAGCAGCAGGAGAAACACCACCGTCAGCGACACAAAGCTGCTCTTCATGCTGCCCCTGCCCCCGGCCAGGTCATAGTGCACGTGGCCGTGGACCAGCACGTCTCCAAGCACGGCAGCAAAGCCCGGCGCAATGCTTTTCCAGATCCGCTCGGCCGCCGCAGCCAGCGCTCTCTCGCGGTCTCCGGCCTCGCTGTCGGGGCTGCGGTTCTCAAAGAGTTTCAGCAGGCCGGTGCAGGCCTTCAGGCGGTCGCCCATGCTGATCTCTTTCCCTCCCGCCTCCGTCCCCTGTCCGCGCATCACCGCGCTCAGGAACTCCAGCAGCTCCTCCTCGGTCGCCGCGGCCATGACCTCTCTCACCTCGTTTTCTGTCAACGCCGTGTCGCGCTGTCCGATTACGCGGCGGAGTATAGCAGAAGATTTCCCTTTTGTAAGCGGCAGGAAGTCCCCCGGTGGGTTTCTCACTTTTCTCTTCCGATTCCTCCGTTTTTTCCAGAATTCTGCCGCTTTCGGTCCCTTCTGCCCGATTTTCTCAACTTCGGGGAACCTGTTTTCCGGGGTAATTGCCAGTTAATTAACGAGAAAAAATTCAAAAAAATATCCCGGCGTCTGCTGTCAGAACGTCGGGTATGATAAAGAAAACAGATGACCGGTACTCCCGCTGAGGAAACAGGAGGTCAGTGCTCCCGCAAAGGAAACAGGGGCCCGGCGATCCCGTTTCGCTCAGGGTTCCTGTCTCTCGGTACAGTACAGCGGGGGAAAGCCGCGGCGGACGAGAATCTCGTTGCAGCGCCCGACTGTCAGGTTCGGGGCATTCATCAGCATCATCATGTAGAGATCGTACGCCGGCGCCTGCCGCATCCGGCATTCCGCCAGATCGACCAGCGCGAGGCCCACGTCTCCCCGAAGCCGGAGCGCAACGCAGATGCACAGCATGTGCTGAAAACTGATGCGCTGCCGCGTGAGCCAGCCGACCACGGTCTTGCGGTCTACCCCGATCCGCAGGGCCAGCTCCATCCAGCTGAGGCCCCTTCGCAGCAGGATCCCGCCCACGGCCTCCTTCACTGTCGCGGACGAGGCAATCATCCGTTTCATCTCCATCCACAGAACCGCTTCCTCCGCGAAACGGTCGTTCTCCCGCTCCCGCGCTTCTCCCTCGGCCTCCTCGTTCAGGACGGGAATCAGATAGCGGTCCGTGACCTCCTCCGGCTTCCTCCTTCTGGCCGCGGCCTCCTCCCCCGGCAGAACCGGGTAATCCGTCTGCCGCGGCCTCTGCTCGACCGTGAAGCCGATGCAGCACAGGTCGACGTGGGATCTGGCATACGGCGTGAGCTTCCGCAGTCCGTCCGGCCCCTGCACCAGCCATCCGGTGCTGCTGCGGCAGAGATGTCCCTCCGCGTAGAGGTACTCTCCCGAGAGGAGCCTCGTCCTGATCTCCTCTGACGAGGCTACTAGCCTGGCCGCCTCCGCAAAGCTCAGGGTATAGCGCAGGCCGGGTGCCCAGACCCCGCTGCAGCCGTAATCCGGCACCGGCCGGCCTTCCGCCCGGCGAAGGACGCCCTCGGCCTCCGGATAACCCAGCTCCATCATTCTCCGACGGGCCATGCCGACCGTGACACCGAAACGCCGCACCACAAACTCCAGGGCCCGGCGGATGTTCTCCGGACTTCTGTCCCCGCCTGTGCGTGCAAGCTGCGCCTCGATCTTCCGGCGGGTCTCGGTCTCCTCCATCATGACATAGCCCGGCAGGGTCTCCGCCTGCCGTTCCATCCGGGCGACGGGTCCCTCCGCCCGTGCTGTGGCGAGTGTCCTTGCACAGTACTCCTGAAGCGCTCTGCCGCTGAGCCGCTGTACAAAGTAATACGGCAGAGCCAGATGGCAGTGGGCGCATTCGTGCAGGAGGGTCTCCGCCTCGCGCTCGGGAGTCCGGCAGAGTCCGGGGTTCAGCAGCACCGTCCCGGGCGGGAAGATCACCCTCTCCGTACGGCCGTCCTCCCGCAGAAGGGCAACCTCGGTACGGTCGAAGCAGATCATCCCCATGGTGTCCTTCTCTGCCAGCGCAGCCCGCCGGACACGCAGCCCCATCCCGGTGGCGACGGTCATCGGGTTCACAGACCTGCAGCCGTTCCGGAGCCGCTCCGCCGCCCGGACGTAGTCCCGCTCCCCCATCTCCGGCAGCAGATACTCGTCACAGCGGTCTTCGTCACCGGGATGCCCGCGGGTGATCACGGGTCCGGTGATGCGCTCCCTGCCCCAGCGCATGTCCAGCTCGTATCGGAGGCAGAGCTCTTCCGCCCCGCCATCGGAAAACTCGGCTCGCAGATAGAGGCAGACCGCGGTCTGCGCTGTCGGCTGGCCGAGCCCGCGGCTGAGCCCCGCGATCTCCCAGCTGCGGCACGGCCTCCCGGTGTATCCCCGGATCAGGGCGGAAAAATCCGTCCCGAAATGCTTTGTCAGCAGCTCCGGAAACGATACCTGCCCCCGGTCCGGGGCGGCGTTCCCCGCGGCAGTGGTCTCCGTGGCGGTAGTCTTCTCCGTGTCAGAGTCCTTCTCCGCAGCAGAGTTCCGTCCCGCCGTCCAACCATCCCTCCGATATGCGTCTGTCCTCTTGTCTGTATCTTCCACTGCCAAAAAAGCAGGCCTCCCTTCCGGCTTTTACACACATTTTATTCTCTCGTTCCGGGATTCTCCCGGGTTCTTTTCCTCAACGGCTCCATTATACACAATTTTATTTCACATTGCAACACTTAAGCATAATTTAATTAAACACATTCGATCAAAGAACGGGAGCCTCTCGCGAGGCTCCCGCCGTTGTTGCTATAGAGTGCTGTAGAGTTTTTGCGGAGTTTAGAACGTTTTATGCCGTTCTGTCAGATCACACACCGTATAAATCAGGGATACAGGCTGACCCAGCCGCCGGCCGCAGCACTGCCGTTGGCCGCACACACAGCATACTGGTCATCAGGATAGACCGCGTTTTTAGCGCCCTGTCTGTCGATATAACGTGCGACCTTCACGCCCAAGCCTGGATCGTTGACCACCGTGGCATAGCCCACAGCTGTCCAGCTCTCCGGATCTCCCACCGCGCCGTGTCTGTCATACTTGTAGATCACGAAGCGGGTAGCGCCGCTGAAGGGTTCGAAGTACAGGGTGTTCGTGTAGATGCCTCTGTTATTCACCGTGCACTTGATACCCATGACGCCGGTCAGCAGGTCATTCACACCGTCGTTATACTGTTTATCCAGCCTTGCAGAGACGTCTGTAAGTACTGCAGCAGCAGGCGTGTTATACACAAAGACATTCCTGCCTGTGATGCTCTTGCCGATTGCCGCGTCCAACGGATTCGGTCCAACGTGTTCATTTCCATCCGGGTTATCCGGATTTGCAGTGGTAATCACTGCCTGCACGCAGAAGCTGAGCTGATACTTGGTGTCGGTGAGGATCTCGGCCGAAAGATCACCTGTGTTGACCTCATATACGCCGGCCTTCTCCGTCGGAACAGCCGCAACCGGGCCGGTCAGAAGCTTCCAGGTCTTTTCCTTCATCGTGAGGTTCTTCACGTAGATGTTGAATCCATCCGGCTCCACTCCGAGGGCGGATGTCGCAGGAAGCTTAAAGCGGATATTCGCGCTCGTCACGGTATCCTTCTCCATCACTGCAGCGGATACCAGTGTCGTCAGACCGACGTAGACATTGCTTGCCGTGTACGGTGCTCCGGTGCTGTCAAGAGGCGTGACTTCCTTGGTGCCGATCATGCCCACAACCGCATAGGTGGCCAGCATTCCGGAAATGGCATTTCTCGCAGTTGCTTTATCCGTATAGGTGAAGCCCGTTGTCGTTGCCAGAGGCAGGAAACCTCTTCCGTCGCCCAGGTCGCGGTAGACCTTGTACTTGCTGATGCCCGTCATCTTCTGCCAGTAGATCTGATTGCCGTCCTTGACGCTGACGATCGGGTTCACAGTGGCAAACTGAACCGGCGGATAGAAGGTTACGGTCTGAACGGCGGACCATGCGCTGGTAAAGCCGCTGTCATTGATCCGCATGCGGTAGCTGTACTTCTGAGGATTGACGCTGTAGGTCTTTGCGATGAGGAAATCATAGTCTCCCGCACCGGTCGCCGTGATTGTGTTTGTCACAATCGTCGCCTTGGGATCGTCCCAGGCATAGTTGACCAGCGTGTCGTCCTTCTCCTCGATGTCGATGTCGAAGCCGCCGTTCATCAGATCCTTCCAGGTAATCAGAATACCGGGGCCGCCCATCATGCCGCTCAGCGGGGTGGGTTCGTTGCCCCAGGGCGCCACAGACTTGAGGATCGGCGCAGAGAAGAACATGCCCGAGGTAGTCTGGCCGTCAAGATAGAGATAGCCGCTCTTCAGATTCCCGTTAAATGCCCTGACGGTATAGATGTAGCGCACACCCGGGACCGCTTTCTTGTCGAGGTAGTTCTGCTTGGTATATCCGTTGACCCGGGCAATGGTCTCGAAGCTCGTAGCCCCCTCCAGCTTACGCAGGATCTCGTATCCCTTGCAGCCCTGGACCGCTCTCCAGTGAACCATAATACCGCCGACATCCGAAGAGTCAGGAGTGTTGATCACAACGGGAGCGTTCAGGAAGGTGGTTTTGACACCGGTCAGGTTCTTGCCGCTGATGTCAATGCCGAATCCGGAACCGTCAGACACTGCAACCGTGTACACATACTGGACATTCGGTACGACGTTCGTGTCTTCGAAGCCGGGATTCTCATAGCTCCATTTGGGACCGAAGGCGGAAGGATCGTAATCGATCACATAGGGGACGTCGCTCCATTCCTTTTCGGTTGCCAGCTTACGGTAAATGTTGTAGGTGAGCGCGCCGTCCGTATCCTCCCAGATGAACTCTGTATAGCCGTATTTGTTCGGATCCGGTATTGTCGCATGGAGAGTTGTGTCAACCAGCTCGCCGATTCTGGCTGTCTTCAGGCCAGGAGTCTGGAAGTAAGTGAAGTAGCCGAGAGGATAACGCGGATCGGCACCGGTAGGATCCGGGAAGGTTTTCATAAGGCCCAGCTCTTCATTCTCAGGGCCGATCAGCATGACGGTGTAGTTATACTGGCCTCCGGAGACCGCCGTGGTATCGGTGAAGACAATGTGTCCGTCACCGTTTGCCTTGTTGTAGGGAATCGGATCGCCGATATTGATCAGGGCGCCGCTGGACTCGCTGCGCATGACCTGATACAAGGGGACCCCGTCCACGACCTTGAAGGTCAGGGTCAGTCCCTTTTCCGTCGCCTCCAGCTTTACGATGCCGTCAAAACCGGCGACACCGAAGAACAGCTTGGAGAGGCCGACAGGATCGTAGCCGCTCCTGTCTTCCGGAGGTGTAAGCGTCCCGTCATAGACTGCCACGGTGTACCAATAGCGGTTACCGGACTGGACAGACATGTCCACCCAGCTGGCTGTCGCGGTCGCCGGGTCGATCACGATCGGTGCTCCGCCGACATTGGGGTTCGGGAAGACCTCTTTGAACTCGGCAGCCGCAATCTCCTTCCGGTAAATCCGGTAGTCCGCCGCCGTTACCGCATCACCCACCAGCTTCCAGGTCAGCTTCAGTCCGTCCGGATCGCCCTCAAGGGACACCAGCTCCGGTACGGGGTAATATCTGGCAGGATTGGCCGTGAATGCGCCCGGCGCCGCGAGATCGCTGCAGAGCTCATAGTCCACATCCAGGTTTCCGGTTGCAGCCACCTGCTCCAGCACGCCGACGGCATAGTAGTAGTTGGAATTGACGCTCAGGGTCTCAACGCCCTTCACGAGGCTGACGTCATAGTAGACGCATCCGTCCTCCGAATCCGAGAGGGCGATAAGCTCCCAAAGTGCAGCAGGATCAGTCCGACGATAGACGCCGTAAAGGTAAGCCCCTTCAGATTCCTGCCACTCCAGCTTGATTCCGCCGGCTACCGACTTTGCCGGGTCATTGATGATCACCGGAGGCGCATACCAGGTGGCCGAAACACCGGTCTTGCTGTAGGAGCTGATATATTCGCCGGCGCCGTTCAGGCAGCGGACAGTATAGTAGAAGCGGATCCCATGATGCGATGCGGGATAAACATCGGTGTACGGTGAGCCAGCCGTAACATTGGTGGCTGGCGGATTGGCTGCGACATAGGGCACGTTCACCCTGTCGAACTCGACCCACTTTTCACTTCCGGCCGCTCTGCGGAAGATCGCGTAGTCATCCACGCCTCTCACAAGCTGCCACTCGATATCGATTCCCAAGGCCTGCGTGACGGCGCTCTTCAGAATGGGCATCTCGGTGAAGGTCGCCTGAATACCCAGGTCGTTGTAGGGGCTGATATCCCAGCTGTCACCGTTGTCACGGCAGACGACCGTGTAGAAGTAGGTCCTGCCGGCGGCAACCCGTTCGTCCGTGTACATCATCTGGGTCTGACCTTCCGTCGCCTTCACGACCACTACCTTGCTGGACTTGTCAGTGAGATATCTCCAGGCTCCGACAGGAGGGAGATTCTCTGTGCGGTAGATCCGGTATACGCTCACGCCGGGAACCCTTGTCCAGTACAGCGTGATGCCGTTGTCGGCGACCTCATAGTTCTCGGTGGGATCGCCGGTGTTCAGGTACGGGGTCATGAAGTAGGCGATGTCCTGTCCGTCCTTGTCAAAGGAGCCCAGCACGGTCTCCATATCCGGGGCCAGGTTCTTCACCCGATAGGTATAGAGACGCTGATTGGCAATGTCAAAGTCGTCATAATACAGCGTGTTGCCCGTGGGATCATACGTCAGATCAACTCCGCAGGTTACGCCCACGGTCAGGGCGCCAAGATCCTTCCACTGACCGGTCACGACATCGTCCATGCGCTCGATACGGTAGTTCTGGAGAATCGCTCCGGGGCCGCCGGCCGCATCCTGGGTGGCCTTCCAGCGGATGCGGATGTAGTTGGCGTACGGATTTGCGGTCACTGTTCCATCCGGCGCTGTATAGGTGACGGATGCGTACAGATTCTCAAGGCCCTTCTGGGCTGTGGGGATGACGGCCGCCTTGGTATAGAAAGTCTCCGTCGTAAAGCGCGGGTTGATATTCAGCGCGGGATTCATCGGATCCTCGCACTGATAATCCGTCCCGGCCTTGTTCATCACCCGGACAATGTACCAGTACTGCTGGCCGGAGAGGGCGCTCTCGTCCACGTACTTTGTCGCAGTAAGCTGGTTGACGTTGATACGGTTATAGGGTCCGGCCGGATCCGTGGCGCGCTCCACCACATAGGTTGAAGCTGTGTTGATGGATACGTTGGACCAGCTCAGCTCAATCCCGTTGTCGACCACCTTCGGCTTGTTCTGCACCGGGGTCTTGTAGAGATAATACGGCACTGCGGCATACATGCCGTTGACAGCCACCGAGTCCGCCGGAGTAACCTGTGCCACAGGCGCAGCAAGCGCGCCCGGGCCGCTGATGCCCGTGTTCGGGTCCGTAGTCGGCTCGCTGTTGGTGCCGCTGGCGTTCTTGGCGCTCTGGACATAGTAGGCGAAGACCTTGCCGTTGTCCGCGGCGGTCTTCGGATCCTTATAGGACGCCTCAACAGCAGTGGCACCGATCGAGACGATCTTCACCCTCGTCCAGGCGGTCTCGTTTCCGGCCTGGCGCCAGATGGCGTAGTAACGCACCTCAGGCTCCGGATCCCAGACGACCTTCAGATAGTTTCCGTCTTTAACGATATCGGTAACCTGAATGGTGTTCAGATAGTTTGCCGCGTCGGCAGCATCATCGCTGAACTCGTCGCCTTCCTCGTCCTCGATGATCTCTTCCTCTTCGGGCTCGTCGGCGGGCTCCGTCTCGGGCTCCGAAGGTTCCTCAGAAGGCTCTTCAGAAGGCAGCTCTTCCGCGGGTTCCTCTGCAGGGGGCTCTTCCGCGGGAGCTTCTGCCGGGGCCCCCATCTCAGTCTCTTCCGGTGCCTCGGCCATGTCGGCAGGATCGCCGACCGGCTCTTCCGGCTCTTCCTCATCGAGAGCCTCCGGCTCGTCATAGAGCGCCGGCTCCGCTTCGTCCGACATATCGCTCCCGGCAAAGACATCGACCTCTGCCGCAGCATCCTCTCCCTCGTCCGCAAACACGGTCATCGGGAAAAGGGACATGCACATGACAACGCAGAGAAGCAGCGCCATCCAACGGTGGAATGTTCCAATTCTTCCGCTCATGTTACCTGATCTCCTTTGCTTCGTTCTTTATAGCAAAACATCCTTGCTATCTTCCATACGCCGCTATTATACAGCAGGACGAAGGAAATAGCAAGGATTTTTTGTTTCCAATTCTTAACTTTTTGTTTATAGTTTTAAGTTTTTCTTAAGAAATTTTTTAACTTTTCTTAAGAATTGGCTTTTTGAGGCTTCTTTTCGGGTTCCTCAGCTCACTTTGACCGTCACGCTGGCAGTCTTCCCGCTGCCGTCGCAGGCCTTGACGGTGATCACCGCCGTGCCGGTCTTCATGCCGCTGACCAGTTCCAGGGACATATAGCTCTGTCTGCCGTCCCGGCTGCTGTAGTAGCGTCGGTTCGCATAGGCACCTGCCACCTCGGGTCTGCTCGAGCTCACGCTGAAGGTCTCGCACAGCCCGTCCGAGACGATGCACAGATGGGCGCTGCTGCCGCTCCTGTTGTTCAGGCTGAGATCGACGGTTCCCGGGTTCCCGTACAGCTTCAGGACGCCGTCCTCGATCAGGAACTCCTCCAGGCTGATCGCGGTGGTCGGCTCGCCGATCTCGAAGCTCAGGCTGTCCTGAAGCTCCGTCCCGTCTGTGGTCTCCGCCGTCACCATCAGCCCCGTGAGGTTGTAGTCCCTCGCCTTTTCCTTCACACTCAGGACACCGGAGCTGCTCAGGCTGACCAGACGGTTCGCCCGCAGCACTTCGGCCAGATCCTCGGTGAAGATCCCGTTCTCCCCTGCCGCCGTAAAGCTCCAGATCAGCTTTGGAACATCCGGTTTACCCCAGGTGCTGCCCACCGCCGCGCGGACGGATACGGACTTGCCGTAGGCTAAGAACTGGCTTTCGCCGGGTGCGCCGCTGGAGATGCTCAGGGAGGACACAGGACGGATAACACGGACGGTGAAGCGGGCGGACCTGCCGGAGCCGTCCGTGGCCTTCGCGGTGATCACGGCGCTTCCCGGGCCGGCCGCGGTGACGTTTCCAAGGGCATCCGTCTCCGCAACCTTCCGGTTGCTGCTGCTCCAGAGGATCCCTGAAGGATCGTTCACTGTCGATCCGTCCGCAGCCTTGTATCGGCGGAAGGCCTCCAGTGTGATGCTTTCGTTCTCATCGCTCCGGAGCCAGAGCACCGCCCCGGTGAGGTTTCCGTTCCGGTCCAGGATCGGAACCGTCGGTGCCTCCGCAGGGCTCAGCACAAGCTGTGTGGCCTTGCCGGTCACAGTCACAGTCAGAGGCTCGGAGCGGGTGCCGGAGCCGTCTTTTGCCTCCGCGATCAGTTCGAACCACGAACCTGCCGCCGCAGCTCCGCCCACACGCACCTGTCCTGAGGTGCTGACGCTCACCGGAAGCTTCGGATCCGACCTCTCTCCGATGATCCAGACGACGGCCTTGTTGTTCGCCGTTGTCGGGGATACGACAGCCGTGAACTTCGCGCTGCCGCCGGTGGTGACAACCGGGCTGCCGCTGAGGCTGATCTCTGTCACAAGCTGCCTGACCGTAACCCTGCAGGTGGCGGATTTACCGGAGCCGTCCTGTGCCGTCGCCGTCACGTTGGCCGTCCCCTTGCCCACCGGGGTCAGAAGTCCGTTTCCGTCCACTGTGACGACTTTCGCATTGCTGCTCTTCCAGATCACACCGATCTCCGCGGGGTCGACGCGTCTTCCGGATGCATCCAGATATTTTACCGTCAGCCTGGTCTCCTCCCCGTCAGGGCAGTTGAGGGTAAGGGTCTTTTCGCTCATCGTCGCGGTCTTTACCGCAGAGATCACCCTGACCCGGATGACGGTGCTCGCGCTGAGCTCGGGGTATGCCGTTGACACCGCCGAGACCTGAACCGAGCCGCTCTTCCCTGCCTTCGTTGTAAGAATTCCCTTAGCGGCGTTGATCTTCGCCCCCAGTCCGGCGTCCTGGCTGTCGATCCGCCAGGTGACCTTCTGGTCCACTGAGGTGCCAAGCTCGGATATGACCGCCGCCTTCAGGGTAAAGCTTTTGCCGGCCACGACATGGCTGCCCGGCTGTTCCGTGATCTCAACTCGGATCTGTCCGCGCTCTTCCTTACTGGTCGGGGTTTCGATGACGATCTTCAGCTTTGCTTCCTTGCCCGCGGCACCCATGCCGTTCACCTTGATGGCCCGCAGGGTCAGCGTCGTCCCAACAGCATATTCCGCCAGCGAGACGGTCTCGCCCGCTTCCAGGACTGTGCCTTTTCGGACTTCGCCGTTCAGCATGGCCGGCTTTGTGCCGTCCAGAGTATACACGATGCGGCAGCCGTCGTCCTGTGTCCCGCTCACCAGCCGCAGTGTATCGGCACTTGTCAGTTTCGCTGTTGCAGAGGTCAGGGCCCGGCCCTCCTCGCCGACCAGGATCAGCGGGGCCGCCAGATCGCCGCCCATCAGCTTTGCGAGGTCAAGCACGCCGTTCGTCGTCGCGCCGCGCAGGAGCGCTTCCATGACGTCCGGGCTCTGCTTGCCATAGGCACTCATATACAGCGCCGCCGCACCCGACACGATCGGGGTCGCCATTGAGGTGCCGCTGTCGCTGCGGTAGCCGTTGCGAATCCAGGTGGACATGATGTTGCTGCCCGGAGCAAGAACATCGCACCAGGTGCCGTAGTGCGAATAACTCGCCAGGTTGCCGCTCTCATCTGTTGCGCTGACCGCGATCACATGGTCATAAGCCGCAGGATAATGCTGGATGTTGCTGCCCCCGTAGGCGGAGTTGCACATGGCGGCAACGACCGTGACGCCTTTCGCCCAGGCGTTGTTCACTGCCTTTTCCACCGTGCTGCTGTAGGCCGTGCCGCCGAGGGAGAGGTTGATGATGTCCGCGCCGTTCTCCACTGCCCAGTTGATCCCCTTCGCCACGGTGCTGTTGGTGCCGCCCGAACCGCTGAGAACGCGGACGGGAAGGATACTGACCTGCGGCGCGATACCGACGCCGCCCCTGGCATTGAAGCCCTGTGCCGCGATGATGCCCGCCACATGCGTACCGTGTCCGGTGTCATCGTTACTGTCGTCCGTATCTGTCAAGGTGTTCCTGCCGTCCAGGATGATACCGAGGTCCTCATGTGCCGCATATACTCCGGTGTCCAGCACCGCCACGGTGATCTCCGGCCGCCCCATTGTGATGCCCCAGGCCGCATAGCTGTTCACAGTATCGTGCATCCACTGATAGTTCCAGCTTGGATCCTGTATATAGGTGTCGTTCAGGCCCAGGCTCCTGACCCAGTCATACCAGTCCAGAGGCTCATCTGCTGTTGCGGCCTGGGCGGAATACACCGAGAAGCTCCCATAACCCGGCTCCAGCCCCACCAGCCAGTCCGGTTCGACTGCCGGCAGCCGCAGGCTCAGATCCGCTGCCGCGGTGACGGCTTCGGCAACCGTTGCGCCCTCCGGAAGACCCAGCCGGGCGAAAAAGCCGTCGAAGGAGAGGACCTGTGCTCCGAAAGCCTCCGCTGCCATCTCGGCGTATTCCGGGCTCTCGGTCACAAGCAGGACGACGCCCTCCTCAAAGGCGCAGCCCGCCAGCGCATCAACGGTCCCGTGCATGGTTAGGCCCTGCTTTGCCGCAAGCTCGGCTGCCGACAGCTCATAGCCCTCCGGAAATCCCGGGAAAATCGTCTCGGTCTCCTCATCTTTGGAATCGTCAGAGTCAGCGTCCTCCGCCTTCTCCTCTTCCGGATCCTCCGGCTCTCTGTCCGGGTCGCTCTCTTCGTCTTTCCCTGGTTCCCGGTCTTCGTCCGATTCTCCCTCTTCGTCCGGATCCGGATCCGTCGGGTCAGTCTCTGTTCCGGGCGCACCCGGCTCTTCGCCCGCTTCTGTCTCCGGTTCCGCAGTCGGTTCCGGGGTGGAAGTTTCATCTTCATCTCTGCCCTCCGGGGCTTCCGTCGGTTCTGCAAGCTCATTCTCCGTCTCCGGCAGCGCCGGTTCCGTCTCCGCTCCGGTCGGATCCTGCCCTGCGGGGTCCGCTGCCGGTTCCGGATCTTCTTCCGGTACTGCTGCCGGCTCATCCGGTTCTGCCGCCGCTCTCATCCCTGCTTCGCCCGGAACGTCCGCTTCAGAGAAGTCCGCCGTCTCAACGTCGGTACTCACCGCCGCTTTCTGCGCGTCTTCCTGCCACAGGTCTTCCGCGTGCGCTGCAGGAAACAGCGATGCACACATCGCCAGCACCAGCAAAAGGCTCAGAATTTTCGTTTTTGCACGTTTCCGTCCGGTCTTCATGTCATCCTCACAAATCTTCTGTAGGTATTCTTTACGGTATATGCCCTTTGTTTTCATCTGTTCTTCTCACCCAGGTTTCACACAGGTTTTTCCGCATATCTGTCCAATTGTCTCATAATTATACCTGTTATCTGAGCCGCTGTCGAGGCTGTCTCCCCGCAGTTTATAAAAAATTAAGAGAATTAAGGTGAAACGCGCCGGAATCGGAAGCCCTGATCCGTGAGCAAGCTGCAGCCTGTGCGGTCCGGACGATTTCCAGACCGCACAGGCTGTTTTCCTGTTGATTGTGTTATGCTGTCTTATTGTACCAGCTGCTACTTCACCTGTATTGTGATGCTTGCGCTCTTGTTGGTACCGTCCGTGGTCTTAACGGTGATCTTTGCTGTGCCTTTCTTTCCGGTGGCATTACGGTAAACTGTCAGGATTGCGTACCAGCCATATTCCTCATCAAAGCCGTAACTCATGGTACCGCCCGCCACATCGGGATTGCTGGATGTTACGGAGAAGTTGGGCAGCTCGCGGTAATAATATTTCCCGTACTTGCTGAGGCCAACGACTTCATAGCTCAGAGTTCCTTCTCCCCAGCTCTGATAGATGATGTCTTTCTTTGCTAGATAGCCGCTGTTATTAATGATCTCAACCTTAACGATCTGCGGGATCGGCCGGTAATAGACCGAGTGCATGAGATTCGTCCCATCCGTGGTCCTGGCGGTGACGCGGATATAATAGTTGTAATTATAACGCACAGCCTGCTCCAGTTTTGGCTTTACAGAGAGGTTACCGGAGTTATTGATGCTGACGTATCTATTCCGGGCAGCATAGTCAGTCAGCGAACTGTTGGCAACATAATTCCCGCTGTCATTGAGGACTCCCATATCCCAGCTCCAGGACACCTTTTTGACGGTCGGCGTTCCGTAGGTTGTACCCAGAACCGCCGTATTGCCCTGGCTCTTTCCGTAGCCAATCGGAACATAATTATTGGCAGCTTTATCGATTCCGTCATGCCACCGGTTGTCCAGAGTTTTGGGGATCACCGTGATGGAAGAGGCTGGTACCGTGACATTGACGTTCACACGGATGGACTTGTTGCTGCCGTCCAGGGCCTTTGCCGTCAGGGTGCACTTTCCGCCATGGCTCGCGCGGATGATGAGGGAAAGATTATCGCTCTGGTCGTATTCGTACCAAAGATCCGCCACTTCCCATTTGTTGACCGTCCATTCAATCCCTTCTCCGGCATAGCTTCCGCCGTTTACACGGACCGCCTTCAGAGTCGCTGTATTATCCCGCCTGCTCGTTGACGGGATGTCTGCCGAATTCAGGGTCAGGGTCTGGCCGTTTTTCACCGGCTGTCCGTTCCAGTACAGATCAACGCCTGTCGCCTTCGGAGCCACTCTCACATAATGCTGGTAACAGTAGGCCGAACCCAACTCCGGCTGAGCATAGACATAGAAGCGCGTTCCCACACTGACCCAGGATTCTACCGTAACCTTCCCGTTCATCGGGTTGATACTCACACCGTAAGGAGGTGCCGAACCTCCGGAAGAATGTACCGACCAGACCAGCTTTTTGTTCGTCGCGTTCTTCGGTGACAGTGTCGCCTTGAAAGTCGCGGAAGTTCCCGGCGCCATGATCTCCTGCCCTGTGATCATGATATCCTGCAGGCTGGCATTCACCGAGACCGTGAAGCTTAGCAGCTCCTCCGAGCCATCCGTCGGCATACCGGTGACGGTCACACTGCCCTCGGTCTTCGCGCTGAGTATAAGGCTGCTCTCGCCAGTCTGTTCATCGTACTGTGTCGTCGCATTCAGGACACTCTCATCGCTGACGTTCCAGCGGAAATCCGCATTCTCAGGGTTCAGAAGCTTGCCCTCGGCATCTTTGATCTCAAAGGGGATGCTCCATTTGGTATTTGGCTTCAGTTCCGGAATCTCACCGTTCAGGCGCACGGTCGCGGCACGGACCCTTGTTTCGTTTCTGGCCTCGCCACCGGATTCGCCTTCCGTATTCTCAGGCTCCGTGATCCGGAGCTCCAGGCAGCTGACTTCGCCCGCCATACCGGCTTCGTTCAGCTCCATGATGCGCAGCTCCACCGTCCGGCCCGGCTCAAACTCTGAGAGCGGCAGGACGAAGCAGCCCTGCTCCGCGTCATAATGCCCCTTGTCCGACACCTCAGCCCCGTGGACGACCGCTCCGTTCAGCACTGCAGGATTCTGTCCGTCCGTGCTGTAGAGGAAGCGGGCTGTGGAGGACGTCCCGCCTGCAGACCGCAGTGTGATATAGCCGTTAGCCGGAACCGTTCCGTCCGTGATCTCCGTGCCGTTGGCTTTGAAGACGCGGGAATAATATCCGCCCTTCGTCACCCCGAACAGCTTCGCGGCATCAATGACGCCGGCGCCCATGCCTTTTCCGCTGATTTTGTTGCAGGCTTTCATCAGGATACTGCGCATATAGGGTGGAAAGGATTGGTCGAAGACGGGATTTCCGTAATAACTGAGATAATAACTAAGATAAAGCGCTGCGACACCGGAGACCACCGGGGTCGCCATGGAGGTGCCGTTCCAGCATACATACGTACTCCCTGTCGTTGTTGACCAGGTCGTTGACCAGATCGCCGAGCCGGGGGCTGACACATCGCACCAGTCGCCGTAGTTGGAATACGGTGCGCGGGCGCCGCTGATGTCGGTTGCAGCCACTGCGATTACTTCGTCGAAGTAAGCCGGAGCGGCCTTGATATTCGATGCATCATTCCCCATGGATACAATGACTGTCGCACCGGCAACAGTGGCCCTGCGGATAGCACCATGTATCTGGCTTGGATAGTTTTTGCTGTTGATGCTCATGTTGATGATCTTCGCACCGTGCTTCCAGGCATAATCAATCCCCTGGGAAATCGCATACTCATTGCCACCTCCATTTTCATCCATGACTCGCACCGCCAGGATACTGACACCCGGGGCGATGCCGGCGCCGCCCTTGCCGTTACCCATGGTGGCGGCGATGATTCCGGCCACATGGGTACCGTGTCCGTTCTCGTCCATCGGGTCGTTGTCGCCGTCTACATAGTCATCGCCCTTGATTACCTTTCCGGCCAGATCAGGATGGTTATAATCGACGCCGGTGTCCACAACGGCCACGATGACATTGGACGAGCCTGTCGTGACACCCCATGCGCCATAGCTGTGGACGATATCATGCTGATACTGATAGCTGCCTGCAGGATTTCTCAGCAGCGAATCCGGATTAGCCGTGTTGTCGATCCAGTCCTGCCACATGAGCCCGCTGTAAGCGGCGGCCTGCATCTGTGTGTCAAAGCTCACACCCTCGGAGAGCATGACAGGATCCACGCTGACAATCCAGTTCGGCTCCACCGCCGGGAGAGGCATTTCCATATCCGCCGCACACTCCACGGCTTCGGCTACGGTAGCATCCGTCAGCAGGAGCTTACCTATATAACCGGAGAACTCCGCGAGCTCCGCGTTATACGCCTCGGCGACCATCCGGGCGTACTCCTCAGACTCTGCGCTGAACAGCACTTCGCCCTCGACGTACTCTCCCGCACCGCTCTGTACCGCCGCGAGGATTCCCTCGTCGGTCAGGACGCGCTTCTCCTCCAGCTGTTCTTCGCTGAGCTCGTAGTCCTCCGGCAGGCCTTTGAACCCGTAGGGCAGGGCCTCCTTCATGCTGACTGTCACGGTGACCGGCTCAGAGCCCGCCGCCACTTCCAGTGGGACGTTTTCCTTTGCGCGGAAGCCATCCGCTGTCGCAGACCAGACGTACACACCCGGTGTGAGCAGATAGACCGCACGGAATACGGTCTCCTCTGCGCCGTCCGGAGCTTCTTCGGCATCAGATGCTGTCGCGTCTGTCTCGGCTCCCTCCGCCATTGCGGCCATCGCTGCCGTCTCGTCCTCGGCCGGATCTTCTGCCGTTTCCGTAGCAGTCGCCTCTGCAAGCTCCGCTTCCTCGGCAGGGGCCACAGGTGTCTCGCCGGCATACACCGTAAGGCGGATCTCCTGCGCAGAGACGAATGTCACACAGACAGACTCTGCCTGGGCATCGTCCTCATCCTCGGATTCTTCTTCGCTCTCTTCCGCAACAGCGGCCTCTTCGTCCGCGGGGGGTTCCGCAGGGTCGCCCTCACCGTCTGTCGGAGTTTCTGCGGGTTCTTCCGCCGGTTCCTCAGGAATCTCTGGCGCCTCTTCCGCGGGCTCTTCAGGCACTTCTCCGAGCTCCTCTGCGGGCTCCGCCGTCTCTTCCTGCGGTGCTTCGGTCAGCGTCGCATCCCCGGTCGCATCTTCCGCTGACGGGTCCTCTTCCGGGCTCTCCCCTATCTCGGGGGATTCGCTCTCTTCGCCGAGTTCCTCCCCGAACAGGCTGTCCGCCGCAACGGTCTCACCGAGTGCTGCCTCTTCCCCTTCCGCCAGCACGGCCGGGAACATCGAGACCAGCATCGTGAAAACCAGCAGCAGGGAAAGCAGCTTTTTCATGCTGTTGTTCTTCATTCCTGTCTTCATTTCCTTTCTGTGTTGTTATCCGTTTCCCGTAAATATCTGGACCGTCTAGATACAGAATACCATATTCAGGGAGTGGTTGCAACCGGTGATTCGTTCTTCAGCGCCGTGATTGGCACAATCAGCACGCCGTCCGGTGCGATCCGCCGCGGTTTCTCCGCCCGTACGGATCCGGTCTGTTCTGTAATTTCGCTGTTTCGCGTCACCTGGTGAAGAGCTGATAGCTGCTGTACTCCGGATAGCGCTTGACAGTCTGATAGCCTGTCTGGATATTCCCGTATTTATCATAGTAGCTGATCGGAGTGTTGTCCCCTACCGCGCTGATGTACCGGTACAGCTCTTCCAGCGTCACAATCCCGTCCTTATTGCCGCCGTACTGCATATCCGCCGGAAAATTTCCGCTCGTACCGACGCCGTTCGTCAGCCATTTGGTGAAATTGTTATAGGAATCCGAAGCGCTGCTTCCTTCCCTGCCGAAACTCAGCTGCTGAAGCGCAGAAGCTGTCAGGACATAGAACTTGTTGGCGACACGGAGCTCTCCGGTTTGGGCAACGACCTCCTTGGTTTCCTCATCCGCACTCGCGAAGGCATCGATCAGAGCCTGGGTAAACTGATCGTCCGCCATCCCCTCGGTTTCGGCCCCGTTGTTCGCGCTGTTGGCATAAACCGCCGCACCTGAGCCGCAGGACTCCACAATGACGATCACCTTGCCGGGCACCGCCTTCAGCCAGGATGCCAGATCCCGGAAGTAAATAAACTCTCCGTTCGCTGTCGCCAAAGCCCCTGCATAGGCGGAACCCGCTCCGTTGGAGACGTCGCCGTGGGTTGCGATGAAGAACAGCGAGACGTCCTGTTCCGTGGCATCGGCAAAGGTCGCTGCAATGGCATTTCTGATCTGGCTGGGACTGTAGTCCTTCCCCCCGTAGATGTTTCCGTCGTATGGGTTGCCGTCCGGGCCTTTAACACTTCTCAGCATCCCTGTCATCAGCAGTACGTCGCCCCAGTTGCGATTGCACACATCGCCGTCGCTGAAGTTCACTTCGCCAAACAGCAGCGCACGGTATTTTGTCGAAGCTGACCTGACATAGAGGGTAGCACTGTTGCTGTAAACCGCGACCCCGTCATTTCCGGTCACCCGACAGCGGAACTCGTAATTGTTGTATGCGGACGTGGCCGTAAAGCTCAGGGTGCTCGTCTTATTTCCGTTCAGGGAACTGTTCTGCCAGGTCTCACTCCCGGGTGCTTTCATCTCCCACTGGTAGCTCAGGCTGTGTCCCGTTGCCGTCACCCGGAAGGTCGCCGTCGCATTCGGGTCCACAGTAAGATTCGCCGGATGTGTCGTAATGTCGGCATCGTGGAAGTTTGCGCTCAGTACAAGACGGATGGTTCCGGTGGTGTCAGAGCTGTAATATCTCACCTCAAAGAAGTAAGTCGTTCCGGCAGCAAAGTCATAGGTAATGCTGAAGTTGTTGCTTTCCCCGCCATCGTCGTCGTAGGCAAGCTGATTTTCCGAGGCATCGTAGAGATAGCCGTAGGTGTCGTCGGACCCGGTGGATGTCAGAGTGTAGCTGCCCGACAGCGTGGGTACAAATCGGAACCTGACTCTCTCCCCGCCGGCACTGATCACCGCCGTAGTTGTGCCGGGAGAAATAGATGCTATTACTCTTAGCCGAGCTGTGTCACTGTAGACTGGGACCCCGTCATTTCCGGTCACCCGACAGCGAAACTCGTAATTGTTGTATGCGGACGTGGCCGTAAAGCTCAGGGTGCTCGTCTTATTTCCGTTCAGGGAACTGTTCTGCCAGGTCTCACTCCCGGGTGCTTTCATCTCCCACTGGTAGCTCAGGCTGTGTCCCGTCGCCGTCACCCGGAAGGTCGCCGTCGCATTCGGGGCCACAGTAAGATTCGCCGGATGTGTCGTAATGTCGGCATCGTGGAAGTTTGCGCTCAGTACAAGACAGATGGTTCCGGTGGTGTCAGAGCTGTAATATCTCACCTCAAAGAAGTAAGTCGTTCCGGCAGCAAAGTCATAGGTAATGCTGAAGTTGTTGCTTTCCCCGCCGTCATCGTCGTAGTCAAGCTGATTGTCCGAGGCATCATAGAGATATCCGCAGGTGTCGTCGGACCCGGTGGATGTCAGGGTGTAGCTGCCCGACAGGGTGGGTACAAATCGGAACCGAACGCTCTCCCCGCCGGTGCTGATCACCGCCGTAGTTGTGCCGGGTACAATCGTACGAACCTGTTTCGCATTTACGGTCAGAGTCGCTGCGTTGCTTATGGCACTGTTCGAATCTGCCCCTCGCACCAGACAGCGGAACTGCCAGCTGTTATATCGGGTATCGCCGGGAACGCGCAGCGTGCTTGTATCATGTCCCTCAAAACCGGCCGATACCCAGACGCTCTCGCCTCTCCTCTTCATCTGCCACTCATAATATACACTCGTGCCGGATGCCGTAATGGAAAAACTTGCCGCCGTCCCCTCTGCCACGGTCACGTTCGCAGGGTGTCTTGTAATTGAGACGGCAGTGGGGGCACTGTCATTGATGACCTTCACGCTGATCTTTGCGCTCTTGTTGCTGCCATCGGTGGTCTTGACGGTGATGGTCGCGCTTCCTGCCTTGCCGCTGCTGTTTCGGACAACATCCAGCATTCCGTAGTATCCGTAGCTGTCGTCATATCCTATGAAGACAATACCGCTCGCCACGTTCGGGTCGCTGGAGCTTACGGAGAAGTTGGGCAGACTGCGGAAATAGGTTCTGCCGCTCTTTCCATAGCCGAGGATTTCAAATCTCTGTCTTCCCTCGCCCCAGCTTGTGCGGAGCTCGGTCTTCTTCACCTCATGGCCGTAGCCGTCCTCGATCATGACCTTGTTGATCTGCGGGATCGGCCGGTAGTAGACCTCATCACGCAGGCCTGTCCCATCAGTGGTTGAGGCATACACACGGATGGCATAGTCATAGCCCAGCGCGAGCTCTGCATTCGCCTTCAGAGTGAGGTTGCCGGAGGCGTTGATACTGACATATCTCTTTGAGGCAGCATTGTGTGTCAGCGACCAGTCGGTATAATACTCTCCGTATTCGTTGAAGCCGCCCAGGTCAACACCCCATGCCACCTTCCTGACACTCGGGGTACCGTAGGTCGCGCCAAGAACCGCTGTGTTCCCCTGGCTCTTGCCGTAAGCTATGGGAATATAGTGAAGGCCGTTGTCAAGTCCGTAAAAGAAATCTTTGTCCTGTGACTTGGAAATAACTGTAATGGAGGATGCCGGAACCGTGACCCTGATCTTCACATTGGCGGTCTTGTTCGACCCGTCCATGGCCTTTGCCGTCAGGGTGGCCGTGCCTGCGTTGTGGGCATTCACCCGAATTCCGCCCTGACCGTTGTCCTCATCGATGCTGACGATGGCGGCATTGCTGGTTGTCCATTGGATTCCGGCCCAACGGTCATAGATGCTCCCGGTTTTCCCGGCCACACGCCAGGCATCCAGCCACGCGCTTCTGTCGTTGGCGCTTGTTCCGGGTAGGTTGGCGCTCTGCAGGGTGATCGTGGCGCTGTTTTTCAGTTCCGCAGCGTTGTTCAGCTTCAGGCCAACGGCCCCGGCTTTGTTGTCAACCGTGACATCAATCCTGTTACTCCAGACATTGCCTCCGTCGGTCGAATTTGCCAGAACAGAGAATGTTGCCCCCAGCGGTGCTGTACGATCTACCGTGACTTTTCCCGATGTCGGGTTGCAGGTCACCCAAACGGAAACGGGATCGACAGCCCAGGTCACTTTTTTATTCTTTGTGTTCTTCGGAAGAACCAGGCTGGCCTTATAGGTAGCGCTGGTTCCGGGGGCGACGATGCTCTGGCCGGTGATGGTGATGCTGCTGACAAGGTTGGATACCGACACACTGACAGAGATCGGCTCGACGGACTCGTCCTCGACAGTGCCGCTCAGCCTGGCAGTTCCGACCTTCCTCGCATAAACCAGGACCTCATACTCCCCGGTTTTCTCATTCTGCACCGTCTTCACCTCTGCAACCGTGGGGTCACTGCTGATCCAGGTGACGGAGACATCCTTCAGGCTCAGAGCCTCGCCATCCGTGTTGCGTATCTCCACCGGCAGAACCCTTGTCGCACCCACTGCCAGGGACGGGACCTCGCCATTCATGACGATGGAAGCAATCTTCGCTTTCCCGTCTTTCTCCTCCTCGGTTTGCTCCTCCGCGTCTTTATTATCCTCCGGCTCGGTAATCAGGAGCTCGACCCGGGTAACCTCGCCAGCCATGCCGGCTTCGTTCAGTTCCATGATGCGCAGGTCCACTATCTGGCCCACCTCAAACTCCGTAAGCGGCAGCACAAAGCAACCCTGCTCCGAGTCAAACCGGCCGACTGCGGCAACTTCCGCACCGTGTACCACGGCACCGTTCTGAACCGCCGGGTTCTTTCCGTCTGCGCTGTACAGGAAACGGGTTGTCGCCGCGGTGGCTCCCGCTGAACGCAGCGTCAGGTAACCGTCTGACGGTACCCTGCCGTCTGTGATCTCCGTGCCGTTGGCATTGAAAACCCTTGTATAGTGTCCGCCTTTCGTCACGCCGAACAGTTTCGCAGCATCAATGATACCGGCACCCATGTCTTTGCCGCTGATCCTGTTGCATGCACCCATCAGGCAGGCACGCATCTGTGAGGCGTTATAGTGGGTTCCGTACTTGCTCATGAACAGAGCCGCCACACCGGAGACCACCGGGGCCGCCATGGAGGTACCGTTCCGGCATTCATAACCCCCGCCCGTAGTTGACCAGATGGCAGACCCTGGGGCCGATACATCGCACCATGCGCCATAGTTGGAATACGGTGCCCTGCCGCCGCTGATGTCCGTTGCGGCCACAGCTATAACTTCGTCAAATGCTGCCGGAAAGCACTTGATGTTCGTGCCGTTGTTTCCCATGGCGACGATAACTGTCGCTCCGCTGCTGACTGCCCTGCGGATCGCTGCCAGCTCAAGCGGGTTGTAATAGTTTCCACCCAGACTCAGGTTGATAATCTTTGCGCCGTTCTGCCAGGCATAGTCGATTCCCGAGGCAATGCTGTACTCACTGCCGTTGCCGTTTTTATCCAATACGCGCACGGGCAGGATGCTGACACCCGGGGCGATGCCGGCGCCGCCGATGCCATTACCCATGGAGGCAGCAATGATGCCCGCTACACGGGTACCGTGGCCCTGCTCGTCCATCGGGTCGCTGTCGCCGTCTGCAAAGTCATAGCCGGGCAGAACATTCCCTGACAGATCCGGATGGGTATAATCCACTCCGCTGTCCACCACGGCCACAATCACATCAGGGGAACCTGTGGTCACACCCCATGCTCCGTAGCTGTGGACGATGTCATGCTGATACTGATAAGCTCCGCCGGGATCGCTCATCAACTCGTCCGGCCAGGCAGTGTTGTCGATCCAGTCCTGCCACATCAGTCCGCTGTAAGCCGCAGCCTGCGCCTGGTTGTCAAACACCGCGCCCACTGTGGGCATATCCGGATCCAGCGCTACCTTCCAGTTCGGACTCACAGCCGGGAGAGGCAGTTCCATGTCCGCTGCACACTCCACGGCCTCAGCTACAGTATTCTCTGTCAGCCGGAGTTTTCCCATATAGCCCGAGAACTCCGCCAGCTCCGCGTTGTACGCTTCTGCGACCATACGGGCGTACTCCACAGACTCTGCGCTGAACAGCACCTCGCCCGCAGCGTACTCTCCCACGCCGCTCTGCACCGCCGCAAGGATCCCCTCGTCTGTCAGGACGCGCTTCTCCTCCAGCTGCGCCTCGCTGAGCTCATAGTCCTCCGGCAGCCCCTTGAACCCGTAGGGCAACGCCTCCTTGCTGTCCTCCGACGCGTGCTCCTCTTCCTCGGCCTCCTCTTCGGCAGCTTCTCCCGCCTCGGGATCTTTCTCTTCTGCCGCTTCTTCGCTGCCTGTTTCTGTGGGTTCTTCCTCCGGCTCCTCTTCAGGTACCTCGGCCGGTTCTTCGGGCAGCTCTTCCGGTTCCTCCGCGGGCTTCGCCGTTTCCTCTGCCGGGAGCTCTGTCGGCGGTCCGGTCAGCACTTCATCCGCGGGCGCTCCCTCCGAGAGTTCCTCCTCCGGTTCCATCCCCTCCGGCATTCCTTCAAGCTCAGGGATCCCCGCCGGTTCTTCATCATCAATCTCAAGGATGTCGTCCGCAGTGATGATCCCGTCGGATGGCGCATCCTCCCCCTCGGCCAGTGCGGCAGGGAACAGGGAGACCAGCATCGCAAGGACCAGCAGCAGGGACAGCAGCTTCTTCATGCTGATGTTCTTCATCTCCGTTATTTCGTCCTTTCTGTATTGCTTCTCAGCTTTTGTGATTCTGAGAAAAATTCACACTGTTTGAGGACAGAATACCATATCCCCAAGGGCATTGCAACCGAAATAAGCACCGGAAATGAAAGCAGTGAAAGTACAATACCCTGACAGCAGCCCTGACAACTTCGGGCGGAGCTCCCGCTCCGTCCGAAGGGAATTCTGTATTGAGCTGTGCCAACCGCCTCGCCTTCCATTACCTGGACATTGGATGGCTGCGCCGTGATCACAGTGGCCGGGACCGGCAGTTACTCCACTACCTTCACGTTGAAGCTCAGACTCCTGTTCGATCCGTCTGTGGTCTTCACCGTAATCTTCGCGGTGCCGGTTTCGGTGCTGGGATAGACCTCGACCCGGTCGCCTGATGCTATCGCCCCTGCGACTTCCGGCTTACTGCTGCTCACGGTGAAGCCGCTATACCAGCCGTCATAATCGACATCGGCAATTCCCATATAGGAATCCAGCGCAAGCGTCATGGTGTTCTTCGTCTCGGAGAAGGAGTACACGTCCGGTTCTTTCGCACCGAAGGAAAAAACGTAGAAGCGGTCCGACAGGAAGGCCTTTGTCGTGGTTCTGTTAACATAATACCAGATGTCCGCCGAGGCCCCGCTCCCGTCCGTCGCGGTCGCGGTCACGCAGACAATGACAGCCTTGCCCCCGTCTTTGCTGACATAGACATCGGATCCCACCATATTCTCCCAGGCGTTCTGGAAACGCCTGTTGACTGTGAGCGTTCCGTTTTTCACGGTGATGTTGCTCCCCGGATCGAACTCCGTCATGGAAAGACGTACATTTCCCGCTCCGAATTCCGTAAGATAGCATTTGAGGCTCCAGGTGACCTTGGTGTTCGTCGGTTTCCCGAAGGTGTCGCCGAAGATCACGCTGTTGCCGACGCTCCTGCCGATGCCGACCGCGTAATAACTCATGTTCTCTCGGCCGCAGTATAATGATTCCGGAAGCTTCGAGCGAATGATGAAGTGGGAGACGGGATTGACGACTCTGACGGTGATGCGGGCAGTTTTGTTGCTTCCGTCCGTCACTTTCGCGGTGACGGTCGCGGTTCCGGTTTTCTTCGCCCTGACGGTCACCGCGCCGGATCCGTCCTCTTCCACCTTCGCCACCTCCGGCTTGCTGCTGGTCCAGACCACGCCGACGCCGCTGTCGTCATTGCCGCCTCCGACCAGGACCCGGCGCGCTGCGATCTCGGCGCGGTTATCCGCCCCGTCCGTCTCCGGCAGATCCGCCGAGAACAGCGTCAGCGTCTTCGGTGCGGCGGCGGCGTTCATCCGAAGCTCCAGCTTCTGCGCCTTCGGGGCAACCATGCCCGCGCCCCCTGTGACGGCCGCCTCCGCCCCCAACACGGGCTGCGCATAGACATAGAACGCCGTTTCCGCCGAGACCTCTGCCGGCACTGTCAGCTTTCCCTTGGAGTCGATGGTGATTCTTTCGTCCTCCGTGTAGACATACCACTTCACCGCTTTGTTCGCCGCGTCCTTCGGCGTGACCGCGCTCACTTTGTAGGTCGCGGACGTCCCCGGCGCAACAATCTTCTGGCCGGTGACTGTGAGCATCTCCACACCCGGCCTCACCGTCAGCTTCAGCGTGACCGTCTGGTTGGACCCATCCATCGTCCTGCCGGTCACGGTGGCGCTGCCCTTCCCGTTGGCGCAGAAGGTGGGAAGCCCGCTCTCGTCCCAGACAACGCTGACGACCTTCGTGTTGCTGCTGCTCCACTTCAGGGAGGCGTTTCGCGGATCCACCGGGTCGCCGTTTACATCCGTGATGGTCAGCGCCTCTGCCTCAAGTCGGTATTCCTCACCGGTATACAGCGTCCGCAGCTTCCCCGTGAATCGCATGCTCCTGACCGTCGGCAGCGACTCCACCCCGATGCTGCAATCCTTCTCTATGTCGTATGCCTCCGAGCGGGCCCGGATCACAACGGCATCCCCCGCAAAGGACACCGGCACCGTCAGAAGCCCTGCAGAGGCGTTGATCCAGTTCTCGCCCGCCGGTTCGGCTACCGACCATACAACCGTCTGGTTTTCCGCCTTTTCGTCCAGCGTATACCCGTAGGCATCGTCAAAGCTGCCCCAGACCTCCGCCGTCAGTGTGACTGACGTTCCGCGCGTCACGCTTTTGGGTGCCTGAACATTGATGCGGAGGTTCTCCAGCTTATCCTGCGAAGGCGGCACGATCTGCACCTTCAGCGTGGATACCTTGCTCGGGATCGCCAGGCCGTTTACCTCCATGAACTTGAAGGTCAGGCTCTGGTCCGTCTCGAAGCCGCCCAGCGGAATACGGAAGCCGCCCAGCTCCTGCTCATACGCGTATACGCCGCTGACCAGGTAACCACAGGTCGGGTTTCCGTTCTTCACCGCCGGATTCTTTCCGTCCATGGTATACAGCAGGAAACTTGTCGCCTGGGTGATTCCCCTGCCGGACTGCACCAGCAGGTATCCCTGCGGGCTGACCTTTCCGCTCGCGGTCACTTCGGTACCGTCTGCCTCAAACAGACGGATCACCGGCGGTGTGGTATCCCCGGCGAAGAGCTTCGACGCATCGATGATGCCCGTTCCGGCACCTGCGGGACCTTTGCTGACCGCCTTTTTCAAAATCGCTTCCATGGCGGCAGGGTCAGTGTATCCGTAACGGCTCATGTACAGCGCCGCCACACCGGCCACCACCGGGGTCGCCATCGAGGTGCCGTCCCAGCATTCGTAGCTGCCGCCCGTCGTCGACCAGATGCCCGAACCGGGGGCCGCTACATCGCACCAGGGGCCGTAATCCGAATAGTCGGCCAGACCGCCGCCGGCGTCTACCGCGGCAACGGCAACGACACCGTCAAAGCCCGCGGGCCAGGTCCTGATGTTCGAACCGTCGTTTCCCATGGCGGCAACAACGGTTGCTTCTTTTTCCTCCACCGCGTAACGAATCGCTTCCTCCTCAATGGAGCTGTACCTAGTGCCGCCGAGACTCATGTTGATGATCTTCGCGCCGGAGTCCGCCGCATCATAATAACCTGCAATGATCCATTCATTATAACCGAGGCCATCGGCATCCAGCACCCGCACCGCGTAGATTTTCGCGTCCGGCGCAATACCGGCGCCGCCCTCGCCGTTGCCCATCGCCGCGGCGATGATCCCCGCCACATGGGTGCCGTGGCCGTCCTCATCCATCGGGTCGCCGTCTCCCTCGACATAGTCCCCGCCGGGGATGACCTTTCCGGCCAGATCCGGATGGGTATAATCCACACCGCTGTCAACCACTGCCACGGTGACGCCCGCGCCGGTGGACACGCCCCAGGCCTCATAGGTGTTGACCATGTCGTGCTGGTACTGATACGCGCCGCCCGGGTCGCTCATGTAGGGGTCGGGATCCGCGGTGCTGTCCATCCAGCTCTGCCAGTTCTGCTGCTCAAACAGTGCCTGTGCGGTGTTAAGGCCCTCGGCGGCGGGGAGGATCGGCACCGACACCCTCCAGTTCGGCTCCACCGCGGGCAGGGGCAGCCCCATGTCCGCCGCCGCGGTCACGGCCTCCTCCACCGTCGCCCCGGTCAGATACAGCTTGCCGAAGTGGCCGTTGAAGTACGCCAGCTCCGCGTTATATGCCTCCGCCACCAGCTCCGCGTATTCCCGCGTGGCCGCAGAGAACAGGACCTCACCCTCGGCGTACTCTCCGACAGCCAGATCCGCGACGACGCCGTTCTCCGTCAGGGCGCGCTTCGCCGCAAGCTCCGCCTCCGAGAATTCATAGTCCTCCGGCAAGCCTCTGAAGCCGCAGGGGAGCGCTTTGTCTTCGGTCTCTTCCTCCGACGGTTCCTCAGCTTCATCCGCCGATTCAAGAGTCCCCTCGTCGAGCTCCTCTTTCCCGGCCTCGGCTTCCGCCTCCGTATCCTCGTCTTTCCTTTCCTCAGGTTCCTCCGGCGTTTCCTCTGCGGCCTCTTCGGGTGCGGTCGGTGCTTCCTCCGCCGCTTCTTCGGGCGCCTCCCCCATCGACTCTTCCGCAGACTCCGTCCGTCCGGCATCGGGCGTCTCCGTCAGTTCCCCGGAGGCTTCCTCCTCCAGCCCGGCTTGCATGTCGTCCCCGAGGGCTCCCTCATAAGAGTCTTCCGGCATTCCATCTTCCAAAGTCTCTGCCAGAATCTCTTCTCCCGGGGCCGTCCCGTCCTCCGCCACTGCGGCGGGGAACAGGGCGATCAGCATGGCCAGAACCATGACCACTGCCAGGAGCTTTTTCATGCCCTTGCTTTTCATGGCTGCTCTCCGTCCTTCCTGCATTCTTAGTTTGTTTACTCTTTGTACGCAGTTTAGCATATCCGCAGAAAGCATTGCAATAAAAATGCAGTCCGTCTCACCATGCTATACCGAGAAACTGCGGTATTCCCTGTGCTGCCGATGCCGATCGCCTGTAGGGTCTCAGGGCTCGGCGGTATTTGCTCCGTTCCAGTTCTGTGAGAAGACCGGGTCGTCAAGGGTGATCACATGGTTGATCTCCAGACTCGGCCAGCCCTTCTCTTCTCCGCGTCGGATCACCTCATACGGATCCTCTTCGGTGTGAAATGCCGCCACGTGCTCTGAGCACTCCACCAGCTCGATCCCGTACAGAGAGGCGATCTCTTCCGCCTCCTCACGGGACTCCACCGTGCAGATCAGCTCCTCACCTTCCGCGATCTGCCCTCTGAGGAAGTTGGAGGGAGGTGTACTGGCCCCGCCGTGCGGTGTTGCCGTCTCCCCACGTGTTCCGCCGCAGCCGGTCAGTACCGCCGCCGCGGCCAGAATCAGGGCGCCTATTGTCTTTGCTGTCCGCATGTGACTGCTCCTTTCAAAAAACTGTTCTTCTGCTTCTTCCCTGCCGCTGCCATGTGCGGAGTTTTCCGTGTTACTTCAGGCTGATCTTCAGGCTCAGGGTGGCGTTCGGCACAGTGGTCCGATTGCCGCTGAGAAAAACCTTCAGCTGTACGTTTGCGCTCTTTAGCTTTGCAAAGCCCTGCGGGTTTTTCTGGATCTGCTCCTTTGCATAGCCGATGGCGTACTCGCCGCCGCCGAGCGGTGTCAGGCGGAAGAAGCCGCTTCTGTCCACAAGCTGTACGTCCGCCCCTCCGATGCCGGGGAGGCTCGGGTCGCTCAGGCTCAGAATCACGCTCTTCCGGTCATATACGTCGTTCTTCGAGAGGCTGATCTCCTTCGTGCTCTGGCTGATCTGCGCCGATCCCATCTTCACGCCGATGGCGCCGTAGCTCTCCTTCGCGGCTCCGGTTATGCTCGCCGGGATTGCGACATAGGTTCTCGTTCTCGGGTTCAGGCCGGCATCCGGTCCCTTCACCTTCAGGGTATAACTGCCGCTCCCGCTGTCAAACTCCACCGTGAAGCGGTCGGTGATGTCGCGGTACGCGCTGTCATAGACATGCAGGTCCCCCGCCCCCAGGGGGCGCTGGTACCAGTTCTTTACGGTCGGTGTCACCGTGACTGAGGTCTCCGGGCGAAGGATATCGATGCTGCCGGACGTCCTATAGTTCACCGTCACCGCCGGGGCGCTCTTCGATGCTTTGATGCTGAGCTTCACCGGACGCGACTCCTCCGGGAAGCCTGAGCCCACCGCGATCCCGAACGCTGCCGAGAAGCTGTGTTTTTGATCCAGCTCCTGCTTCAGCGCCGCCCTGTCCGCCGCAGTCAGGGTGAAGACCGTGCCGTTCTGATCAACGCTGAAAAGACTGTCCCTCTCCGCGATGGACATGGCCTCTGTCACTCTTCCCGCCGTACGATACAGAACAAGTTCCAGCTCGTCGCCGGTCGCGTTGAAGTTCTTCACCTGTGCCGTCAGGGTGATGGGGCTTCCCGGCACTGCCGTGTCAATGGCGCCGACCGCCCGGGCGGTGACCGTGATCTTCTGGCTGTCCGCCAGGACCTTCACGGTCAGAGGGACACTGATCTTCTTGCTGCCGAGGCTCAGGACCGCGTTGGCTTTCAGGTTCTTCCCCTTCAGGCTGTCCTCGTCGATCCCGGGCTTCAGACTGACGTTCAGGGTCCCGTCCGCCTTCATGTCCAGGCTGAGCCAGCGGTCCGAACTGTCCACGGCCTCCGCCTTGAAGGTATAGGTCCCTCCTGCAAAATCGGCAGGCGTCACAGTCAGGCGGCTCACGGCGACGTCGTCGGTGCCGGGCTTCAGCGTCACGGTCGGGGCGCTGAGTTTCAGCGTCGGTTTCTTCTCTGTGCAGGTGACTCTGAGTTTCAGCTGCCAGGTACCGGCCCAGTTCTCCAGCCTGCACATCGCCGTCAGTGTTCCTCTCCCTGCCCCGTTCTGGGTCAGGGTCATGGTTTCCGGATCAAGGCGGACACAGGCAGGCTGCGTATATCTTACAATCTCCTGCACGGTCCCGCCGGTCATCTCGAGAGGCGCGCTGTCTCCCGGGATGAAGCTGTTGAGCTTTACGGCAGCCGCTCTCAGCGACGGGGTGGTTTTCTTTACCGCAACGGTCAGAGGCAGATCTTCAAACACCCTGCCGTTGGTCAGCGTGACGGTGATCAGCGCCTTATAACTGCTCTTTACCGCCTTCACCGCGGCTTCGCTCAGGTTTTTCGGTACAATCTCGGCATAGCGGTCGTCTATGCGCCGGAGCTCGAAGACCCCCGTGATATCGTTTTTATCCGCTGCTCTCCAGGTCACGTCCCGGATCACTTCTGCCGGGACTTCCGCCTCATTGGAACTCTGTTCGCCCTCCGGGGTCCCGATCTCCGCGGCAGTCACCCGGTTCTGCTCAAAATCGAGAATGATACCGACCCGGGTATAGTCCGTGCGGTACATCTCCACCGTGACCCTGTCCTCCGAGAGGGCGGCTGTGACCTCCTGAAGCTCCTCTCCGTCGGGGATCACATCCACCCGGCAGCGGGCGCGGTAGTCGGTCCCGTCCCGCGTATACGTCGCCACAGCATAGGCTGTCCCTGCGCGAAGGGCGCTGACAGTGCCTTCCTCCACACGGATCACCGCATCCCCGGTCCCGTTTCCGGTCTCAGCTCCGTCTGCATCCTCCACGGTCCAGACCAGGCGCCTCATCGCCGTTTCAGACAGGTTCGCCGTCAGGCGCTCGGACGCCCTGCCCTGTTCCAGGAGGAGATAGCTGCAGTTCAGCGTCAGGCGGAAATCCTCCGACCAGGCCCTGAGCTCTTCGATCTCCTCTGCGGAGACAAAGCGCAATGGGCTCCGCTCTGAAAGCTCGCTGTCGAGGACAGTGTTCAGGTCCGCCGTGCGGAGGGAGAGCTCCCAGGCATACCAGCCCTCGCCGCTCTGCTCCATGAGCAGGCGGAGCCAGTCGCAGAGTTGTCTCTCCGTCTCGTCGGCCGTGCCGGCCGTGATGATCTCGGTCCGGGTCAGCGCGCCGCCTTCCGTATCGGCGCGATAGAGCAGCGCCCGCATGCCGCCGATGAGACTCTGGTCCCCGTCAAAATGCCAGACCGGCTCCGCTCCGCTGAAGTCCAGCCCCGTCGGTGTGGCCAGCCTGACGCGGGTCCCGGCGTAGGTCCAGACACTTGATTCCGCCGCCGGGCTGTCCTGGCAGGTTTCGCTGTCGGAGAGCGCCGTCACCCGGAAGAGGTATGCTCCCGCTTCCAGCTCCGCTGCATGTCCGGCAAAGTACCTGCTTGCGAACCTTGTGCCCTCCGTTTCGGTGCCGTCCGTCACCACGGTGTCGGTGGCCGCAGGCACCTCCGAGCCGTCCCGATACCAGTCGATCCGGTATCGGCTTCCGGTGCGCGCACCGGCCCGGAAGCTCACCGTACCGGAAGCGGCGTTCCCGTCCGCGTCCGTTCCCCAGCGCAGGTCAAAAGGCACTGAGAGCTGTTGCGGCTCCTCCGGTTCGATGGTGGTGTCCTCGAGATACGTGGCCTCCGACAGCGTCAGAAGTTCAGCATCAAACATTGCCAGCGCGTCATCGTCATAGGCATAGCTCACCGCTGTCTTGCCGATCAGGAAGGTATAGCCCTCCGCAGGGCTGCCCTCCGCACTTCCGATCAGGAACAGTCCGTTCTTACCCCCCAGCGCCGTGTCACTGTTGGTCACGTCGACCAGGTAGTTCTTCCCGTTCTCCATGCTGACGATGTTCCACATGTGGAAGCCCACACTTTTGTCGACGGTCATCGTCCCGGTCACCGTCCAGGCTCCGATCGGCGCGCTGAAGCTGGTCAGATCACAGAGGTAGACAAAGGCCTTCGCATAACCCTCGCAGACCACCCTTGTGGCCGCGTTCCCGTCAAAGACCCAGATGAGCTGCCAGGGGTTTCCGTAGGGGGTGGCGCTGTGCGTCGCCGCATAGTTGTTGTAATCCGTCATCTCACAGATCGTATCCTTGTAGCCCAGCAGCTTTTCGTAGTCGCTGCAGCCCCGATACTTCTCTACCACTGCGGCGGCATTCTTCAGGGCGGTGCTCACTGCGGCTCCCGTGGAGGTATCCACCGTATATTCGCCGGCGGAATACTCCTGCGCCACCGGAAACTTGAACCGGTATCCGGGCCCGATGACCCTGATCTTCGAAGGCAGACGCGAAGTCTTCTCCGCCCAGGCGATCTGGGTGGACACCGTCTTGTCGTGCCAGTACAGCTCCGACGGCAGATCCGTCAGCAGCGCCTGCATGAGGTCGGCACTGTTGCAGCGGAACAGCTCCCGCACCATCTCAAGAGCTTCCTCTGAATTCTCAGCGCCCAGCTCTGCGACGGTCCATTCCGTCTTAAGCCCGAGCTCCTCATAGGGGATCACAAAGGTGGTCGAGGTCTGCTCGCCGGCTGCCACAGCCCGGATCCGTGGAACCAGCGCATCATAGAGCTTTCTGTTCAGACCCGTCAGCGTCTCGCCCCGCAGCTCCTTCCAGTTCTGCGCCTCAACCGCTCCCGGCCGCAGCGAATCCAGCTGTTCCTGTGCGTAGGCGTTCAGCAGCACCTCCCTGTCTCTCTCTGTAACGGCTTCCGCCGAGAGGTACTCCTCCGCCTCGACGGCCTCGGTGATCTCTTCCTCCGGTGTGTCTTCCGTTGTTTCCGCCGCTGTGGTTTCGTCATCTGCAGCTTCGTCCTCTGCAGCCTCCGGCGCCTCGGGTTCTTCCGCTTCGGGAGCTTCCCCGGTTTCTCCGGACGGTGCGGGGCCGACTTCATCCCGTGCTTCCTCGGGGAGACTTTCACTCTCTTCCGTGACGGCTTCTTCCTCCGCCGCAGCGTCGGCGGCTGCGGCTTCCGTCGGGCTGCCCGTTTCCGCGGTGAAGTCTCCGTCCGCCGCAGCCGCGGCGGCAGTCTCTTCCGGGAGGAGGCCGGCGGATTCCGTACCGTCCTCGGCAAAAGCCCATGCCGGGGACAGCGTCAGGCACATCGCCAGACACAGCAGCACCGCTGTCAGCCTTTTTCTTCTCATCGTCATATCTGCGTCCTCCCGTTTTTCTTCTTGTTTCTCAACTCTTCCGGTGACAGCCGGCCGCTGCCCGTCCTTACGGGCGAAGCGGCGGCCCTGTCTGCACTGTTGTATCTGTCAGCTGCTTACTTCAGTGTGATCTTCACGCTCAGTCTCGCGTTCGGTGTGTCGGTGATATTACCGCCGAGGAACACCTGGAGCTGTACGTTCGCGCTCTTCATCTTCGTGACGTCAATTGTCCTGTCCTTCACAAAGCCGATGGCAAACTCGCCGTTTCCAAGGTGCACCGGCTGCGCAAAGCATCCGCTTTTATCCACCAGAACCACCCGCGCCTCGCCGATGTCGTACAGCGTCGGGTCATTCACGCTCAGAACCACGCTCTGCCGGTCATAGAGGTCATTCTTCGACAGGGTGATCGCCTTCGTGCTCTGGGCGATCTTCGCGGTGCCCATCTTTACAGTGAGGGCCTTGTAGACAGTGCTCTGGGCTCCCGTCACATCCTTCGGGACCGCTGCATAGTACTTCAGCTTCGGGTTCAGGGCTTCCTTCGGCGTCACCCGGTAGGCTGCGCCGTCAAAGCCCACTGTGAATTTATCCGTGATGTCTTTGTATGCGCTGTCATAGATGTGGAGATCGCCCTGCTCCAGGTCACGCTCGTACCAGTTCTTCACCGTCGGCGTAACCGTCACCGAGGTCCCCTGCCGCAGCACGTCAATGGTGCCGACGGTCTTATAGCTTACGTTGATGGTCACCTTTGCGGAGTTCTTCACCGTGATCTTTACGGGTTTGATCTCCGCAGCCGCTGTTTCGATCACCGCCGTGTACGCATCGCCCTTGTCAAAGACGTCCTTCAGGCTCTGCTTCAGCGCCGGGTCCCGCTTCTCCCGGAGGGTGATGACATCCCGGGTAATTTCAATATTGAAGAGATCTGTGACATCCAGGTCCTTCACACCCTGCTTCCTGTTGTTGCACAGGATATGAACATCGTAGTCCGTCACGGCGCCGGCATTGCAGTTTTTGCCGGTCAGGGTGATTGTCACCGGGCTGTTTGTCATCTTCAGGTCGATCGCGCCTGCGGCTTTTGCCGTGATGCCGGTTTTTGCCGCCGCTGCCTGTACCTTGACCCTCAGCGTCGCGACCGGCTGTCCGTCCGCTTTCACGGTCACGGTGGCATTGCCCGCGGTGGCTTTTCCCTTCTCCACCGTGATCACGCCGGTCTCATCGTCGTAATCTGCAATCAGCCCGTTGTTTCCCACAGCCTCGATACGGTGGGTCATGCCGGCCAGCGGCGTTACCGTCACGGCCGAGAAAGCCTTATCATTCCCGTTGCCGGAGTACAGATTCACAGAGGTAGGCTTCAGCGTCACTTTCGGCGCGTTCCAGGTGCTGCTGACCGTGAGGTTCAGCTTTGCCGTCACCGCCCAGTTCTCCAGGTCGCAGATCAGGCTGAACTTCGCGGAGCCGTTTTTGGTGTTTGCCGGGTTCAGCTTCACCGTCATCGGCAGCTCTTTGCTCAGCTCCGCCACCGTGTTTTTATAATTCCCGTTCTCCGGCCGGAATCCGGTCACATTGGCCCCGGTGACCGCGACCGGCACAACCTCGTCCGGGGTGAAGCGGTTCAGCTTCACCGCAGGAGCTGACAGCTTCGGAAGCGTCTTCTTCACCGTGACCGTGAGCGGCAGAGGATCCAGCTCGCGTCCGTTCTCCGTTCCGTCGTCCACCGTCACCAGGATGCTGGCCTTGTAACTGCCCTTTGTCGCCTTCACGGCGAGCGGGCTCAGATCCTTCGGTACAATCTGGACATAGCGGTCGTCCACCTGTTCCAGCTCGAAGAAGTCCGTGATCTTATTCTTGTCTGCGGCCTCCCAGGTCACCTTTTTCAGCACCGCCGAGACCGCCGGATCTGCAGGGCTATTGGTGTCTGCATCGGCGTCGGTCCCTGCCTCCCCGATGCTGGCAGCGCCGATCCGGTTCTGCTCGATGGCAAGGACGATGCCCACACGGGTGTAGTCCGTGCGGTAGAGCTCGACCGTGACCTTGTCCTCCGTGAGCGACGCCTTCACCTCGCTGAGCTCTGTGATACTCTCCTGTATGTCCACGCGGCAGCGGGCCGTATAGACTGCATACCCCAGGTCCAGCGTCGCAACCGCATAGTCCGTCCCGACGCTCTTTGCCATCACGGCGCCGGTATTCCGATCCACCGCGATGATGTCTTCCCTGCCGCTCTCGGTGGTCCAGGTCAGGTACTTTTTCGTATAGTCGTTCAGACCCTCTGTTACATTCAGGCTGCTGTCTGTTCCGCCTTTCTGGATCAGCAGATACTCCTTGTTCAGCTTCAGGCCGCTGCTGTCCCCGGCACCAAACTGTGCCTTAAAGGCCTGCGTAAGGGCTTCGTTCCCTTCTGCGATCCGGATCCTGTTCCACTCGGCGGGTGTTCCGGCATAATTCACGGTCTTCAGTTCTTCACAGCCTGTGAAGCAGGCCTCCTCCACTGCGGTCAGGCTCTTCGGGACCGTGACCTCTGCGAGGCCTGTGCAGCCCATGAATCCGCCCTCCGGCAGTGCTGCCAGGCCCTCCGGCAGAACCATGCTCTCCAGCCCGCTGCCGTAGAAGACATATCTGCGCAGTTCCGTCAGTGTGGACGGAAGGTCGATGCCGCGCAGACTGACGCAGTCCGTGAAGGCGTCCGCGTGGATGCTGACGAGCCCCTCCGGCAGGGAGACCTCTGTGAGGTTCGGCAGGTACGAGAAGGCATAGCCGCCGATCACGGTGATCCCCGCTTCCACGACGACTTTGGTGATCTCGGCGCTCCGGGCTGCCCAGGGGAGCATCATGCCGTTCTCATAGTAATAATCCCACATCGCCCCGGTGCCCGACAGGGTCAGAACCCCGTTGCTGACGGCCCAGCGAATATCGTTGCCGACATAACCCTCCGGGCGCTCGTACTGAACCCGGAAGCTGACCGCTCCTTCATTGCCCAGCTCGTCGGTGACCGTGCAGGTATAGACGCGGAAGGTATCCACCGGCTCCGTCACAAGTGAAGGACTGTTGTTCTCATAGTTTATGATCTGTGTCGATCCATCCTCTGTCCAGTCCGTCGCGCTGCTCCAGGCATAGCGGATGGCGCCGCCTCCCTGCGCGGGGACAGTCTCCACCTCCAGCGTGACCGTCGTGCCGCAGGGGACAGCAATGGCAGTCTCTTTCCCGTCCTTAGGCTGAACTGCGAGGCCGTATTCACAGTAGAGCTTTGCTCCTGTCAGTGACTCATTTCCCTCTGCGATCCGGTCTTCCTTCCAGTCTGAAGAGAATCCGTTCAGCTCGATCCTCTGCAGGTTATCGCACTGGTCAAAGGCCCACTTGCCGACCCTGAGCCCCGCGGCAGAAGCCGAAACCGCCAGCGTCTCCAGCGCATTCATGCCGGCAAAGGCGTTCTGTCCGACTGCCGTCACCCCGGGATCCAGGGTTACGGTTTTGACCGTATCCTCATAATCTCCCCAGGGCGCGTCCGTCGTCCAGTTGACGCTTCCCCCGTCCGCCGGATAACCGACCTCGGTATAGTCCCAGATGTCGCCTTCTCCGCTGATGGTCAGGGTGTCGCCGCTGACCGCCCACGTCAGTCTGTCGCCGCAGGCGTCCAGATCGAAGACCGCAGCACTCAGTTCATAGCTGCCCTCTCCGGTCGCCTGGCCGGTGCGCTCTATCTCAAGCGGGAGGGTTTCTCCTGCTTTCATGGAATAGCGGTAAATCATTGTCTCGCCGTCCCATAGCACCTGGGAATCCGGCACGCGGCTGTTCGTCGCGCTCAGATGAATGCCCGGTCTTGCAGCGCTGTCGCTGAGCTTGCGGAGAGTTATCACATAGAGGCCTTCCTCCTCTGCGACAAGTCGGAAACTGCTCTTCGGCTGTGCGGAGGACAGATCCAGCGTGAGCGTCTCTCCCGCCTTCAGAGCGGGATTCCAGGTATAGATGTAGACACATTCCTTGTTGTCCGAATCCGTATGGCTTCTCTCGTAGTTTCTGAGATCGATCCCCGTGAAGTAGGTATCCGGATCCGCATCCGCAACATGGCCTTTCCCGATATGGTTTACATACAGCCGCCCGGTACCGGCGTAGCTGCCTGTCACCGTCACGGTTGCCATGGCGCCGTTGCCGTTGTGCAGGGCGAGCGTGCTGTTGTTGACCAGGGTACCGGCCACGGTGATGTCCTCCTGCAGGAGCAGACTACCGTTGAGCGTCAGGGTCTTTCCCGCCGGTACCGTGACGCTGTTGTTGGGTGCCGGGAACCAGACCATCAGGTTCTCCGGGATGACGACGTCCTCCGTGAACTCGAAGGGCTCGTTCAGGCCAAAGCGGATGCTGGTGATCGACGTATAGTTCTGTGCGCAGAATTTCTGAAGCTGCTTCAGGTTCCTGAATTCATTCGGTGCGTGGTATTCCGCGATCTGCTCTGCGGTGATCTGCGTCTCGGCAGACCAGTCGGACCACAGAGATTTGTCCACCGTGGCGGTGTCGTCACTCAGCAGCTTCACACGCCACTGATAGTATCCCGGACCCTGCTGCCGGACTCTCGCCATGAAGGACACCGCCGGGCTCTCATCCCCTGGCCCCATGGTACGGCGGATCAGCGTGGGATACCGCATGCCCTCGCCGGTCTGAGGATCTGAGAGACTCGCCCGGTACCGGTATTCCATCATGAAGCCCGTGTAATGATCCAGGTCTGCGGGCATGGTCCAGGTTGCCATACCGTCGGTGTCAATCCCGATATTCGTCACTGTTGCCATGCGGACCGCGGCCTTCTCATAGTGCCACGTCTCCGACTTCACCGGGTCGCTGTCGGCATATTTGTCCGGGTCCTTGGAGACGGCGGTCACCGTAAAGTAATAGTCGCCGCTCTCAAACTCATCGCTGGTCACAAAGACGTGGTTCCCGTCCCGGCCAGCACCGGGGACAGCGGTAAAATCGGTCCGTACCATCGTATCTGTACCATTTACGGTTCGATAGATCCTGTATTCATAGAAGCGCGTCGGATTCTCAGCCGCCTGAGCAAAGCTCATGAACCCAATGACGTCGTGCCCTTCCTCGAACCTGTGCCAGGCAAGGTCCGTCGGCGGACTCAGCTTCAGCAGGTCGCCCAGGCAGCGGAGCTTCGCGCTCCGGAGGGGCTCATTACCGTCCGCGATGCTGACCGAAGACCAGTCGGTCTGCCGGCCGGCATACTTTACAAGCTCCAACGTGCCGCAGCCGCTGAAGCAGGCCAGCGGTACCGTATTCAGTGTCTTTGGCAGCGTGATCTCTTTCAGACCGGCACATCCCATAAAGGCCGCCGCACCGATTTCAGTCAAGCCTTCCGGCAGTACAACAGTCTCCAGTCCGCTGCCGTAAAAGGCGTAACTGCCGATCTTCCGCAGAGACGCCGGGAACTCGATGCTCTTCAGGCTCACGCTGTCAGAGAAGGCGTCTCTTCCGATCCGGGTAAGCGTTGTGGGCAGGGTCACCCTGGTCAGGTTCGGCATCTGGGTAAAGGCGTCGCCGCCGACGGCTGTGATCCCCTCTCCGACAATCACCTCGGTGATGCTGCCGTTCAGCCCCGTCCAGGGCGTCATAAAGCCGTCCTCGTAATAGTAGTCCCACATCTCCCCTGTGCCGGAGAGCGTCAGGACGCTTCCGCTGACACTCCAGCGGATGCTGTCTCCGGCAAAGCCGTCCTGCCGCCCATAGTCCAGCGTGAACGTCACCTGTGCCGAGTTGCCGTTCTGGTCCGACACGACACAGACGTACTGCAGCTGATCGGTGACAGGATCTGTCGTCAGACGGTTGGTGTTGCCGCTGGTGCTTCCATGTCCGACGAGGGTCTGAGCGACCCTGCCGTCCTCTGTCCTGCGGTTGACCGCATACCAGTCATAAGTCAGCGTATCGCCTTCCTTTGCCGGCGTCGCCCGGACGGTCAGGGTTGCGGTTGTCCCGCGTGCCACCGTCAGCCCGGTCTCGCCGACAGGCTCGAGCTTCAGCAACGGACGGTTGTCTATGTCACCATCAGTGCAGTGGATCAGAGCGGTTTTCAGGCAGTCATTCAGGTCGCCGATGCGGATCGCGCTCCACTGCGCCTTGGTGCCGGCATAGTTGACTGTTTTCAGGCTGTTGGCCGTCTCAAATGCCCCGTACTGTATGTCCGTCAGACTGACCGGGATGTCCAGCTCCTCCACGGCCGTGCCATTGAAGGCGGCCTGTCCGATGCTCTCCAGCTGATTTGGAAGCCTGACCTCCGTCAGAGCCCCGCAGCCTGAGAAGGTTGCGTATTCCAGCATCGCAATGCTGTCCGGAAGGCGGATCGAGGTCAGGCCGGTCGCCCGGAAGGCGTTGAGACCGAGGCTCTTCACGCTGTCGGGCAGGCTGACCTCCTTCAGGGCGCTCATCCCCATGAAGGCTGCCTCGCCGAGAGACGTGATGCCGTCGTCCACCGTCAGCTTTGACGCGGTCCCGGCATACTGTGTCCAAGGCGCATCCGTGCCCGTCTCCGTCCAGCTGCGGGGCCACATCTCACCCGTACCGGAAATCGTCAGCTCGGCAGTCGCCGTGTCATAACTCCAGACAGCGGTCTCGCCGCAGGCGTCGGTCTCAAAGCTCTTCACGCTGATCCGGTATTTCCCGGTTCCGCTGCTCATGCGCTCGAGCGTGACCCGGTATTCCTGTCCCGCCGTCAGTGTAGACCGGACGCTGACTGTGCCGGTGGAGCTTGCCCACGTCGCCACCGTGCTGCCGTCCGCCGTCGTCAGCGTCACTCTGACCGGCGGGTATACCACATAGGGTGAGGCAGCTGTCACATTGCTGCCGCTGTTACTGATATCCTCAGCGGTGATTTCATATATCCTCGTCGCCAGGGGTTTAAAGATCAGTGTCCTGCTCGCCGAGGCCGTATTCTCACTGCCCAGCGTGATCTCGACGCCCTTTCCGTCCTCCAGCTCCGGGTCTGCCGGGGTCGGATCTGCATACGGCGTATAGTCCTTATTCGACAGCGTCAGAATGTCGCTGCCGTAGAGGTTTTTCGCCTCATCATCATAGACGTAGGTCACCTGACTGGCAAAGCTGCCCGAGCCGCAGTTATACGTGTATCCGTTTGCGACTCCGCCGCCGGCACATCCCTTCATGAACAGCCAGTCCGGTGCGCCGATCGATCCCACGTCACAGTTGGTCACGTCGACAAGATAGTTTTTCCCATCCTCCATGCTGACGATGTTCCACATGTGATTTCCGGCCCCGGTACCGCCGCTCATCACGCCGCTGACCGAATAGACGCCGACCGCTCCCTGGAAACTCGTCAGCTCGCAGAGATACTGGAAGGCTTTGGAATAGCCTTCGCACACGACGTCCGTATCGATATCGCCGTCAAACACCCAGATCAGCTGCCACGGGTTTCCGTATGGCACAGTCTGATCCTGGGCTGCCTTGTCGTTGTATGTGACATGGTCGCAGATCCAGGTTTTATAGGCGCTCAGCTTGTCAAAGTCACTCTTGGGTGCCGCACTGGTCACAACAGCGTTGGCGTTCTGTACCGCTGTCTTTACCGTTGTGCCGTATTTCGGGTCGACACCGGTCGGCTTTGTGACGGTATGTTCATCTCCGTATTCGTCTTCATACCGGTATGTGTATACGCTGCTTCCGTCCCAGTATTCCTGCACAACCGACATCCAGACGCAGAAGCCGTCTCCCTCTACCTTGATTGTATTTCCGGAGCCGCTCATGCTGTCATAGGGCTGATACATGGTCCCGTCGGTCTTGTCATACCAGTACAGTGAGTAGCAGCAGTCCGCCAGCAGCGCGCCCAGCACTGCTCTGAAGCTGAAATCAAAGAAGCTGTCCACCATAGCAAAGCCGTCGTCAAAATTGGTTACACCCAGCTCATCAAAGGTATATGTTTTCTTCAGTCCCAGCTCCTCAAAGGGGATCACAAAGGCCGTGCTGGCAAGATCGCCGGATGCAACCTGTTGGATTCTCTTCCACAGCGCATCATAGATCTTTTTATCCAGTCCGGTCAGCAGTTCGCCGCGGTCGACCCTGTAGTTCTGCGGTGTGACCGCACCGGGGCGCAGCGAATCCAGCGCTGCCTGGGCATAGGCATCCAGCAGTGCTGCGTTATCCGTGCCGTCGTCGACCGTAACCGTACAGATCCTTCCCGACATTTCGGCATAACCTTCATCCTCGTCTCCGAGGTCTGCCGTCTCTGTCGGCGCCTCATCTTCGGCTTCTTCAGGATCATCGGCTTTCGGACCATCGTCCTTCGGCTCTTCCGAATCTGCAGGAGCTTCCGTCGGCTCTTCGGGCACGGCTTCCGAAGGTGCATCCTCCGGGGGCGCAGCTTCCGGGGTCTCTTCCTCTTCAACAGGCTCTTCCCCCGCAGCCTCCGGCGCCGCTTCCGCCCCGGGAAGCATCTCTTCTTCCCCGGAGAGCGCGGGATCCTCTGCCTCTCCCTGAGTCAGGAGATCTTCTTCCGCCTGGCTTCCCTCTTCCACAGAATAACCATCCGCTTCGCCGGCCTCTTCTGCCAGACCGGTACCGTCCCCACCCTCGGCAAAGGCCCAGGTCGGGAGCATCGAGGCGCACATTGCGATGCACAGCAGCACCGCCAGCAGCTTTCTGTAGTGTTTCATCCCGTGCACATCCTCCTTGATCAGAATGTATAATACCGCATAGATATCACCATTATAATACGTCGGCGGTCTTCTTACAAGCTGCATTTCTTAAGAATTTCCTAACAATTCGGCATAAAAACACCGCGAAAAGCGATTTTTGATCACTTTCCGCGGTGTTTCAAAGGCGCTTGACATCATATCTTGAGGTCTGTGCCGCAGCCTCTTTCCATATCTTGTGTCAGAGGTTTTTTCAGCGCAGGAAGCCGTTGATGATCTGCTCCTCCGCCTCCTGCTCCGTGAGGCCCAGGGTCATGAGCTTCACCAGCTGCTCCCCGGCGATCTTGCCGATGGCTGCCTCGTGCACCAGCATGGCGTCCACATTGTTCGCTTCCAGCGAAGGGATCGCCAGGATCCGGCCCCTGTCCATGATGATCGAGTCGCACTCGGTGTGTCCGCTGCAAGGGGCGTTGCCGGTAACACGGGCGTTGAAGGTCTGGCTGGAATCGTCCCGCGCCACTGACCGGGACACCACGTCCGCCGTGGCTCCCGCGCCGTTCAGGTTCACCTGATACCCGCTCACGGCATTCTGGCTGCCGTGGGTCATGAGGCGCTCCTTTACCACCAGCTTTGCTCCGGCCTTCAGCTCCGCCACGGTCTGACGGTCGGTGGAGTCCACGCCCTTGATCTGCTCCATCTCCATCTCCATGGAGCTGTTTTCGTCCATATAGACCTCGGTCACCGGGTTCAGAATCCGCTGTCCCTTCCCGTCCCCGGACCCGTAATGCTTCTCGACGTACTTCACCTTCGCGTTTCTGCCGATATGGAAGCGGTGGATGCCGTCGTGCTCCGAGTCCTGCGTACCGCAGTTGTCGATGCCGCAGCCGGCCACGATAACTACGTCGCTGTCCTCGCCGACATAAAAGTCGTTGTATACCGTCTCTTTGATGCCGCTCTCGGACAGCACCACGGGGATGTGTACGCTCTCCTTCTTCGTGCCCGGCCTGATCCGGATGTCGATGCCGCTTCCGTCCGGTTTCGAGATGATGTCGATGTTTGCCGTGGTGTTCCGCCCGGCCAGCCGGCTGTTGGCGCGGAAGTTATAAGCCCCCTCCGGCACGCTGTGGAGATCGGCGATCTCCTCAATCAGCCGTTTCTGAATCGCGTCCAGCTTTACCATGTCTCTCCCCTCCCTCACTGAAGCCGCTGGCACACGCTGCTCTGGCTGACCAGCTTCGGCATGATCGTCTCCGGGCTGCCTTTGTCAATGATGCCGCCCGCAGAGAGGAGAACGATCTCGTCGGCGATGTTCAGGATGCGCTCCTGATGCGAGATGATGACGATGGAGCTGTCTTTGATCTCTTTCCGCATCTTCTCAAAGATCCGGATCAGGTTCTGGAAGCTCCAGAGGTCGATGCCGGCCTCCGGCTCGTCAAAGACCGAGAGCCGTGTGTGTCGCGCCAGCAGGGTCGCGATCTCGATCCGCTTGAGCTCGCCCCCGGAGAGGGAGGCGTTGATCTCGCGGTCGATATAGTCCCGGGCACAGAGCCCCACCTCGGAGAGGTATTCGCAGGCTGTGGATACGGAGAGATTCTTCCCGGATGCCAGCCGCAGCAGGTCCTTCACCCGGATGCCCTTAAAGCGCACCGGCTGCTGGAAGGCAAAGCTGATGCCCAGTTTCGCCCTCTCGGTGATGTCCAGGTCCGTGATGTCTTTCCCGTCAAAGAGGATCTGACCCTCGGAGGGCTTCTCGATCCCCATGATCAGCCGGGCCAGGGTGGACTTTCCGCTGCCGTTCGGTCCCGTGATGACAATAAACTTTCCGTCCTCGATCTTCAGGTCCAGATTGCGTAGGATCTCTTTCTGTTCTCCGTCTTCGTCGACGGAGAAGCTCAGGTTTCTGATTTCAAGCATGCCTGTTTCCTGTCCTGCCTTTTTCTGTGTTATGTTCGCTCTGTTCCGTTTTTCCGTCTGCTCTGTTCTGTCTGCATTGACGGCGTACCGGCCGCCTCGTTCTGCTCCCGGATTTTCTTTTTCCAGCACTGATGGCACATCGCCATGTAGCTGTCGTTGCCGCCCAGAAAAACCTGGGCTCCTTCGGTGATCACGCGGCCCCGTGCATCGATGCGCGCATTCACCGTGGCCTTGCGGCCGCAGGCGCAGACCGTCTTGATCTCGGTGATCGAGTCCGCCAGCTCCATGAGCCTCTGGGCCCCCGGAAAGAAGTGCGTCAGAAAATCCGTCCGCAGGCCGAAGCAGAGCACGGGCAGATCCTCCTCATCCACCAGGGTCCTGAGCTCGTCGATCTGTTCCGGGGTAAAGAACTGGGCCTCATCCGTGATGATCACGTCGTGTCTGCCCGCGGTCCGGTAGGCCTCCAGGATGCTCTGTTCCGGGGTGATAACCTCGGCGTGAGCCTCCAGACCGATGCGGCTGCGGATCAGATCCGCCCCGTCTCGGGTATCGGTGCTCGGCTTGATGAGCCAGACCGTCATCCCCAGTTCCTCGTAGTTGAACTTTGTGATCAGGGCCTGGGCAGATTTGGACGAGCCCATGGCGCCGTATTTGAAGTAGAGTTTTGCCATTGTTCCGATTTCTTCCTCTGTTTCTCTTTTTTCGCTTCCCGCAGGGCGGTCCTTATTGCTTCCGCCGGTCAGCGTTCCAGATGGGCCCGGACCCTCTCCATGATCATGTCCAGCGCCACCAGGTTGTGCCCGCCTTCGGGGATGATGATGTCCGCGCGGCGCTTGGAGGGCTCCACATACTGCTCGTGCATGGGCTTGACCGTGGTCAGGTACTGGTTCACGACGCTCTCCAGGCTGCGGCCGCGGTCGCGCACGTCCCGCACGACGCGCCGCAGAATCCGCACGTCCGCATCCGCGTCGACAAAGAGCTTGATGTCCATCTCGTCGCAGAGCTCCTGGCTGGCAAAGATCAGGATCCCCTCCACCAGGATCACCTTCGCCGGTCTCACGGTCTTCGTCTGGTCCAGCCGGTCGTGTATCGCATAGTCATAGATGGGACACTGGATGGTCTTCCCCGCCTTCAGCGCCCGCAGATCCCGCAGAAACAGATCCGTGTCGAAGGCGTCCGGATGGTCGTAGTTGACCCTGGCGCGTTCCTCAAAGGGTGTATCGTGCTGTGCCTTATAGTAGCTGTCATACGAAACCATGCTGACATCGCTGCCGAAACGCTGCATCAGCCGCCTGGTAATGGTGGTCTTGCCGCTGCCGCTGCCTCCGGCGATACCGATGACCATGACCTTTTGCATAGTCTGTCCTCCCGTCTCCGGTTTTTCTCTACTATATCACAGAAACGCCCCGCTTTCAATTTGACTTTTTTCTTTTTGTACATTATACTTTTGTCATCAAACAATCTGGAGGAAACGACTATGCCCATTCCCACTCCCCACATCAATGCCAGAAAAGAAGACATCGCAAAGACCGTCCTGATGCCGGGCGATCCTCTGCGTGCGAAGTTCATCGCCGAGACCTTTCTGACCGACCCCGTCCTGGTAAACAACGTCCGCGGTGTTCAGGGCCATACCGGCACCTGGAAGGGCGTCCCTGTGACGGTCATGGCCTCCGGCATGGGGATCCCATCCATCGGGATCTACAGCTGGGAGCTCTACAACTTTTACGACGTGGATAATATCATCCGCATCGGCTCCGCCGGCGCGCTGCAGGACGACCTGAAGCTCCGCGACGTCGTCGCCGGGCAGGCCGCCTGCACCAACTCCAACTACGTCCGCGGCTTCGGCCTCGGCGAGACCGCCACCTTCGCGCCGATCGCCGATTACACCCTCCTCAGCGCAGCAGTGGAGGCGGCGAAGGAGCTCGGCGTGGATCTTCGCGTCGGAAACATCCTCTCGTCTGATCCGTTCTACTCCCCCGAAGGCTGCGGAAAGAACGACCAGTGGAAGCGCATGGGTGTCCTGGCCGTCGAGATGGAGGCCGCCGGCCTCTACTGCAACGCCGCCTACGCCGGTAAGCGCGCCCTCTGCATCTGCACCATCTCGGACCATATCTACCGCCCGGAGGACAACCTCTCTGCCGAGGAGCGCCAGAGCTCCTTCACCCAGATGATGGAGATCGCCCTCGACACCGCAGTGAAGATGTCGAAGCTCTGAGCTTAAAGCTCCCCGAATCTATAAGATTTCAAGACACCGCCCTCCGGTGAAAGCCGAAGGGCGGCGTCTCATTTTTTACTGGTTTTCTGTTACTTCTTCACGCTCAGGGTTAAGGTTACCGCCGTGGGCTTTCCGTCGGCCGCCATCCCGCTGGGGTATACATCCAGTGTAAGCTTGTAGCTCTTGCCTGCCTGCAGGACGCCGGGATTCTTAATCATAACTGCTGCAACTCCGTACGATGCCGGTACGCCTGTAATCAATTCATCCGTGGCCTCGTCGTATCCGGTAGCCCAGAGGATCTCCGCATCCTTGCCCAGCGCCTTCTGCAGAAGCTCAGGTGTCTTGCTGTTCAGCCGGACATCCTGAATTGCATACGGTTCTGCCACCTCCATAACTGCGCCGCAAAGCTGGTTTCCCGCTCCCTGAAATACTGTGACAAATTGTTGCCCCAGAGTGATTTTCAGCGTCCCCTGTTTTACCTTGATATTCAGCGTCTTGGTAAGGAACGGAGCATCGCGGTCTGCAACTGTGACAGCAAGCTGGATCTGATAGGTTTTCTTCACCGACAGCTGTTCCGGGTTCTTTACCATAAGGTAGGCCTGGTTGCTGTCTCCGGGATCGCCGTTGTAGTAGAGAGTGAAATGCTCTTCATCCGCGTTCTTTCCGCTCAGGCTGATCCCGGTGATCATGGGGTTCACAAGATTCGGGATCTTTGTCACCTGACAGGTGATCACGCTGCCAGAGTTCAGCACGTCGATGGATCCGATTGTCTTCACAGTCGGGTTCACATTTTTTGTGGTGTTCACAACCTTGACCGTGAACGGCACAGTCTTCAGATCTGTCCTTTCGCCGTCTGCGACGAGAACCGGTGTCAGCGTATACTTGTAAGTTCCTGCCTTCAGGCCGCCCTCAGGAGAAGCACAGATCCTTCCGTGTACTCCGTCTTCTGATTCATACCAGACCTTCAGCCTGTCATATTCCTTATCGAACTTCACCTCGGCCAGCCGGTAGTTCCCGTCGCTCAGCGTCAGGGGCGCCACACTGGCTGCACCCGGGTAGGCCGCGTTCACTTGCACGCTGGCGGGGGCCACCTTCACGGTGGGGGCTTTCGTCGAGACATTCAGCTTCACCGAGAAGTCCATTGCCTCAGCCCAGAATACAAGCTGGATTCTGAACTTGACCGTGGTCGGTTTCGTGCCCTTCAGCTTCAGAAGGATTCCACCGTCAGAGACCGCAAGATCTGCTTCTCCGCTTAACAGGCTGACGTCTTCTTCATCCAGCTCCAGCGGTACGGTGTACGGCTGCCCGCTGTAAGGATCCTTGTCGGTCTGATTCACACGAACCATGACGGTCGTATCGTCACCCAGGGCGGTATTGATGTTAAAGCTGGTCGCAGAGGGCTTGACCGTCGGCTTCTTGTTCTCTGTCGCTACAGTGATCTGTTTTGTGATCTCATTCCTGAAGCCTTCTGCTTTTACCTTCAGGGTCCCCTTCGTGACGGGCTTTGCACCGGTTGAGTCAGCTTTTCGCTGAATATAGACGTCTCCGTATTCACCAAAAACCAGCAGAAGATCCTTTGTCTCGAATTCGGCGCTTTCGATGGGGAATGATTCGGACCCGATGGCCGCCGTGATCTCCACGGGCACACCCTGTCTGTAGAAGGTATTGAGCTTGGTCGCCTGCTTTACGGTGATGGCGGGCACAGCGTTTTTAACCGTGACGGTCAGCGGTGTCTCATAGATGCCAAAATCCGTTTCCCAGACCAGGGTCGTCTTATAGGTGCCGTTTTTCAGTTCCTGCTTTGCCTTGAGGCCTACGTAATTTTCTTCCCTGTCAATCTCCAGAGTGAAAGGATCTTTTTCATCCTTTATATGGATATCACTTACCAGGTTGTCATACGCTGCACCGGCATAGAGGTCAGTGCTTCTTTCATAGAGAGAATTCAGTGTAAGCTTATCGCTTTCCAGACGAGGGGCGTAGTCGCGGACATAAACCAGGACCGTGCCGCTGATCTTCTGAGACGTACCGGTGATGGTCGCAACGCCGTTTGCGCCGGCCTTCACCGTGACCGTCACACTGCCGTCCGCTTCAGCCTTTCCGACTGCCGCGATCTTTGCGTCGTTGGAGCTGTACTTGATGCTGCTTTTGCTCACGGCGATCTCTTTGCCGTTCTCATCCTCAAACTGCGGACGGAGCTTGAAGGTATAGGCATCCTTTGCAACCCATGTGCAGTCAAGGCTGACCGCGTAGAACACGTCAGACACCAGCGTCTCTGTCTCTTCCGCATTGGCGTCTTTGAGCTCTACCCGGGGAAAATAATTATACACTCCGCTCTCTTCCACGGCTGCAGACGTGACAGCGCCTGTAATCGGGAGCAGCTTGAGGCGGGCTGCGGCATCCTCGCCCACCGCAGCCGCATACTCAAAGCTCGCCAGTCGGTAGTCTTCCGCCCACGGATAGCCCGTGACTGCCGGCAGCAGGCCATCCGCTTCCGTACCCGGGAGACGGACGACCGTGCCGATCGCCCACGTCTCTTCTATGGCCGCCATGCTGATGGCAACGTCCGGGACATTGAACGCGCAGTAGCCGAGCTGCAGGCCTTCTGCTGCCTTTGTAAAGTCAATTCTGCTCAGTTTCGGGCAGTTATAAAATGCAAATTCTCCAAGATCAACGCTGCCGGAAAACGCGAGACTGTGGAGGTTGTAATTCGTCGCAGCCGCGTAAGCCCGAACAGAAGCTGTCCCGGTCGGGATCGCGTAGCTGGTGTCGGTCTTTCCTCCGGGATAGAGGACGAGCTCAGACAGGTCCGCCGTGAACAGGACGCCGTCCTTCACCGCAAAGACCGGGTTGCTGCCGGTCACAGTGATCGTACTCAGCCTGATGCAGCCGATAAAGGCACGTTCACCGATCTCCGTGACATCGGAGGTGAAGCTGACGGAGACGGCATTCGCAAGTTCCCTGAAAGCGCAGGAACCGATACGGGTCACTCCGGCCTCTATCACAATGGCCCTGATCTCCCCGCTCTTCGCGTAGTACGTCGGCACGCTCTCCGGCGGATCAAAATCCCACATGGCGCCGGTGCCGGAGACGGTCAGGACACCGTTCTTCAGACTCCAGATGACGCTGTCGCCGCACTGCCCGCCGCTCCCGGGGTTTCTGGCCGGCGTGTACTCATACCATTCGTTGCTGCGCCCGCCCAGTTTCTTTTCATAGAGGCTGAGATTCAGGCCCTTCAGATGGCTGTCCGGCGCATCGGTATCTGTAACCGTAATGCTTCCGTTTAGATTAAATGTCCCGTTGTTGACAAAATCCGCGCAGATGCAGGTCGGGTCTGTGGGATTTGGCCTTCTCAGGGCAAGCAGACCGTTCACGTTAAAGACGCTGTTGTTGATTACAGTCGAGGTCTGTCCTGACGTCCAGGAAGACGTCTGGATCTCAAGCTGCGCTCCGACGGGCGGGTCGGCCAGGATGGTCAGCGGGGCATCGATGGTGATCGTCTCGACCCCGACAAAATTAATCATCACGCCGGCCGGAACCTCCAACGGTTCATTAAACGAGAAGGAGCTTCCGGGCATATAGCGGAATTCCTCATTTCCGTTGGGATCATAGTACGCCGGTTGAACGGTGTTGGGGGTCTGCTCGGCGCAGATCTGCTTCAGTTCCGCCATTGTGGCGAAATACTTCGGGTCTTTCATTGTTGGTGCCGCCGCACTGACCTCGTCCTCATCCTCAAGGGATTCCTCCAGGTCCTCTTCATGCTCGTCCTCGTCCGGGACTTCTGCGTCTTCTCCGGATTCTTCAGCCTGGTCCTCGGGGTCCTCTTCCGAGGGCTCCTCAGTCTGGGCGTCCTCATCGGTTCCTTCCGCCGGGTCTTCAGGGGGTTCTTCCGTCGGAGCTGCCTCTTCCTCCTGCGCCTCCGGAGCAGCGGGAACTTCTTCCTCGGGTGCTTCCGGAGCTTCGTCGGAGTAATCCTCCGGAGCTTCCTCTGTGAAGGGTTCCTCTTCATCGAACACGTCCTCCGGCTCTGTGCCCGGTACCTCATCCGCAGCCAAAACCTCATCCGCGCCGTCATCGGCAACGGCCCAGGTCGGCAGCAGCGAAAAGCACATCACAAAGCAGAGCAACAGGCACAGCCATTTTTTACCTTGTCTTATCATTCTTTTTTCCTCCTGTGTATTCGTTTCCGGTTTTTTTTCGCACGATATGGGATGTATTATACAATATTCTTCCCGGTATTCAAGTTATTTCCGTCTTTTGAATTGTTTTTCGGTAAAACAGCACAGAACCGATCTGGAGTTTTATTATATTTTGCTGAATCGTTCGGTGCAGAGCTGCAGCCCTGTGAATGGCAAGACCGGACGGGCAGGGTTTCTGCTCCATCCGGCTACTTTTCTGGTGCGTTCGGCGAGTACACCAGATGACACAGCAGGGTTCCTGTTTTCAGGAACCCTGCTGTGCTATGTTTACTTTCGCCGTTATGTTTCTGTATTCTGCACTTATTCCGCGGCCAGCTTTTTGTACTTCGTGTAGCGGCGGGCGGTGAACTCCTCCGCCTCGGCAAAGAGCTTCTCGGCGCGGTCCGGGAAGGTGCGGGTCAGGGAGGCAAAGCGGTTCTCACCCATCATGTACTCGCGCAGCTTGCCGTTGGGCTCACCGGAGTCGAGCGAGAACGGGTTCTTCCCCTCCTTCTCATTCTCCGGGTTGTAGCGGAACAGAGGCCAGAAGCCGCATTCGACAGCGGCCTTGCCCTCGTCCATCGATTTGGACATGCCCTTGGAGAGGCCGTGGTTGATGCAGGGCGCATAGACGATCACGATGGAGGGTCCGTCGTAGGCCGCCGCTTCCTTCAGGCACTTGATGAGGTGCTCGGGATTGGCGCCGATGCAGGCCTGGGCGACGTAGATATAGCCGTAGGTCGAGAGCATCAGGCCGAGGTCTTTCTTGGGCGTACCCTTGCCGGCCGCCGCGAACTGCACCGAGGCGCCAGTCGGGGTGGCCTTGGAGGCCTGTCCGCCGGTGTTGGCATAGAGCTCATTGTCCATGACCAGGACGTTCAGGTTGCGCCCGGTCGCAAGGACGTGGTCCAGACCGCCGTAACCGATGTCGTAGGCCCAGCCGTCACCGCCGACCATCCAGACAGATTTTCTGGTCAGGGCGTCCTCGCGGTCGCGGACAAAGGCGATATCCTCGCTCTCTTCCTCCGTCTCTGCGATGGCGGCGCGGACCGCGTCGGAGAGCTCAACCGTCCGGTCCATGTCGTCGCCGTCTGCGAGCCACGCCTGCAGGGCGGTCTTCAGCTTCTCATCCCTCGTTGCCTCGACGACGCTGCGGGCGTGCATCCTGACCTGGTCGCGCATCTGGTCGGCGGACATGCTGATGCCGAGGGCAAACTCCGCGTTGTTCTCAAACAGCGAGTTTGTAAACGCCGGTCCGAAGCCGCGTCCGGTGACGGTCATGGGATAGGTCGGGGTATAGAAGCCGTAGGCCTGTGAGCAGCCCGTGGCGTTGGCGACGTAGAGCCTGTCGCCGAAGAGCTGGGTCAGGAGCTTGATATACGGCGTCTCGCCGCAGCCGGGGCAGGCACCCGAGAACTCGTAGAGCGGCTGCTCGTACTGGCTCCCCTTGGCGGAGAAGCGGTTCATGGGGTTCTGCTTCTCGCTGAGGGTGAGGCAGTGGTCCCAGTTCTTCTGTTCGTCCAGGACGTCGTCCAGCGGGACCATCTTCAGCGCTTTCTCCCTGGCCGGGCAGACGTTCACGCAGCTTCCGCAGCCCTGGCAGTCCAGCACGTCGACCTGGATGCGGTAGCGCAGGCCTTCAAAGCCCTTGCCGACCGCTTTCTTTGTCTCGCAGCTCTCCGGTGCGGCCGATGCCTCCTCTTCCGTAAACAGGAAGGGACGGATCGCCGCATGCGGGCAGACGAGGGAGCAGCGGTTGCAGCCGATGCACTTTGCAGCGTCCCAGACCGGGACGTTGTCCGCCACGCCGCGCTTCTCGTACCTCGACATGGCCGTGGGCATAACACCGTCAGAGTATTTGACATAGGTGCTGACGGGGATGCTGTCGCCGTCGGCGCTGTTCATCGGGATCAGGACCTCCCGCACGAACTCCGGCAGGCTCTCGTCCACGGTCGCGGGCTCGTCTTTCAGTTCAGCCCACTCGGCAGGGATCTCGATCTTCACCGCGTCGGTCAGGCCGCGCTCGATGGCCGTCAGGTTCATGTTGACGATCTTCTCGCCCTTCCGGGAGAAGGTTTTGATCGCCGCGTCCTTCATATGCTTCTCAGCTTCCTCGATGGGCAGCACGCCTGCCAGCTTGAAGAAGGCCGCCTGAAGGACGGTGCTGGTGCGGTTACCGAGGCCGATCTCCGCCGCGATGTCGGTGGCGTCGATGGTGTAGAAGTTGATCTTCCGCTGGGCGAGGATGCGCTTGGTGCGGTTGGAGAGATTGGCCACCAGGGTATCGCCCTTCCAGCGGGTGTTAAGCAGGAAGGTGCCGCCCGGCTTGACCTCGCTGACCATGTCGAAGGTATGCATGTAGCTCTGCTTGTGGCAGGCCACAAAGTCCGCCATGGTGACGTAATAGGTGCTGAGGATCGGCTCGTGTCCGAAGCGCAGGTGGCTGCGAGTCAGGCCGCCTGACTTCTTCGCGTCGTACTGGAAGTAGGCCTGGACGTACTGATCCGTGTTGTCGCCGATGATCTTGCAGGAGTTCTTGTTTGCGCCGACCGTGCCGTCGGAGCCGAGGCCCCAGAACTTGCAGGAGATGATGGACTTTCCGCTGGTGACGATGTTCTCGCCCACGGGCAGCGAGCGGAAGGTCACGTCGTCGTTGATGCCGATGGTAAAGTGGTTTTTCCTCTCGCCGGCCATGTTGTCGTAGACCGCCCTGATCTGCGCCGGGGTGGTGTCCTTGGAGGACAGACCGTAGCGGCCGCCCAGTACCGGGAGGATCCTCCCGCTCTCCAGCAGCGCCGTGCTGACGTCCTCAAAGAGCGGCTCGCCGAGGGCGCCGGGCTCCTTGGTGCGGTCGAGGACCGAGACGATCCGGCAGGTCTCAGGGATCGCGGCGACGAAGTGTTTCAGCGAGAAGGGGCGGTACAGGTGGACCTGGACAAAACCGACTTTCTCCCCTCTTGCGTTCAGATAGTCCACCACCTCGCGCACGGTGTCGCTGACCGAGCCCATCGCGACGATCACGCGGTCGGCATCCGGCGCACCGAAGTAGTTAAACAGCCGGTAGTCCCTGCCCGTGACCTCTGAGATCTGCTTCATGCAGGCCTCGACCGCCGCCGGGAAGGCGTCATACAGGGAGTTGATAGACTCGCGGTGCTGGAAGAAGGTGTCGTCGTTCTCGCCGGTGTGACGGATGGTCGGATGCTCCGGGTTCAGGGCGCGGTCGCGGAACTTCTTCAGCTCCTCCCGGTCCACCAGCTTCGCCATCTCGTCGAAGTCCAGTACCTCGATCTTCTGGATCTCGTGGCTGGTGCGGAAGCCGTCGAAGAAGTGCTGCACCGGGACGTGGCCCTTGATCGCGCTCAGATGCGCAACGGCGCCCATATCCATACACTCCTGAACACTGGAGGAGGCGAGCTGGGCCCACCCGGTCTGACGGCAGGCCATCACGTCCGAATGGTCGCCGAAGATGGATACCGCGTGGGTTCCGACGCTGCGGGCCGCCACGTGCATGACGCCGGGCAGATGCAGGCCTGCGATGCGGTACATCGGCGGAATCATCAGCATCAGGCCCTGCGACGAGGTGTAGGTCGCGCCCAGGGACCCGGCCTCCAGCATGCCCTGCAGCGCGCCGCAGGCGCCGGCCTCGGCCTGCATTTCGATGATCCGGACCTGGGTCCCGAAGATGTTCTTCAGGCCGTTGGCGGACCACTCGTCCACATGGGTGGCCATGGGGCTGGAGGGCGTGATGGGGAAGATTGCGGCGGTCTCGGTAAAGGCGTAGGAGATGTACGAGGCTGCCTCGTTTCCGTCCATGGATTTGAATACTTTCTTAGAGGACAATTTACAGGACTCCCTTCAAAACAGTGTTTTATTAAGAGTTGATTTATTTCACCGCAAGGCGGCTGATTGCTTACATTATCTCCTGAAGAAGATCAAAGAAGGCCATGTCGCTCTGTTTGACCCGGATCCCGCAGTTCTTGCTCTCACCGTCCGGATAGTGGACAAGGATCTCGAACTGCACGTCCTCTTTGATCCCCTTCCGAAACACGTCGTTCATAAAGGGCAGCACGTTCGGGTGGTTTTCCCGGAAGCCGTGCCAGGCGCCCTTTGCCTTCATCAGGGTCTGAATTCCGATTTTCATACGTTTTTTCTCCTTTATTCCTTTGATTGTATCGGTACTTTTTATGCTCCTGTCTCTCTGTCTCTTCCGGAAACTTTCGCTGCTGAAAAGCTCTTCTTCTCTGATCTCTGTTCCGCTCACTTCTCACTACCGGGCAGAATCCCGGCATTCATTCCGGATAGAATTCCAGAATCTCGTCCTCCTGCAGCGCCGACTCCGCCGATCCGTTCTCATCTCCCTGATGATCCGCTGCTCCCTGCGCCGGCGGCTTTCCGTCTCCGCAGTTCTCCAGGATCACCTGCGATATCGCGGCGTAGTCCGCAAGCAGCTTCTCATGCCCGGCCTCAATGTCCTGCACCCGGCCGTCGTCTGCCGCAGCTTCCAGATCGGCCGCCCGGTCAGCGAGCGCCGCCGCGCCGATCATTCGTGACGAGCTCTTGATGGCGTGAGCCAGGACCGAATAGTTCTTCCAGTCCCGCACCTCGTAGAAGCGCATGATCTCGCCGGCCTTTTCCTGCGCGCTCCCGGCGTATTCCTCCAGCAGCGAGAGATACAGGTCCCGGTCTCCCTGGCAGTAGCCCAGCCCGGTCTCCGGGTCGATCCCCGCCCTTCGCAGCGGCGCATACCCGTCTTCGGTCTCTGACGGGGTCGATCCATTATCCCCCGTCTCTCCATCTCTGACCACGGTCAGCTTTTCGGCCGGCAGATACCGCAGCAGCATCTGTTCCAGCGCACGGCTGTCGATGGGCTTGGTCAGATAATTCGTAAAGCCCTCCGCGATATAGCGCTCCTTCGCTCCGATGACAGCGTCGGCGGTCAGGCAGATCACCGGGGTCTCTCTGTTTGCTCCGCCGGTCTGTTCCCGGATGTGGTGCAGCGCCTCCGATCCGTCCATCTTCGGCATGCGCTGGTCCATCAGGATGACGTCATAGGCGTTGTCCTTCGCGAGCGCGATGGCCTCCTCTCCGCCGGAGGCCGTGTCGATCCGAACAAGCGTATCCCGGAGCAGGCCGACGGCAACGGTCAGGTTCATCTTCGTGTCGTCTACGATCAGAATGCGCGCCTCCGGGGCCCGGAAGCTCTCGCGATAGGCCTCGGCCTCCTGCAGGTTCTTCCGGAACCGCGTGCGGAAATCCCCGACCGGCTCGACGGCGGCGATCTTCTGCGGAATCGTAACCGTGAAGACCGAGCCCTTGCCGTACTCACTCTGCACCTCGATGCTGCCGCCCATCATCTCCAGCAGGCTGTGGGTGATGGCCAGCCCCAGACCGGTGCCCTCCACGGTGCTGTTTTGCTTCAGATCCAGTCTCTGGAATTTGTTGAACAGCTTGTCCATGTCTTCCTGGCGGATCCCGATGCCGGTATCCCGGACCGCCGCCTTCAGCACAATCGTCTGACCCGGCGCCATCGGAGCTTCTCCCAGCAGTTCGCCGCTGACGGTCAGATGGACCGAACCCCGTACCGTGTACTTCACGGCGTTGTTGAGCACGTTGGTGATCACCTGGCGCACGCGGACCTCATCGCCGCACAGCCCGTCGGGCATCGTCTCATCCACATCGACGCTGAACTCCAGGTTCTTTTCCTTTGCCTTGAACCAGATCATGTTGCTCAGGTCGTTGAGTACCGAGCTGAGCTGATACTTCCCCTCTACGATGTCCATCCTCCCCGACTCGATCCTGGAGAGATCCAGAATGTCGTTGATGATGGCCAGCAGGTTGCTTCCGGCGCTCTCGATGTTCCTTGCACAGGAGGAGATACTGTCAAAGGCGTTCCTGACGGCGTTGGCATCACGGGCTTCCCTCTTCTGTGCACCGATGCTCTCGCGCAGGATCATCTCGTTCATGCCCAGCACGGCATTGATGGGGGTGCGGATCTCGTGGGACATGTCTGCCAGAAAGTCGCTTTTCGCCTGGTTTGCCCGGTCTGCGGCTTCCTTCTCCAGCTTCAGGACCTTTGCCTCATAGCTTTGCTTCTGTTCCTCCGCCCGCATCTCTTCGATGCGCCGGGAGTAGCGCTGTTCGTTCCTGCGGCCGAGCACATAGAAGAAGAGGATCAGCACAAAAATAAGGGTACAGATCAGGACATTGACCGCAAGCTGCTGCCGCACCTCTGCGAGCAGCTCCCGGTTGCTCATGACGATGACCACATACCACTGGTCCATGATCTCCCGCACAAACACCGTCTGCTCTTCCCGGTCGGTCGTGATCTCGAAGATCCCGTTCTTTGTTTCCAGGATGCCGTCCAGCAGCGCGAGCTGCTCTTCATCCCCGGTCAGATAGTGGCCCTTCTGCGCCTCCTCCTGATGGGCGATGATCATGCCGTCCCGGCTGACGACGAATCCGTAGCCTTTTCCTTTGATCTGCAGGTCGGAGACGATCTCCTGAATGTGGTCCATCATCAGGTCGATGGAGAGCACATCGGTACCGTTGGAGAGCATGCGGCAGATCGAGATGATAACGCTGTCCGTCTGCGCGTCAACATACGGCAAAACAATGGCGATCTCGCCTTCCGCTTCGAGGGCCGTCATATACCAGTCTCTTCGGGTGGGGTCATAGTTCTCCGGGGGCACCCAGGCCAGACCGTCGAGATATTCGCCCATGACGTAGCCGTACAGGCCTGTGATGTTCACATCGAAGTACTGCTTCTGGTTTTCCGTCTCCTCCGTGATATAGTCCAGAATATCCTGGGGGGATGCTCCGCTGTGAGTCATGTGATCGACGCTGTCTGCCGTAACCCAGAGTGCGCTTTTCATCGTCCCCAGATAGTTTTCAAGCTGCGCGGCGCCGGCGGCGATTCTGTCTCCGCCCACCTCCTGAATATTGGTCACCGCCACGCTGTTGATCACGCGCGAGGTATAGAGCACCATACAGATCATCAGGAACAGGATGATCAGGATCGGTACCCGCAGGTTGATCCGCCCCGCATGTTCCATCAGGAGCTCTGCCGAAGATGCCGATGCACCCTCCTCTGAAGCTGCCGAAAGCGGATTTCGCTCTGTTTCATCCGATGCATCCTGTCCCCGGTTCTCCAGATGCCTTACCTTTTCCTCATACTCCTGTCGCTGCAGCTTCAGCTTATCCAGCACATAGGCCAGAAAAACCGCCATGCCTCCTCCGACCACGGCCGCAACCGCAGCCGCAATCACAAAGCCGCGCACCATCGGATTCAGACTGCTCATCAGCACGTCCCTGCTGATGGCAATGCCGACATACCATCCTGTGTTCGTCATCTGCGAGACGGCAATACCGCGGGTGACGCCGTCATAGTCCTTCAGATAGACCGTCTCGTTTGAGCCTGAGCGGATCTTCGAGACCACCTCGTCATACGGTGCGCCCGGGATCTCCATCACGCCGTAGGGAACATCGTCAAAGGAGTAGGCTTCGTTGGGATGCACAATCATCCCCAGATTCTGATCCACCAGGAAGGCATAGCTGTCCTCCGCGACGTCGGCCTCGCTGATGATGTCAACCAGTACATCCACAAAGATGTCCGCGGCGAGCACACCCTGCAGGACATTGTTCCTGTAAACCGCCTTCGAGATCGTGATGATCGGTTTTCCGGAATCCGAGTCCCGATAGGGGGTGGAATAGAACAGCTCCCCCGTCCCGGCCGCCGCAGTGAACCATTCCCGGTCATGTGCATAATCGACCGTCCCGTCCACCATAAAGTCGGAGGCACAGGCCATGCGGTTGTCCGGATAGGTAAAGTAGATGTCGAAGATATTGCCGTCCCGGTTCAGCATGCGGCAGTTCTCGGCAAGATAGCTGTGAAACGTCTCGTAGTCTTCGTCGTAGATCCCGCCGGTCGTAATCTCCGTCGCCAGGGTGTCAATGATCGTGGCGTTGGTATTGATCCAGGCGGTCAGCTCCTGCGCGTACCGGTCCGCCGTGACGCTGAGGTTGGTCTCGAGCTGCTCGGTCATGCTGCGGTTTGCCCGCTGATAACCGATCGTCATGAGCAGCCCGACGCTTACCAGCATCACAAGGACAACCATGGCTGTCGTCTTTACACGGTCGTTTTTTCCGGTTTCTCCGACCGGTTTTCTCTCCAGGTATGCCCCTCTCATGGGTTCCCCCCCTGATTCTCCTCATCCTCCGGCAGAAACTCCAGGATTACTTCATCGTCATCGTTCTCGGGCACCCGGCCGTCCTCCGCAGCTACAGTCTGACGGATCGCCCGGATCAGGGATGCATACTGCGCCGCCGCACTGCTGTGACCGCTTCGGATTTCTCCCTCCCGTCCCTCGTCCGCGGCTGCCTCCAGTTCTGCCTCTGCATCCGCCAGCGTCTCCGCTCCGATCATTCTGGACGTACTCTTGAGGGCGTGCGCCAGAATGCCGTAGGTTTTCCAGTCTCCGGCCCGGAGAGCGTCTTCCATACCCTGCATCTTCTCCGGGGTACTCTCGGCATATTCCCGCAGCAGGATCTCATAGACTTCCCGGCTGTCCTGGCTGAAGCGCAGGCCGACCTCTGGCTGGATTCCCGCGCTCCGCAGCGCCTCATAGCAGTCGCTTTCCGGTCTCTTCCCGGCTTCTGCGGCAGCGGTATCCACTGCCGGATCTTCGCTCCGTTTCGTCTTCAGCTTTTCGGCAGGCAGATAACGGATCAGCATCTGCTCCAGTGCGCGGCTGTCGATCGGCTTTGTCAGATAGTCCGTGAAGCCCTCCGCGAGATAGCGCTCCCTCGCTCCGCTGACCGCGTCGGCTGTGAGGCAGATAAAAGGCGTCTCACGGTTGGCGCCGTCCTCCTGTGCGCGGATGCGGCGCATGGCCTCGGTTCCGTCCATCTCCGGCATGCGCTGGTCCATCAGGATCAGGTCATAGCGTACATCCCGGCAGAGTGCCAGGGCTTTTGCGCCGCTGTCGGCCGTATCGGTCTGAATCCCGGTCGCCTTCAGGAGATTGACGACAACGATGATGTTCATACGGGTGTCATCCACAACCAGAATATGCGCATCCGGTGCATGGAAGGATTCGCGGTAGGCCGTGGTCTCCAGCATGCTCCGCTCAAACTTGTCGTGGAAGTCGCCCACCGGCTCTGAAGAGACGACCCGCTGGGGCAGGATGACGGTGAAGACGGAGCCCTCTCCGTAGACGCTTTCCGCCTCGATGCTGCCGCCCATCATATCCAGCAGGCTGCGGGTGATGGCAAGCCCCAGGCCGGTTCCTTCCACGGTGCTGTTTTTTTGGAGATCGACACGCTCGAACTTCTCGAACAGCCGTCCCATATCCTCGGCGCGGATGCCGATGCCGGTGTCCTTTACCGTCACCTTCAGGCGGAGGCTGTCCCCCGTTTTTGGCGGAACACCGTCTGCCGTGCCGACTGATAGATGCACGCTGCCTTCCTTCGTATATTTGACGGCATTCGTCAGAATGTTGGTGAAGATCTGCCGCACCCGCAGTTCGTCTCCGTGCAGGCCGTCCGGCAGGTCGGGGTCCACATCCACGTGAAAATCGATCCCCTTGTCCTGCGCCTTAAAGACGATCATGTTGCTGACATCGTTGAGTACCGAGCTCAGCTTGTAATCCGCCTCCACAATGTCCAGTCTACCGGCCTCGATCTTTGAGAAGTCCAGAATGTCGTTGATGAGGGCGAGCAGGCTGTGACCTGCGTTCCCGATGTTCCCGGCATAGCTTGAGATATCGCCGAAAACCCGCTTCGTCTCTTCCGTGCTCTCGGGCAGCTGCTCCCGCAGCGGGAGACTCTCCCGCAGGATCATCTCGTTCATGCCAAGGATCGCATTGATCGGAGTGCGGATCTCGTGGGACATATTGGCCAGAAAGTCGCTCTTTGCGGCGTTCGACTGTTCCGCGAGGGCCTTCTCCTGCCTCAGGATGTTCTGCTCCGCCTCCTTCTGCATCAGGCTGACGACCAGCATGATAGCGACAGAGAACACCACCAGAACCCACGAGATGATAAACAGCACGACCGCAATGATCACATAGGGGTCCGCATCCCCGCCTCCCGCAAGCCCGGACCCGAGCACTGTGCGCATCCAGACCGCCAGAGCATAGCCGCCGACACAGCAGATGACAACCATCCCAATATAGATCGGCGGAAGAATGCGGCGCAGATGTTCAAACGTACTGTCCTCCGGCGAAATACCGTCTTCTGCGGACGGGTCGGTTTCCCGGCCGCTCTTCTGGACCGCGCGTACCAGAAAAAGCGGTATGGTGGCCGTGATGATCGCGGCATAGTAGTAAGGGTTGAGCCAATCGCTCGGCCAGCTGAAACACGAGGCCGTCCACATGACATATTCAAAGAAGATGTAAGCCAGCAGCGCCGCCGCCACAAGGGGCTTCCGGGCGCCGGCCGCGCGGTTCCTTCGGTAGATCAGGAGGCAGTTGAGGCTCAGGCAGGCCACGGCTGTGCAGAGCGCCCCCTCCCAGATATTGTTGAAGATCCCTCCGAACTGGTTGTACAGAAGCAGCTGAGCGAGGTTCAGGGGAATCGGCAGCAGTGCCAGCGGATGAAAAGAGCGCTCCCCCTTCTCCGCATGCACCCGGAGCGCCAGAAGGAGAAGCGCCGCATAGCTGATGTTCCAGCCGAAATAGGCAAGAAAAGACGAGAGATTCGGATCATCTCCCATCAGAAGGGTATACGCACCCCAGAAATAGCTGCTGAGAAGATTGCCGAGCAGAAAGATCAGCACATAGATCCACTCGCGGCACGGCCTTCTGACATGGTGCAGCAGTGCCAGCACCAGACAGACGACGATCATCGCCAGCGTATAGAGATTCTCGATGTGTTCAAACATCCCGCTTCTCCCTCTTACAGCTCTCTCAGCTTATACTCCGGATCCTCCGCCATGATCTCCAGCATGATATCGGCAAACACGGGGTCGAACTGGCTCCCCTTCCCGTTCTCGATCTCTCTGCGTACGGTCTCCTGCGGCAGGATGTCGCGGTAGCTGCGGCGGCTGGTCATGGCGTCATAGGCATCCGCCACCGCAATGATCCGGGCCTCCTCCAGGATCTCCTTCCCGGCAAGCCCGTCGGGATAGCCGCTGCCGTCGTAGCGCTCGTGATGCCATCGGGCGCCGACGGCAAGCTCCGGCATCTCCTTGATCTTTTTCAGGATCCTGTCGCCGAGCACCGGATGCTTTTTGATCTGCTCGTATTCCTCATCGGTCAGTCTCGACGTTTTGTTGATGATCGTGTCCGAGACGCCGATCTTTCCGACGTCATGCAGCAGCCCCATCATGTAGATGTCATCCTGGTGTTTCTCGGTATAGCCGTAGCGCCTGGCGATCTCTCTGGAGTACTCTGCCACCCGTCCGGAATGGCCGTTTGTATAGGTATCCTTTGCGTCGATCGCCTCTGCAAGGGTCTGCACGACGTGGAGGGACAGAGTCTCGTTCTCCTTTGTCTTCCGCTCGACCTCGGCGGCAAGGTTGCGCTGCAGCCGCACCAGCTCGATGGTATGCCGGACCCGGAGCACCAGGACCTCCGGGACAAAGGGCTTCTTGATGAAGTCCATCGCTCCGAGCTGCAGACCTCTCGCCTCAGAGCCCTGCTTGTCGTCTCCGGTCAGAAAGATCACGGGGATGTCGGCCGCGAGGGAATTCTCCGCCCGCAGCTGTGCCAGCGTCTCAAAGCCGTCCAGTCCGGGCATCTTGATGTCCAGCAGGATCAGATCCGGATGGTTGGTCTTGACATATTCGATCAGCGCCGTTCCGGACTTCAGAGCAGTCACGCGCATGCTGTGCTTGCTCAGAATCATCCCGGCCATCTTCAGATTTGTTACATCGTCATCGACGACTGTGATCCAGTCCATTGCATCCTCCACAGATAAAATCAGTCCGCGACCCGATAGACATCCTCACGCAGATGAAGGAAGGTAGGCAGCTGGGCCCGTACCTCCGCCACGCGTCCGGGGTCGATCTCCGCCAGCAGGAGCTGTTCCTTCTCATCCGCTGCGGCGAGCGGCGTCCCGAAGGGATCCAGAATCATCGAGTGTCCCCAGCATTCGTAAGAGAATCCCTCATATCTCGCAGCCGCTGCCCCGACAAAGAAAACCTCGTTGTCCGTGGCCCGCATGCGGAGGCTCATCTCCCAGTGCGCCGGACCGGTCGTCATGTTGAACTGCGCCGGCAGGCAGATGAGCTCCGCCCCCCGCCGCGCCATCGCCCGGAAGAGCTCCGGAAAACGCACGTCAAAACAGACTGCCGCACCCATCCGGCCGAAGTCCGTGTCGAAGACCGTGATGTCCGTGCCGGGCGTGAAGGTGTGTGATTCGTGAAACCGCATCCCGGGCAGATCTACGTCAAAGAGATGGATCTTCCGATGCCTGGCGATCTGGCGCCCTTCCGCGTCAAAGACAAAGCAGCTGTTGTAAAGCCGGTCTCCCTCCGTCTCAGGCACTGAGCCGCCTACCAGCAGCAGACGGTTCGCCTTCGCCCAGTCGGACATCCGGTTCCAGGTGTCCTGATGGCCGCGGGAGGCAAACTCCCGGAAGTATTGACGGTCGTACGGGCACGAGAACATCTCCGGCAGCACCGCAACGTCCGCCCCCGAATCGGCCGCCTCACGGAGCATCCGCTCCGCCTTCTCCATCGTCTCCTCATACACGGTTTCCGTCCGGAGCTGGCAGACGGCAAGAGTGAACTTTTTGTCCGACATCAGGTTTCCTCCTCTTCTCTGCCCAGATGAACCGGTGCGCATGACGGTATGGCAGTCCGTCTCTGCTGTGTGACAGTTGCAGCATATTTGTATCAGTATATCTCATTCCGTGTCCGGACGCAATGAAAAAATTCTTGACCTCGGTCGGTATTTGCGGTATAGATACTTCCATCCTCATTCTCCGAAAGCGAGTTCCGATATGAAAAAAGAAACCGCCGGCATTCTTCAGATGATTCTCTGTGCCATGCTCTGGAGCATTGCAGGGATCTTTATCAAGCTGCTCCCCTGGAACGGCTTTGCCGTGGCAAGTCTGCGCAGCCTTCTGGCCGGCCTGACCATCGCGGTTTATATGATGATCCGGCGTTACCCCTTCTGCCTGAACCGGCACACCCTGATCTCCGGCGTGCTGGCCGGCAGCGTCTACGTCTGCTTTGCCACGGCAAACAAGCTGACCACTGCCGCCAATGCCATTGTCCTGCAGTTCACTGCCCCCGTGTTTATCGTGGTGTTTTCGGCGATTCTGTATAAGACAAGGATCCGCAGGGGCGATCTCGCAGTCGTACTCATCGTCCTCGCAGGGATCACGCTGTTCTTTTTCGATCAGCTCGGGCCATCCTCGGTGCTCGGCAACTTTGTCGCCATCGCCGCGGGGATGTTCATGGCCGGCATGTACATGACCATCGACCGGCTGGAACAGACCGAGCGCTTCAGTGCCATCGTCATCGGTCAGGCTTTTGCCTTTCTGGTCGGGCTGCCGGCAGTGATTGCAACACATCCGGTGCTCAGCACGGTCACCGTGCTCAGTATTCTGGCTCTGGGGATCTTTCAGCTCGGGATCTCGTATGTTCTCTACGTCCGGGCCTCGGAGAACTGTCCCGCTCTCGCCTGCTCGCTTCTGGGCGCGGTCGAGCCGCTGCTGAACCCGATCTGGGTTATGCTCTTCGATGGTGAGAAGCCGGGTATCTTCGCCCTTCTCGGCGGAGTCGTCGTCATCACCGCCGTCACCGCCTGGTGCATCTGGGACGGGAAGCAGAAGGCACAGCCTGCCTGACCGGAAGCGCATTACTGAGGACAGAGCGGACACGCTGCAGACTCAGCCGCTCGAACGCGCAGGATCCCCGCCTGACCGGAAAACCGAACCCGGCAGTCTCCTCTCCGGTCGGGAGGGACTGCCGGGTTTGCTTAAACTGGGTTCCGGATCAGAACTGTCTGTCGTAGTTGTCCTGAATGGCGCGGACGATGGTGGAAAGAACGTCACAGGTGGGAGTGGGAATGCCCAGCTCCTTGCCGTACTCGGCGATCTTGCCGTTCAGAACGTCGATCTCGGTCTGGCGCTTGTTGAAGGCGTCCTGGCACATAGACGGATAGTAGTCTCCGACGTTGGTGACAATGTCGTTGTGGTCGTGGGCGATGAACTCGTCCGCATCCAGAGCGGTGCCGCGGGCTGTGGCGACGGCGCAGGCCTCGCGGATGACGTCGTGGAACAGCTTCTGGCCGGCGGGATGCGCCTCGACCTCGCCGATCTTCAGGCGGAGGACATAGCAGACGGTGTTCACGGTGGAGTTGACGATGACTTTCTTCCAGATGAACTTGTAGATGTCGTCCTTGCGCCAGTAGGCGTCACAGCCGCCGTCGCGGTAGCACTTGAGCATCTCTTCGCAGACCGCGTCGGTGCGCTCGTTGCGCTCGATGCCGCCGAAGTTCATCTGCACGCCGCCGGCCGGGGTGGAGACACAGTGGCCGGGTCCCTTCAGAGCGGTGCCCAGAACACCGGAGCCGATGACACAGCGTCCCTTCGGATAGAACTTCAGGAGGTTGTCGTCATTGCCGAGGCCGTTGATCAGGGAGACAGCAACAGTGTTGTCATCGACGACCGGCTGAGAATCCTGGATCGCCTGGACCAGCTGGGTGGCCTTGGTCATGTAGATGATGGCATCGACCTTGCCCTCAGCCTCGAAAGCGGCCTCAGCGGAGGTATAGGTACGGAAGCCGGGCAGAACCTTGGTGATGTCGTGATACTCGCCGCCCTCCTGCAGGTGGATCGTGAAGGTCATGCCGTCCTCGGCAATCTTCTTCATATGCGCCTCATAGCGGTCGATGAGGATGATATCCGCACCGCCGTTGCGGAGGTAGGAAGCAAAAACGCTGCCGGCTGCGCCGGATCCGTACATTGCGAATTTCATGGGAATCGTCTCCTTTGTCTCTAATAAAAATAGCGCCGGTATTGTACCGCAGAACGCGGAAAAAGTACAGGTCTTTTCTAAAGTATCACAAGTTCTTTCGGACTCGTGATACTGTTTTGCTGCAGAATCAGGCTTTTTTGCCTTCGGCCTGGAGCTTTTTGATCTTGGGGATGCCCCAGATGAAAGCGGGGATCACGACGAAGATCAGCGCGTAGTAGCCATCGTATCCGTAGAGCTTGGTGGTGATGGTGGTGAGGCCCAGCAGAGAGATGGAGAAGCAGATCGCGATGGCGATGCCCGCGACCAGGATGCTGCGGAGCTTCTCGCTCTTGATGACGCTCGGGAAGAGCTTGCCCTGGAAACGCTGCACCATTGTGTAGATCAGGGTGACGCAGGTGGACACAAAGGCGCAGAACAGCAGGATCGAGAAGAAGGCCAGCAGCCACTTGAGCCCGATGATGGTCAGGACCGTCTGATTCGGGATGTTGGTTGCGGTCAGGAAGCCTTCGATCTGGGCGGTCTGCAGACCCTGGAGCATGGGATACCACTTTGCCAGCATATAGCCGGAGAGGGACAGCGCAAAGCCGTTCATGATCCAGCCGAGGATGCAGGCGCGCTTGGTGCCGGTGGTGCCCATGTCGCCGGAGGCAGCGATCATCGGAGGAATCGAGACGCACTGGAACGCGGCATACACAAAGATGGCCCGGAACGGCGCCCAGTTCAGGAAGCCGCCTGAGAACTGATTGGAATACGTGGCCGCTTCCGCGCCGTACTCCTGAAGCATTCTCACCGCGTCGCCGTCCTTCGCGGCGACGAGGCCAGCCACGACGACCAGCCCGGTGCTGATCATGATCAGGATGGACAGAACCGTGGAAGCCGCGACAACGACCTTGACACCGAAGATGCAGAGCAGGATCAGGATCGCGACGATGATCAGATTCATGATGATCTTGGTTGTGCCGACGTAGTCGATCCCGAGGAAGTTTGCCAGCGTATTGCCGGCGCCTGCGACTGCGGCAGCGACGGCGGCCAGAATGATGACGATGTAGAAGATCTCAAAGAAGACCTCCATCCAGGGCTGGGGATAGAGTGCGGAATAGGTGTCCTTGTAGTTCGTGAAGCCGTTGAGGCGGGCGAACTTCAGCATAATGTGCATGATGACTGCAAGCAGGCCCATCGCAAGCAGGGGATAAACCAGCGCGGCCACGGGGCCGAACTTGGCAAAATAGCCGATGACCTGGTTACCGGAGGCAAATCCGCCGCCGACATGGGTGCCGAACCATACAGATGCAACTGTAAAGCCGATGGCCCATGAGTTTTTCAGAGATTTGTTGTCCATAAAATCCCTCCTGTAAGAATCTGCTTTATCGGCGTTTCGATTCCGATAAAGTGTTCCATAATTTATCATGCTTTTTTGAATCATGCAACATTTTTATTCATATTTTTTTAAGTTTTTTCACCAGACCCTCTTCAGAGCCCAGAGCAGCAGCAGATGCGCCGGATAGAACACAAAGAAAAACCACTTGTGAAAGGGATGCCTGCTCCCGCTCTCTCCGTTGTAGCAGCCCCTCAGCAGGAAGGGTACTGCCAGAATGCCGGTCTGAAAGAGTGCGGTTCGTCCCTCGGTGACAAGCAGCCCCGCGATTTTCGCCGCTGCAACGGCGTAATATGCCCGCCACTTTCTGTCCTCATCCTCCCGGAAAATAAAGAAGAACAGCGGCCACAGCACACCGGATACCGCCCAGTCCCCCGGCAGGGAGAGCAGGGAGAGCAGTACTGTCACCGCCGTCTTCGCGGAATACGGCCAGTCGCAGTGATCCCAGAAAGCGATTCCCAGAAGCCCGATCAGCAGCGTATAGATCACCCCGAAGTGCATCGTCGGCCATCGCCCGGTCTCAAACAGCGAAAAGGGGATCCATGAAATGAGCGCAAAAATACCGAGCCGCAGGGCATATCGTTTCACGCTGCGGGTATGGAGATAGCCCTCCGCCAGAAAAAAAGCCATGGCAGGCCCGGTGAGCCTGCCTGCAAAATGTATGAGCTGTGCGGCGATGCTGTCCGTCGGCATGAAAGCCCACGCGATGTGGTCGGCCAGCATGGCCAGCGCGGCAAGGTACTTGATCTGATTCCGGTTCATGATTCCAGAATGCCGGTCAGGCCGTCTTCCTCCGTACCCAGGATTCTGACGCTTCTGAGCTGTCCGCGGAGACCTCGCTCCGGGACCCGTACCGGGAGATAGGTATCGCTGTGTCCCACCGAGCCCTCCTCTCCGCTCTCAAACAGCACCGGAAGGCTGCGTCCCACGGAGGCCTCCCGAAAAGCCCTTCCCGTCTCCAGCGAGACCTCTTTGGCCTCATGTGCCCGGCGGTTCTTCACCGCGGCGGTCAGCTGATCCGGCATCCGGTCGGCCGGTGTACCCGGGCGCCGGGAATAGGGAAAGACGTGGAGCTCCGAGAACCCGCAGCGCCGTATGAACCGAAGCGTCTCAAGGTGGTCCTCCTCCGTCTCGCCGGGGAACCCGGCAATCAGGTCTCCCGTGAGCGCACAGCCCGGGAAGTACCGTCTCAGAAGTTCGGTCGTATGCAGGAAGAAGGCCGTGTCATATTTCCGGTTCATGCGTTTCAGGGTCCGGTCGCAGCCGGACTGCAGGGAAAGATGGAAGTGTCGGCAGACCTTCCCCGTCTCCGCAAGAGCGCGGCAGAAGTTCTCCGTGATCACCGTCGGCTCCAGTGAACCCAGACGGAGCCTCATCCCGCCCGACTCGGCCGCCACAGCGCGGATCAGATCTGCAAGCCCCGGCTGTTCCGGGAGATCAACCCCGTAGGATGCGATCTCGATCCCGGTCAGCACCAGCTCGAGGAAGCCCTCATCCCGCAGCCTGCGGGTCTCGGAAACAGCTTCGTCAACGGGCATGCTGCGGAGGCTTCCGCGCACGTAGGGGATAATGCAGTACGTGCAGAAGTTGCGGCAGCCGTCCTGTATCTTCAGCATCGCCCGGGTCCTTGCGGAGACTGCTCCTCCCGGCAGGGGCTCCAGCGTCGTCCGGGAGAACGGCCTGTCGACAGACCGGATATGCTCCCCTGCCTCCACCGCACGCTCCACGGCCTCGACAAAGGCCATCCGGTCGTCAGAGCCGAAGATCACCTCCGCGCCGATCTCCTCGTTTTCGTCCGGGCTCAGCTGGGCATAACAGCCGCAGACAGCGATCACCGCCCCGGGATTTTCCTTTTTCAGGCGGCGGATGGTCTGGCGGGACTTTCTCCCGCTCTCGGCCGTCACTGCGCAGGTATTCACGATCACCGCGTCCGCTGTCTCTCCGGGGCTCACCGGAAGATGACCGTCCTGCAGCAGACGGCTCTCCATAGCCTGCGTCTCGAACTGGTTGACCTTACAGCCCAGCGTTGCGATCAGATACTTCATCTGCTTTGACTTCCTCAGCCCTGCCGGTTTTTTCCGTCTCTCCGTTTTTTTCCGTCTTTCCGGTTCTGTCCGTCTCTCCGGTTTTCTCAGCCTTTCCGGCTTTCATAGCCTTCTCCCGGGCGATCTCGGCTTTGCGGACGCTCGCCTTCTTGACAATCTGGAAGGTTGCCGGTTCGATGTAATCGATCTCCTTGTAGGCATCCAGCTCTGTCGGCAGATCGTTCCGTTTCAGCTTTTTGACGATCAGGTTGGTCACGGCGTTATATACCACCACAAACACCGGTACACCGAGCAGCATGCCCCAGAATCCGAACAGTCCACCGCCGAGGATGATGGAGAACATGACCCAGAATCCGGTGATGCCTGTGGAGTTTCCGAGGATGCGCGGCCCGATGATGTTCCCGTCAATCTGCTGGAGAATGATGATAAACACGATAAAAACCAGGCACTTGACCGGATTGACCATCAGGATGATCAGTGCGCTGGGCACCGCGCCGATCAGAGGCCCGAAGAAGGGAATGATATTTGTCACACCGATGATAACGCTGACCAGCAGCGCGTACGGCATCTGCAGGATGGCGCAGACGATATAGCAGATAATGCCGATGATCAGCGAATCCAGCAGCTTTCCGTTCAGGAAGCCCATAAAGGTTCTGTTGACAAAGTTGAGGCCGCTGCGCAGACGTTCCGCAGTTTCGAGGCTGAAGAGGGTATAGCTCAGACGTTTGACCGCCGCGAGAAAATTCTCCCGGTCTCCGAGGAGGTAGATCGAAACGATAATGCCGATGATCAGATTATAGACGCCCTTCGCCACACCGTAAACACCGGTGGAGACCGACGTTACAATATTCCCGAGCCTCGGCAGAATGGTGTTTTCCAGCCAGGTCCCGATGTTGGCATTGAGGTTGCCCAGCCAGTTGCTGGCATATTCTTCCAGGGTCGGGTAGTTGGCCAGCAGTTTTTCCAGCCACTCGCTGAGGTTGTTTGCATAGGTGTTGCTGTTGGCCACCAGCATCTGGATACTGGTCAGCATCTGCGGCAGAATCAGCGAGACCAAAGCGACCAGAACGAGGAGCAGGACGATCTCACACAGCAGCACCGCAATGCCTCTTGCAACCTTTCTGCCATTGTCCTTTTTGCGGTTTCGGCAGAGCTTCTCCATCAGCGGAATCAGCAGCTTCTCCTCCGTTGTTCTCATCAGCGGGGTGAGCAGGTAGCTGATCACAAGCCCCCAGATAAACGGCGCCAGAATCCCGAGCAGTCTGGAAACACCGTTTCTGATGGTGGGGAGATTACCGACGGCAAAATAAAGCAGCAGAGACGCTGCAATCACGCAGAATGCCGTCATGCCCCAGTACAGATATTTCCGATCCCAATTGAAACGACGTCTCATCGCACTCTCCTTCCGGGTCTGTGACCGCTTCAGTCCGTATGCCGCAGGTGGCCTGATGTGTTATTTTACTATTCGCATCCGCTTCCGTCAAGCTTTTTGCTCTGCTTCTGTTCCTCTGCAGCCGGCATTCTGCGGTCTCCCGGACATCGGCGCTCCTGTGAAAGCCAGAATCTCCCCTCCGGGCCCATGACCGGCTTCCAAAATCGCTTTTATGCATTTTCTTCCTGTCGAAAACTCTGTTCAAAAAGTTGAAAACCTCCCTGTTCTGGGGGGATTTTTTCCAAATTGAAATCATTTATTCATTTTTTCTTCAAAAAATATGCAGCAGTATACACAATTCTGTAATCCGACATGTCCAAACTGTGAACAGCGGCTCCTCGGGACTTCTTCTCAGCAGTTCCGCTCAATTCTGTTATTGATTTCTCGAACGAAATCTATATAATAGTATTATCATAAAAAACAGGAGGTTTCATCCATGGTAAAGCTTGATCTTTCCGGCGCACAGCGCTTTTTCACCCAGGCGGGTCCCGACTATGCCGCGGCCGCCAGAGCACATGAGGTCCTCGCCTCCGGCACCGGGCTGGGTTCCGACTTCACCGGATGGCTCGGTCTTCCCCAGAAGGTAAAGGGCACCGAGCTCGACCGTATTGTGGCTGCTGCCGAGACCATTCGCTCCCGCTCCCGGGCCCTGGTTGTCATCGGCATCGGCGGTTCCTATCTGGGTGCCCGCGGCGCAATCGAGCTGCTCCGTCCGGTCCCCGCCGAGGACGATCCCGCGGTCTACTTTGTCGGCAACGGTCTCTCCGCTGACGCCCTGTGCGACACACTGGCGAAGCTCGGCGACAGGGACTTTGACGTGAATGTCATTTCCAAGTCCGGTACCACCCTCGAACCCGCCGTCTCCTTCCGGATCTTCCGTGAGCTTCTGGAGAAGAAGTACGGCGCAGAGGCCGACTCTCACATCTTTGCCACTACAGATGCCCGCCGCGGTGTCCTGAAGTCCCTGGCTGACGCAAAGGGCTGGGAGAGCTTCGTGGTTCCCGACGACGTCGGCGGCCGCTTCAGCGTCTTCTCTGCGGTCGGCCTGCTTCCGATGGCCGTCGCCGGGATCGACGTGCGCAAGGTCATCGACGCCGCCATCTGCGAGTTTAAGGCACTGGACGAGCGCAGCGAATCCAACCCCGCCTGGCAGTATGCCGCTGCCCGGCAGAACCTGTACAACAAGGGCTACGGCGTCGAGATTCTGGGCTGCTACGAACCCAGCTTCCGCTTCATGGCCGAGTGGTGGAAGCAGCTCTACGGCGAGAGCGAAGGCAAGGACCTGAAGGGCATCTTCCCCGCCTCCGTCGAGTTTACCGCAGACCTGCACTCCATGGGCCAGTACATCCAGCAGGGACAGCGCTTCCTTCAGGAGACCATCGTCCGCTTCGACCGTTCCCGCTTTGCCTATCCCGTCCCCGGTTCCGAGGACAACGCCGACGGCCTGGACTACATCGCCGGCCGTGATCTTGCGGAGATCTGCACGGTGGCTGCCGATGCCGTCCGCGAGGCGCACATCGACGGCGGCGTTCCCAACATCGTCGTCCACTGCTCTGCGCGGGACGAAGAGGGACTGGCGGAGCTTGTCTGCTTCTTCGAGCTCGCCTGTGCGCTCTCCGGCTACATGTCCGGCGTCAATCCCTTCGACCAGCCCGGCGTCGAGGCGTATAAGAAGAACATGTTCCGCATGCTGGGCAAGCCCGGCGCGGTCTGATCAGCTCCCATATACAGGCCGGAATCCGGACAGATCCCGGCACGCCGGCAGACCCGGTAATATCCCGGCGGACCCGGTGACATCCCGGCTGGCCCGATAATATCCCGGCAGGCCCGATGTTATCCCCCAACCCCCGCAAACATAATACTTTCTTACTGAAAGGACAGGCCCCCCGATTTGGGAGCCTGTCCTCTCAGTCTGTCACTTCTTCTGTCTGTATTTCCGGGGCGGGGGTCGTGACCGGTTCCTCGGTTCCGAGGCTGTAGGCGTCGGTCATCTCGACCTGCAGGTTTCGGTCCACCGTAAAGGTGTAGATCACCTGGTCGGCGGTCTCCCCGCCTTCCAAGGGTCTGGCATAGCTGAGCGTCACCACGGTCTTTCCCGGTTTCACAGGCGTCAGCGTGATGGTTTCCTTTCCGCCGCTACCTGCCGTGCCTTCAGGCCGCTCGTCCGCCGTATAGACCTTGTCAACCTGAAACAGCTCCTCCGACTGCTCCACCTGCCAGCTGAATCCTGTCGTCGGATTTGAATCCAGGGTCAGGGTTACGCTCTGTACCGGGAGCTCCTCCTTGCTGCATGCGGATAATATAAACATGGCTGCAAGCACCATGACAATCAGTTTTTTCACAGGTCATCCCTCCTTGTGCGGCGCATTCTACTCTGCGCAGGGAGCAATTTCAATGAAAAAGCTGTGAATTCAGAATTCTTCAGAAACCCCGTCTCCGGATCTTCGGGAGCAGCCGCCCCCGTAAACCGGGCCTTTTGGATCCCCCGGCCATTTTCCCTCCACTGCTCTGCTCTGCTTTGTACTGTTCCGCTTCTTCAAACCGGTCTTCCAAAAAACTTCAAAAAACTTTTCAAATTTACTTGACAGCGCTTCCCTTCAGCGCTATAATGCGCTAAACCGTTGAAGAAGAGTGAGTAGGCGATGTCAGGGCCTCCACAGAGAGCTGCCGTCCGGTGAAAGGCAGTGTGGTCTCCACCGCTGAATGGACTTCCGAGGGCAATCAGAAACGGCGTATGCCGGAGTATGTGCGACGGGCCGGTCCCCCGTGAACAGGATCAGCATATGTCAGTATGCGCAAAGTGGGCGTCGTGTTACGTCAAGCCGGGTGGCACCGCAGGATCTGTTGTCCTGTCCCAGCAGAAACAGCTTCGGGACAGGGCTTTTTTCTGTCCCGGTACAGAGATGCGGGCGAAGGCCCGAAAGAAAGGAGCCGCAACAATGGCAAACGAAAAAAAGATCCCGTACAAAATCTATCTGGAAGAGAACGAGATGCCCAAGGCCTGGTACAACGTCCGGGCAGACATGAAGAACAAGCCCGCTCCCATGCTGAATCCCGGCACGCATCAGCCCATGACCGCGGAGGAGCTCGGCGGCGTGTTCTGCGCGGAGCTTGTACAGCAGGAGCTGGACAACGACACTGCGTTTTTTGAGATTCCGCAGGAGATCCGCGACTTCTATAAGATGTACCGGCCCTCCCCCCTCGTACGGGCCTACTGCCTGGAGGAAAAGCTCCAGACCCCGGCAAAGATCTATTACAAATTCGAAGGCAACAACACCAGCGGCAGCCATAAGCTGAATTCCGCCATCGCCCAGGCCTACTATGCCAAGAATCAGGGTCTGAAGGGCGTCACCACCGAGACCGGCGCCGGTCAGTGGGGCACGGCGCTCTCCATGGCCTGCAGCTATCTCGGTCTGGACTGCAAGGTCTATATGGTCAAGGTCAGTTACGAGCAGAAGCCCTTCCGCCGCGAGGTCATGCGCACCTACGGTGCCTCCGTCGTCCCCTCTCCCTCCGACACCACCCAGATCGGCCGCAAGATCCTCGCGGAGCACCCCGGTACCACGGGCTCTCTCGGCTGCGCGATCTCGGAGGCGGTCGAGGTCGCGACCTCGACACCCGGATACCGGTACGTGCTGGGCAGCGTTCTGAACCAGGTGCTTCTGCATCAGTCCGTGATCGGTCTCGAGGTCAAGGCTGCGATGGACAAATACGGCATCAAGCCCGACATGATTATCGGCTGTGCCGGCGGCGGCTCCAACCTGGGCGGCCTGATCGCCCCCTTCATGGGAGAGAAGCTCCGCGGCGAGGCGGATTATGACATCGTCGCCGTCGAGCCCGCCTCCTGCCCCAGCCTGACGCGCGGCGTCTATGCCTACGACTTCTGCGACACCGGCATGGTCTGCCCCCTCGCCAAGATGTACACCCTCGGCTGTGACTTCATCCCGGCCCCCAACCACGCCGGCGGACTGCGCTACCACGGGATGAGCCCCGTTCTGTCCCAGCTCTATGACGACGGACTGATGCGGGCGGTCTCCGTCCCCCAGACCTCGGTGTTCGAGGCGGCCGAGGAGTTTGCCCGCGTCGAAGGCATCCTGCCCGCACCGGAGAGCTCTCACGCCATCCGCGTCGCCCTCGATGAGGCCAAGCGCTGCCGCGAGACCGGCGAGGAGAAGACCATCCTCTTCGGCCTCACCGGAACGGGATACTTCGACCTGGTGGCATACCAGAAGTATCACGACGGCCTGATGGACGACTACATCCCGACGGATGAGGAGCTGGCCCTCTATCGTGCGAAGCTCCCGAAGATAGACTGAGACGGCGGATTACAGAAACACCCCATCAACAGAAAACCGATTAAGGCACAGATTACGGTCATGTAAACTGTGCCGTTTTTTGTTCCCTGACCCGGAGATATCGCCGTTTTTCGTTAACTCAACCACCTGTTCGTGTTCATTTCGGTAATCAGCGATTATTTTGTTCTCCGAAATGAGGCGCCCGATGTGGTTCAGATTAAAAATCGGAATATTCATAGCATCATGCCGAAAAGAACAGGGCGTGACGCAGGCAAACCTTGCCGAAAAGTTCGGCATCAGTTGATGATTTACCGGTCATACAGTTCCGCATCGGAGAGAACCTTGGACAACTCTCCTTCAGCGATATTGATCTGAGCGTACTCTTCGTCCAGACAGTGAATCTCAAATTTCAGAAGTTTCACATCGGTCACATTCAACTCAAATTCAAAAGCTTCCGTTTCCCGGTCAACAGCTCTCGAGTGAAAGACTTCCACGCCGTCTGCATATATAACAAGTTCCGCACGGCCAAAGTTTCTTGGATCATGGCTGCCGAAATTATTTCGCGAACTGGAAAAACACACGGCTTTGAAGCGGGAATACTTTCTGTCCAGACTCATTACAACATAGGGATTTTCGTCCCCTCGACAACCCCGAAGCAGGAAGGATCCGCTATACTCGTTACCGTAGTCGTCCCATCTTTGTCCATTGATACTGAAACCTTTCTTACTCTCTGAAAAAACCATTTTTGTCTTCTTGTCTTTCAGTTTTATCGTGACACAGGAACGGTATTTTTCCTCGTATCTTAACAAGTCCTCGTCTTCAGGCAGGACGGTGAGACCATCCTGAATAATGGACAGCGCTGCATCAGAACCGTGATCTTTGTAAGCGGAGATCGAGTTTTCAATGATCGTTGTACGGTATTTCGAACGCAGCTCCGTATACAAAGAAGCAATCTCCGCCGGGATGGAAGTACCCTGATTCAGTGCTTTCTGATAAGCACCATTCATGCCGATGAAATCATTGTTTTTCGCATACTGTATCATCTCCGCCTGAAATCGGGCATCCGACAGTTCACTTTCCAGAATATGCAGCTCGGGATGCCAGTAGCCGATAGTTTCTTCGGCAGAGATCAGAAGCGTCTCCGCAATATCATACTCTCCATTCTGGATCGCCGTGTGTATGCTCTGAGTGATCTCTTCGAGATAGTATTCCGCCGCCTGGTCAAATTTCTCAAGTGCATCTGCGTAGTTTTTTGTGTCTTCCGGGATGACTCTGTCAAACGCTGCGAGTGCGTATTCATAATGATGCGCCTCAAGCTCTCGGATTCCTTCCTGATAATATGCTTTTGAAAGTGCAATATCCGAAAACACCCATCGAATTGCCTGAATCTCAGCCCACAGCAGCCCCAGTTGCAAGTCCATTTTTTCCAGCGTCTGGAGGACGGATTCCATCTTCGATTCGCTGACTGTTTCCGCCAGATAACCAGCCCAGGTTTCATCCAGGTAGTTGACTAACTGTTCTCTGCACTCCATCTCACTGTACGAGTTTCCGTCAACTTCATCAAGATAAATCTGTATCGCTTTTTTATATTCGCCGCCTTTCACCAACTGCATAAACGAGTTGACCGGATCCTGTTTTTGAAACAGGGATCGCATCAGGCCGATTTTGTTCCCTCCGGTGTGTCCTTCTGCGTACACTGGCACAGAAAATGCCAGAAGCGTCAGCATGCTCAGGATCAGCGCCGTAAGCCTGTGTAGTGTTCTGTTCATCTTAATAGCCACCCTTTCATTTTCATTGTTTAATCTCTGCGAAGATTTTCGATTGAGTCTTTTTTATCGACAAGTGCAGTGTAACACAGATTATTATGGAATGAAGGAATCGCTTGTTATTTTGATGGACAAATAAATTTGTTCGCTGACCCGGAGATATCGCCGTTTCGTTGTGTTTTTCCGGTGCATATGATATAATAATTTTGTATCATTCGGCCCGGAAGGAGGGATTCCGCGTGATTCTGGACAAAAAACAGATGTCGGAAGAGGATATCAAGCTGCAGTATATTACCCCGGCCATTACCTCCAGATGGAATATCCGGAAGATCACGATGGAGACGCAGATCACCGACGGCAGAGTCAACATCAAGGGAAACCTTGTGTTCCGCGAGCCGCCGAAGCGCGCGGACTATGTGCTGTATCTGAGCCCCAATAAC